>NZ_CAXTHK010000036.1:0-35345 GCF_964244045.1 uncultured Jatrophihabitans sp. | reverse complement strand
GACCGCAATCGCGTGCTGACCGGTCGCGAGCCGAGTCACAGTCTGCGCCGGGTAGGTGCCACCGGTGGCGAAGATGGTGGCGCGGTCAGTGGCGACCGCGAGAGCCGCCTGCAAGGTCGCGCACGGTGCACCGGCGCTGCACGCCTTACCTGAGCCGCGGGGCGCCATGTACACCGCCGACGAAGTGCTGGCACCAGCACCGGAGACAACCGGTAACCCCGCGACCAGGAGAAACGCAACACAGAACAGGACACGTGTGACACGAGGCGCGAACCTGCTCACGCTGCTCCAGCTCGTCAGGGGTGCAATCAGACTTCGAGGGGACGATTTGCGACAACGGCGACGCGACCTACACGAGAACTAATACTCGATGGCATCCGACCGGACAAGCCCCGCTGTCGAAGTTCGCGGCTGCCGGTGCAGCGACAGCGGGATGCTTCGAGGGCACCAAACCGCCGCATACCCGACAGTCTCTCGGCTCGTCAGGTCAGCTGCGTCGGGGTCAGGTATTTTGAGGCCCGTTCCGGCTCGCGTTCGCGGTGACCGGCCTGACGTAGCGCACTAATTGGTACCGGCCGCTGGAGGGCGTTGGAATGCAGGGATTTGAGCTCTCGCTCGCCCAGCGAGATGCCTACCGCCTCGACGCAGGCTCGTCGTCGGTGAATCGGGTGCGCGTGCCGGCTCCCGCCCACCGCACGATCGCCGACCTCCGCGAGACCCTGGTGCTGCTGAGCAGCCGGCTGGAGATCCTGCGCACCTCCTTCTCGCAGACCGCGGGGGCGCCGTACCCGGTGCAGGTGATCTCGCCGGATCCCTACGACGTTGTTGAGCTGGGCCCCAAATTGGTGGGCATAGCTGCGCCCGGCACACGGGCCGCGGTCCTCGGCGTCGAGCTGAGCGGCGGTGTCCTGGACGTCTGGGCGCTGCGAACTGTCGCCGACCACGAGAGCCTGCTGTTGATCGCGAACATCCTCAACGGCGTGGTCGAGCTGACTGACGACAACCTGCAGTACGCCGACTACGCGGGCTGGGAGTCCGAGCAGCGCGAGGCCGACACCCCCGAGCGGCGGCTGGCCGCCGACTTCTGGCCGGCCGCGGCTGAGAGCGCCGGGCCGGCCGACCCGGCTGCTTCACCCACTTTGGCCGAGGTCGCCAGCCGACGAAGTGCGTCGGCGGAGCTGTGGCTCAGCGCCTGGGTAGCCGTGCTCGAGCGCGACCAGGTGCTCGCCGAGGGTGCGCCCGCCGTACAGATTCGGGTGTCCGGGCGCGGCTCTGCGGACGTCGCTGATGCCGTCGGACCGTTCGCCAGGTCGGTTCCGCTCGCCGTGCCCGGCCTGCTCGATCTACCGGCCGCCGACGCTGTCCGTAGCGTCGCTGCCCTGCTCGGCCAGGCCGACCGGTTCCTGGTGTACGCGCCACAGACGGTGTCGCTGGTGGGTTTCTCGCACTACCCGGCCGGGGCGCAGGACGTGCCGCCCGATGCCCGGCTCGTAGCCGAGCTGGTCCTCGTGGGAGACGGGCCGCTCAGCAGCGCAACGGTGGCCTCGTCCAACGGCGAAGACGTAGCCGACCGGCTTGCAGCGCACCTCGGCGAGCTCGTCAGCACGCTGGACGAGGACTCCGCCCGCACAGCCGGTGATGCGAACATGCTGCCGAGCGCCGAGCTCGAGCGGCTCGTCGCAGCCGGCACCGCTGCCGAACCAGCGCCGCAGGTCGAGGACACCCTGCTCGAGGCGTTCGAACGTCAGGCGGCACAGTCGCCCGATGCGCCGGCCCTGGACGACGGGACCACCGCACTCACCTTTGCCGAGCTCGACGCGGCGGCGAACGCCACCGCCGCGGGTCTGCGCGCCAGCGGCGCAGGCTCCCGGCCGGTCGCGATCGTCACCGACCGCACGGTGGCCACCGTCGTGTCGATGCTCGCGGCTTGGAAGTGCGGCCAACCGTTCCAGCCACTCGGGCCCGGCACGCCTGCGGAGCGGCTCGAACGACAGCTGGCCCGCAGCGGCGCCGACGTCGTCCTCGCAGCCGTTGACCACACGGTCGGCTCGGTGCCTACCTATCGACAGCAGGATCTCGCCCAGCGCGGGGCGACGCTTGCCGCCGACCTCACCGCGACGACGCCAGAGGATCCGGCGTACCTGCTGGCCACGTCGGGCTCGACCGGCGAACCCAAGATCGTGGTCGTGCGACATCGCAACGCGGTCGCCTATGCGCGCGGCGTCGCCGACCGGTTGCGGATCGGCGGCCCGGGAAGCCGGCTCGGTGTCGTCACGTCCCTCAGCACGGATCTCGCGTACACCATGGTGCTGCCTGCGCTGTTCGGCGGCGGATCGATTCGACTGCTCAGCGACGACGAGCTCAGTGACGTCACCTCCCTTGATCGGGTCGTGCGGGCGGAGTCGATCGCGGCCGTGAAGCTGACCCCGTCACTGGCCCGCGCCCTGCTTGCCGGCGAGCAGCCGGTTCTCTCGGCCCCCCTCGTGGTGCTGGGCGGTGAGGCCCTCGAGGCCGAACTCGTCGAGTCCTTGTACGCGGCGGGGGTTCAACGGGTCGTGAATCACTACGGGCCGACCGAGACGACGGTCGGCGCAACCATCCATGACGTTGCACGCGGGGCGTACTCCGCCGGTCCCGTCCCCATTGGGCGGCCGCTGCCCGGCGTACGCACCTTCGTCCTCGACGCGCGGCAGCACCTGGCCCCGTTCGGGGTAAGCGGCCAGCTGGCGATCGGCGGTTCTGGCGTCAGCGCCGGATATCTCGGCGATCCCGATACGACAGCCACGGTGTTCACCGTGTTCGACGATCAATCGGTGTACCTCACCGGCGACTCCGTACGGCTCGACGACGGCGGACACCTCGTCTACCTGGGCCGAGGCGACGGCCAGGTCAAGATCCGGGGACATCGCGTCGAACTCGCTGAGATCGAGTCGACGCTGCGTGGCTCGTCGCTGGTCAAGGACGCCGCGGTGCTGGTCGATCCCGACGACCCCGACGGTGACCGGCTGGTTGCCTACGTCTCCGGCGACGGCGGCACCTCGACGGACGAGCTGCGCTCCGCGCTCGGTCGGACGCTGCCGGACCACATGATCCCGGCTCAGTTCGTCACGCTGGCGGACCTGCCTCGGATGGCGAACGGCAAGCTCGACCGGGCCGCGTTGCCACGGCCGGCCGACGTCGTCGACGACGTACTCGACGACGCGACACCCCCAGCGAACGACACCGAAAGCGCGCTACTCGCGATCTGGTCGGACGTCCTGCTCGCCGATCGGCTGGGCGTCGAGGACGACTTCTTCTTCGTCGGTGGCCACTCGCTGCTGGCGACGCGCATCATGGCCCGGGCCCGAAGCACCTTCGGTGTTGAGCTTCCACTGCATCTGATCTTCTCCTATCCGACCGTGCGCACGATGAGCGTCGAGATCGACGATCGGCTGGGCGCCGCCGCCCCTGACGTCCCGTTGTCCGACCTCATCGCCTCGATCGAGAACATGGACGAGGACGAGGCCCGTCGACTGCTGGACCGCGAACTCGGCCGGACCCCCGGGACCGAGTGATGGTGTGACTGCCGCAGCGCTCTTGCGGACGATCCCGGAACGCATCGCCGCCGCAGCGGCGATGTGTCCCGATCGGGTCGCCGTCCGAGACGCCGACGGCGAGATCACCTACGCCGCTCTCGCGCGCGATGCTGCGGGGGTTGCGGCTCGGCTTCGCGCGCGCGGCACCCGGCCCGGCGAGCTGGTCGGAATCGTGGCGTCTCGACACAGGCGCACCGTCGTCGCGATGGCCGGGGTGCTGCTGGCCGGGGCTGCCTATGTCCCGCTCGAGCCCACCATGCCTGCCAGCCGGCTTGCCTCGATCGCCGCAACGGCGGCCCTGCGGCTGTGCCTCGTTCCCGACCCCGCGGAGGGGTGCCCGCTGCCGAACGTCACGCAGCTCGCGGTCGACGACTCGGCCGGAACGGTGGGCGCCGAACCGGCACCGGACCTGGCCGGCAGCGATCTCGCGTACGTGATCTTCACCTCGGGCTCGACAGGAGAACCGAAGGGCGTCCAGATCACGCACGCCGCGGTCCTTGCCTTGCTCGACCACATGGCGCGCGCTCCCGGCCTGTCGCCGGACGAGATGATGCTCGGGGTCACGACCCCGGCATTCGACCTCTCGGTCCCCGACCTGCTGCTGCCGATCATCACCGGCGCGACCCTGGTGCTGGCCGCCCGCGAGGTCTGCGTGGACGGCCGGCGCCTGGGCGAGCTGGTTGATCGTGCACACCCGGACCTGATGCAGGCCACGCCGTCCACCTGGCGTCTGCTGCTGGCCGCGGGCTGGCGCGGTCGGCCAGGCCTGCGTGCGGTGTGCGGTGGCGAGGCCTACGAGGCGTCCCTCGTGCGCGCCATCAGCACCGTCACGGCAGGCGTGTGGAACTTCTACGGCCCGACGGAGACGACGGTGTGGTCGGTGTCGCAACGTCTGGACGGCGAGGTGCAGGACCCCGTGCCGATGGGCTTCCCCATCGCCGGCACCTGGTGCGACGTCATCGGCGACGACGGAACACCTGCCGGCCCGGGGCGCACCGGAGAGCTGGTTATCGGCGGCGCGGGGGTCAGCCCCGGTTACCTGGGGCGCCCGGACCTCACCGCGGCCGCGTTCGTCGAGGTCCCCGGTCTCGGTCGGGCGTTCCGGACCGGCGACTTCGTTCGTCGCGACGCCGAGGGACGGCTGACGTTCGTCGAGCGCCGCGACGGCCAGGTCAAGATCCGTGGCTACCGGATCGAGCTCGGCGACGTCGAAGCGGCCGCGCGCGCCCTACCGGACGTCGAGCAGGCGGTAGCGGTCACCGTCGGACGGCCCGCGAATGCGATCGTCGCGTATGTCACCGTCGGGCGGGCGGTCGACGCCGACCTGCTGCGATCGCAGCTCGCGGCCGCCCTGCCCGTCTACATGGTCCCGGCGCGCGTCGAGGTGTGCCTAGAGCTCCCACTGACCGCCAACGGCAAGGTGGACCGGCAGGCGTTGGCGGCGCGGGCCGAGCAGGCCCCTGCGGCCGAACCCGTGGTGGCGCCGGATCTCGCCGGGGTCACCGAACACCTCGTTGCCGACCTGTGGGCAGAGGTCCTCGCCGTCCCAGCGCCCAGCCGGTTCGACGACTTCTTCGCCCTCGGCGGCGACTCGCTCGCCGCCACGCGGATCGTCACCCGGGTCGCCGACAGCGTCGGCGTCCAGCTCGACGTCATCGACGTCTTCCAGGCTCCGACGGTCGCGGACTTCGCCCTGCTCCTCCTCGCAGCCATGATCGCCGACGAGCCGAACGACCTGCTCGTGCGCGTCGAGGACGAAATCTAAGTGACCAGCGCGAACGAGCTCCGCGCGCGCCTCGATGCGCTGAGCCCGGACCGGCGTGAGCTCGTCGAAAAGATGCTCCTCGCTCGACGGGCTGCGGGAGGCGGGATCCCGCAGCGCGACCGGTCGCGACCGGCCCCCCTGGCGCCGCCGCAACGGCGGCTGTGGTTCATGGACCAGCTCGCGCCCGGTTCGCCGGTCTACAACGCGATCGTGGCCGTGCGCGTGGACGGTCCGCTCGACCTCGCGGTGGTCCGGCGGGTTATGGAACGCATCGTTGCTCGGCACGAGGTCCTGCGGACGGTGTTCCGCTCAGTGGACGAGATGACGGCTGACGTGAGCCAGGTCGTGCTCGACGACTGGCAGCTGAGCTTCGAGATCGTGTCCGCCTGCGGCGCGGACGCGCACGAGCGGCTGGTCGACGGTGTCCGCCTGCTGCAGGAGTTCGGCCGCCGGCCGTACGACCTCGCCGTCGACCTCCCGCTGCGGATCATCGCGGTCGCGGTCGGCGACGACTGCCACCTGCTGGGTTTCGGCGAGCACCACATCGCATTCGACGGGTGGTCAGACGAGATCATGTTCACCGAGCTGGCTGCCGGGTACGCCGCGGAGATCGCCGGCACCGGGTGGGCGCCCGAACCAATGGTCGTGCAGTACGCCGACGTCGCCGCCTGGTTGCAGGACCGGGCGCCGGACGCCCGTCGCGAGAGCTATTGGCAACGCCAGCTCGCCGGGGCCCCGCACGCGGTCGAGCTGCCGGTCGACCGACCGCACCCGGATACCCCGCGCTACCGGGGGGTGCACGTGCCGATGCGGATCGACGGCGCGTTGCCCGATCTGGACTCCCTGCGGGTCGCCGAGCGCTGCACCTCCTTCATGGTGCTCTCGGCCACGCTTGCCGGCGCGGTGTATCGGTGGAGCGGGTGCCGGGAGTTCGTGCTGGGCACGCCGTTCGCGAACCGGAACCACTCGGTCATCGAGCCGTTGATCGGTTTCTTCTCCAACACTCTGCCGCTGCGCTTCACCGTCGACGGCGGCGAGAGCTTTCGCGCGCTCGCCCGGCAGTCCCGGGCTCTGTGCATCGAGGCGTTCCAACACCAGGACGTGGCCTTCGAACGGATCGTCGAGCTCAGCAGACAACCTCGCGACCGCCGCCGCAATCCCGTCTTCCAGGTCAACATCCGGGTGCAGCAGGGTGGCCCCGCCGTCCCCGACCTCGTCGGGCTAACCACGTCGGCCGTCGATGTCGACCTGGGTTTCGCGCGCTTCGACCTCGCCGTGGACCTGTCGGTGACCCGGACCGGGATCACCGGCTACTGCGAGTACAACAGCGACCTGTTCGACCCCGCGACGATCGACCGGTTCATCGACTGGTCGCAGCAGTTCATCGCCGATTGCCTTGCGCGGCCGGACATCCCGCTGCGCGACCTGCGGTTCGGTCCGCAACCGGTGGGCGTCCGCGCCGGGCGCCGTCGAGCGGGCGGAGGCGCGCCGTGACGGCACAGCCGATCGTCGACGTCTGGGCCATCGACCTCGACGCGGCCGATCCACACGACCGCACGCTGCTGGACGCGCACGAGCGAGCGCGGGCCGACGCCTTCCGATTCGAGGAGCACCGCACTCGATACACGACCGCGCACGCCGCCGTGCGCCGCATCGTCGGCGAACGCCTGGCCATCGAGCCTGACCGCGTCGAGTTCCGCACCCTCGAGCACGGCAAGCCCGTCCTGACCGGGTTCCCGGACGTCCACATCAATCTTTCGCACTCGGCGAACGTCGGGTTGTTCGCGATGGGTTCGAGCGAACTCGGCATCGACGTCGAGTGCGGGCCGGCCGACCTTGCGGTCGCAGCTCGCTTCTTCAGCCTCGACGAGCACGCCGAGCTAATGGCGCTGCCCGCGCACGACCGCGACCAGGCCTTCCTCACCTGCTGGGCGCGCAAGGAGGCCTACCTGAAGGCGAAGCGCGGCGGCCTCGCGTTCCCGCTCGACCGCTTCGCCGTGTCCCTCAGGCCGACCGAGCCACCGCGCCTGCTGTGGTCCGACCTCGACGCTGCCGATCAGCAGTGGACGGTCGTCGACCTGACGCCGCAGCTGCCGGACTTCTCGCCTCCGGGTAGCGCGGCACTCGTTTTCCAAGCGTCGCCCCTAGCCGAACATCGCGTCATCTTCCACGAAGCCACGAGACAACACGAAGCAACGAGACAAGGAGTGTGAACATGCCACCGGAGATCAGAAGGGGCGCACGGCGCGCCGTCGACCTGTCGAGCAAAGGCCTGACGGCAACCGGGCATCTGCCCGGGCGCGAGGGCAAGCTGCCGCTGGTGATCCGGCCGTCGGGGCCGCAGATTGACCTGCCCCAGTGGGCCGCTGCCCACCGTGACGAACTCACCGCCGGCCTGCATCGGTACGGGGCGGTGCTGTTCCGTGGCTTCGACATCGCGACGCCGAGCGCCTTCTCGGTGGCCGCCGAAGCCGTGGCGGCGCAGCTCTACGGCGATTACGGGGACCTCCCGCGAGACGAAGCGGCCGACAATATCTTCTCCTCGACGCCGTACCCCGCGAACCTCCCGATCCACTTCCACAACGAGAGTTCGCACATGGCGCAGTGGCCGACGCGGATCTTCTTCAGCTGCCAGATCGCCGCCGAGAGCGGGGGCGAGACCCCGCTCATCGACTGCCGCGAGCTCTACCGCTCACTGGACCCGGCAATCGTCGAACAGCTCGAGACCCGCGGACTGCGCTACGTCCGCAACTTCGGCGAGGGCATCGATGTGTCGTGGCAGGACTTCTTCGGGACCTCGGACCGGGCCGTCGTGGAACAGCGCTGCTCCGAAGCCGACACGACGTGCGAGTGGCTGCCCAACGGCAACCTGCGCATCAAGCAGGGCGCCGCCGCGGTGCGCACCCATCCGGTGACCGGAGAAAAGGTGGTGTTCAACCAGGTCCTGCTGCACCACCCGGCGGCGATCCCCGAGAGCATCCGGACGGCGCTCTTCGAGCTGTTTGACCCGGACCTGTTGCCACGCAATGTCACGTACGGCGACGGCGAGCCGATCCCGGACTCGACAATCGAGTACCTGATGGGTCGCTACGACGAGCTGGCTGTGCGCTTCCCCTGGGAGGAGGGCGACATGATCATGCTCGACAACATGCTCGTCTGCCACGGGCGTGCCCCGTTCGAGGGCGCTCGCAAGATCCTGGTCGCGATGTCGGGCATCATCGCGGCCTGAGGTCGGGCGGCACCTGCGCAGCTGGGATCGGGCGCGGTCGGAACCCCGAGCTGTGGTCGCGGTGCGCGCCGACCGGACGGGGGTGGTTGCCGTTGGACGCCGAGGGCGGGTCCAGGCGGGCCCACACGCTCGAGACGTGGACCGGCGCCAGGCGCACGACGGCACGCGGTGCCGGGTCGAGGTCGGACCCGGCGACCTCGAACGAGGCCGCCGGATGCCAGGGCATGAGGTCCAGGCCGTCGTGGGACTCTGCGTACAACCAGAGGCTGTATCGCCCCCGGGGAAGCGGCAGGTCCGAGATCTCGCACTGCACGCGTTGCACACCTTCATCGAAGATCATCGAGGTCGAGACCAGGACGGTCGGCGTGGCCGAGCCCTCGCTTATACCGACGTGCAGGCGGCCGCGCGTCGCTCGTTCGAGATTCAGTGTCAGATCGATGAGCAAGGGCGCGAAGCTGCTGGGGATGCCGCCGTCGGAGCGGTCGACGCTCACACCGATGCACCGCGCGAGGCCGTCGACCGACAGGTGATCGGAGGCATAGCTCTCGATCGCGGCCCGGTAACTCGACAAGACCTCTCGCGAGCTGCCGTCGGCGAGCATCACCCCCATGTCGAGCCAGATCGAGCGCGAACACGTCGCCTCCATCGAAGCCAGATCGTGCGAGACGAACACGAGCGTCGTGCCTTCCTGCAGCACCTCGCGCATCCGGTTCAGACAGCGCTGCTGGAACCACGCGTCACCGACGGCCAGCACTTCGTCTACGAGGAGCACGTGCGGACGCAGGAACGCAGCGACTGCGAACCCCAGCCGCATCTGCATGCCCGACGAGTAGTACTTCAGCTGCCGGTCGATCGCCGTGGACAGGTCGGCGAACTCCACGATCTCGTCGAAGCGGGCCCGCACCTCCTGCCGGCTGAGGCCCAGCAGGGTGCCGTAGACGTAGGTGTTCTCGCGACCGGTGAGGTCAGGATGCATGCCGCCGCGGATCTCGATGAGCGCGCCGACGCGGCCGCCGATGTCGACCTCTCCGGCGTAGGGGTACATGACCCCGGTCAGAACCTTGAGCAGCGTCGACTTACCGGCGCCGTTGGAACCGACGATGCCTACGGCCTCCCCGGTTCCGACGGTGAAGTCGACGTCGCGCAGCACCCATGTCCAGCGGTCGTCGCGGTCGCGGCTACGCAGGCTCAGCTTGTCGACGTGGTCGCGCAGCGAGGGTCGGGTGCGATCGGCATGGAATCGCTTCCACACCCGAGACACGGCGATCTCGCCGTCAGATGAGGTCGGCAATGCCCAGCTCGAGACGCTTGAAGACCTTGAAACTGATCAGGAACAGCACGGCACTGCTGATTGCCGCGGCGCCGAGCTCCGACCAGTCCGGCGCGAGCCCGTAGAGCACGGCTCGGCGGTACCCGTCGATCACCGGGGCCACCGGGTTGAGAAAGCTGTACGCGAGCCGGAACCGGGACGGCACCTGGCTCATGTTGAAGGCGATCGGCGTGACGAACAGCCCGAGTTGGAGCACAAGCGGCAGGATGTTGCGCAGATCACGCAGGTAGACCACGACGATCGAGCCGAGCACGGCACCGCCGGCGGCCATCGGGAGCTGGACGAGCATGAGCACCGGGATCCAGTAGCAGGTTGCTTCCGGGACGGTTCCGGTCGCGATGAACAGCACCGAGAGCGTGCCGACCGATATCAGCGTGTCGACACCGGTGAGCACCATGGCCGCGATTGGGAACGCCTCGCGCGGGCAGCGCACCTTGTTCAGCAACGGCTGGTTGCCCAGCAGGCTGCCCACCCCTGCACTCAGCGCCCCGGAGAAGAACGACCACGGGATCAGGCCGACGAAGCTCCACAGCACGTAGGGAACGCCACCGGTGTGCGAATGGGTGAGCCGGCGCAGGAAGAGGCTCAACGCGAGCACGACCGCGAGCGGCTGCAGAACCGACCACCCGACGCCGAGAAAGGTCTGCTTGTAGCGCGCGATGAAGTCGCGGGTGGCCAATACGCGAATCAGTTCGCGACGGCGGTACAGCTCTCGAAATGACGCCGAAATGCTGGACGAGCGCTTGAAGCGCAGCTCCCGTGGGGGCGCGTCAGGAATCGCGCCGACATCAAGCATCACGACCACCCTCCAGAGACGTACGCGCTGGGACGATACGTCAACTCCTGGCGTTGCGGGCGGGCGGCGACATGAAGCGGCGGTACCGAGTGACCTGTTCGAAGCCCATACCCAGCCATACCGGGGTACCGATGGTGGACGACTGTCCAACGACGAGATCCTCGCCACGATCGAAGGCCGAAGCCCACGCCGCAGCACACACCACCTGGCCCAGCCCGCGACCCTTCGCCTCGCGGCGAGTGCCGGTCCACTGCATTCCGCCACACCCGCCGGACACGAAGTTCGCCGAGGCCGACAGCGCGCGATCACCCTCGTACAACAGGAAGACGCTCATCGCCGGATCCCGTGCGCTGGCGAGAGAGAACAGCACCGATTCTTGAATGGCACGTGGTGCCTCGGCCAGCTGATAAACCTCTGCGATGACGTCCAGATAATCGACCAAACCGTCTTCGTCGTCGACGCGACGCAGTGAGCAACCCGCCGGCACTGCGTAGTCGGCAGGCCGATGGTCGGTTGCCACCCCGCACAAGCCCTCAGCGGGCTCCCGCACGACGTAGCCGCGGGCGTGGAGACGCTCGATGAGATCAGCGTCGCAGTGGTCACGAACCCAGCAGAGATATCCTCTGTTCACGCGGGCGAAGAACTCTTCCGCTTCGTCCAAGAAAATGTCTGGGTGACCCCCCTCGCCCAGGCGAATGATGCCGTTGCTGAACGGTCCGGGATGGGGGCCACCGGTGAAGAAAACATGATCATGGGTTCGGTCCACGACGCCACCCGCCGAGCGGGCGCAGTGCGCGAGATAACCGGCCAGGTTCTCGTCACCGGCCAGTCGGGCGCGCTGGACGAATCCATGCCTCACCACCGCCCCTTTCCCTCCGAAACGTCACAATGCGACCGGTTTTCCGGTGCGCACATTCTCGCATCGGCGAGCGACACCCGTAAATGCCAGCTATGGTTCGGCTTCGGCGGCTCGGACTGCTCGGTGGTAATGCCACCCCGGGGTGATCGATAATGGGGGGGAACGTGATCGGGTCGCGTGAAGCTACCGGTCCGTCTGCCACCCGTGCTGACGACAGCACCGAGCGTCGGTCCGCCACCGACGAGCGCAACGCCGCCCTGGCGGTTGCTCTCAAGCAGCGATTGACAGCGCGCGCCAAGCAACAGGACGAGATCCCCACACGCGACCCCCGTATCCCCCGCCGCCTGTCCTTCCAGCAGGAGCGGCTGTTCGCTCTCGACCAGATCGTCGACGTGCTGCGTGCTTACAACCAGTCGCAGGCGTTTCGCATCCGCGGTCCACTCGACGTTCCCGCTCTCGAGCTGGCAGTCCTCGACCTCCAGCGCCAGCACGAGATCCTGCGCACGCGGGTTCGGCTGGCAGGCGGCGACATCGAGGTCACGCCGGTGGAGCCCATCCCGCTACAGCGCATCGAACTCGCTCCGGAGACGCTCGTCGACGAGCGCCTGCGGCGGGAGTGGGTCACCCGTGAAGTGCAGCAGCCGATCGAGCTCGCGACGAACGGGCCCCTGCGGATCACGCTTGCGAGCGCTGCACCCGAGGACCACCTGATCGTCATCTCGCTGCACCACATCGCGTGCGACGACGTCAGCAAGCGCTTGCTGTTCGACGACCTCGGCCAGTTCTATCGCGCTCGCGTCAACGGTCACGAACCGTCGTTGCGGCCTGCAGCGCTTCAGTTCAGCGACTACGCGCACTGGCATCGGGAACGATTCGCCGGGCACTCCGGCTCGAGCGACGTCTCGTGGTGGTCGGACTACCTCGCCGGCGCCCCGGCCGCGACGACGCTCCCGCTGGACCGCCCCCGGCCCGCCGTTGCGACCGATCGTGGCGCCAAGTTCCGCTCGCAGCTGGACGCTGCCACGGTGTCCGCGATCGAGGACCTCGGGCGACATCACGGGGCGACGCCCTACATGGTCCTGGTCGCCGCGTTCAGCTGGGTGCTCGAACTGTTCGGCGGCGACGGCGACGTCGTCCTCGGGACGCCCGTCAGCGGACGCGACCGGGCGGAGCTCCGCTCGATCATCGGGCTCTTTCTGAACACCCTTCCGTTGCGGGTCTCGACGACCGGCGACGTCAGCTTGGGCGATCTGGTCGAGCGGGTACGGACATCGGTCGTCGGCGTGCTGGGCCATCAGCACGTTCCGTTCGACGTCATCCTCGACGCCGTGCAGCCTGAACGTACGGCGTCCCACGCGCCGATCTTCCAGGTGATGATCACCATGCGCAGCGAGTCGGCCACGCAGCCCCGGTTCGGTGACTCCGTCGTCGAACCCGTCGGCTACGACGGCGGCTGGGCGAAGTTCGACCTCGGCCTCACGTGCGTCGCCGGCGAAGGCGGTTCGCTCGACGTGCTGTGGCAGTACAGCACCGACATCTTCGAGCGGGCCACGATCGAGCGGCTGGCGGCCTGCCTGTCGTCGGTTCTCGACATCGGCTGCCGGCGCCCTGACGTCGCGCTGCGCGAGCTGAGCGCTTCCGCCGACCCGGCGATCGAGGCGTGGAACGACACCCGCGTCGACGACGTGCCGGACGTGCCGGTCCACCAGCTCATCGAGGCCCAGGTCGACCGGACGCCCAACGCCGTGGCTGTGCTCGACGAGGCGACCGCTCTGACCTTCCACGAGCTCGACGCCCGGGCCAACCAGCTCGCGCACGAGCTCATCGCCCGCAATGTCGGCGTCGGCGACGTCGTGGCCGTCGCCATGCAGCGCTCGGTGCACGCCGAGGTCGCGGTGCTCGGAATCCTGAAGTCGGGCGCGGTCTACTTACCGATCGATCCCAAGTACCCGGCAGCCCGCCAGGAGTTCCTGCTTCGTGACAGCAGCGCAGCACTCGTCCTGACCGACCGCAGCTGCGCCGGTTCGGTGCCGCTGGGAACGCCTCGGCTCCTCGTCGACGGCGATCCCGACCCCGTCGCCGCACGTCCCACCGACCGGCCTCGGGTGGCAGTACGCACCGACGACCTGGCCTACCTTCTCTACACCTCGGGCAGCACCGGGCAGCCGAAGGGTGTGCTCTGCGAGCATCGCGGCCTCGTCAACCGCCTGATCTGGATGGCGGCCGAGTACAGCGTCGGTCCGGACGACGTCGTGCTCCAGAAGACGCCCCTCACCTTCGACGTCTCGGTGTGGGAGCTCCTGCTCGCCCCGATGACCGGTGCCCGGCTGGTGATGGCGCGGCCCGACGCGCACGGCGACCCGGCCTACCTGCGCGAGGTGATCGACGCCCGCGGTGTGACGATGGTGCACTTCGTGCCGTCCATGCTGGCCGCGTTCCTGCTGACCACGCCGACCGGCAGCTGCCCGTCGGTGCGGCTGATCTTGTCCTCCGGCGAAGCGCTCCCGCTCGAGACCGCTCGGACCTGCCTGCGCGAGCTGCCGCACAGCGAGCTGCACAACCTGTACGGCCCGACGGAGGCGTCCATCGACGTCAGCGCCACACGCTGCGCACCCGGGGACGAGCGCATCACCATCGGTCGTCCGATCGCGAACATGCGGATCCACGTCCTTGACCAACAGCAGCGGCCCGTGCCGGTCGGTGCGGCCGGCGAGCTGTACCTGGCCGGGGTGGGTGTGGCGCGGGGCTATCTCAACCGACCCGACCTGACCGCCGAGCGCTTCCTGACCGAGCCGTCCACCGGCGAGCGGATGTATCGCACCGGCGATCGCGGACGGTGGCTGAGCGACGGCTCGATCGAATATCTCGGCCGGCTCGACGACCAGGTCAAGCTGCGCGGCTTTCGCATCGAGCTCGGTGAGATTGAATCGGCACTGGCGGCGCTGGACGGGGTGGCAGCAGCGATCTGCGATCTGCGCGGCACCACCGTCGACGAGCAGCGGCTCATCGGCTATGTCGTGCCTGCCGACCCGAGCGCCCCACCCGAAGCGGGCGAGCTGCGCAGGCAGCTGGGCCGCCTCCTGCCCGCATACGAGGTCCCGTCGGCGATCGGTGTCATAGCCGCGGTACCGCTGTCGGCCAACGGCAAGGCCGACCGCCGCCAGCTGCCCGACGTGGGCGTGGTCGGCTCGGCGATCGCGGTCCAGCCGCGCGACGCGATCGAGGTCGAGGTCGCCGCCGTCTGGCGCCAGGTTCTGGGCGTCGACGACGCGCTCTCCGTTCTCGACAACTTCTTCGACGTTGGCGGGCACTCGCTGTCGGCACTGCGGCTGTTCGCAATGCTCGAGAAGACCCTGCACGTCAAGATCCCGCTGTCGATGATGATCCAAGGCGTCACGATCGCCGACATGGCCGACTACGTGCGTCGCGCGCGAGCAGGAGACAACCACGCCACCAACCTGTTGGTCCCGATGCGCACGAGCGGTGACCTGCCGCCGCTGTTCGCCATGCCCGGTCTGCGCGGCGATGTGCTCGTGTACCGGCAGATGCTCGCCGAGCTCGATCCCCGGCGGCCGGTCTACGGCGTCCAGTGCCGCGGCGTCGACGGGCGTTCGACACCGCGCACGACGATGAAGGACATCGCCGCCGACTGTGTCAGCGCAATCCGGTCGGCTCAGCCGAGCGGTCCGTACTACGTGTTCGGGTACTGCTTCAGCGGCATCGTGGCCTACGAGGTGGGCCGGCAGCTGCGGGCCGCCGGCGAGCAGGTCGCTCTCGTTGGGATCATCGACGCAACACCGCCACGCGGCGCGCTGCCCTCGACCGCCAACGGCCGCTGGCAACATCGGCTGCGGCTCGTCAAAGGCGGACGCTCGCTGTTCGATCTCGTCGGCATGTTCGTCCTGCGGCGTGTCCGCTGGAGGCTCGCCGTCGCCTACAGCAAGCTCGGACTTCCCATCCCCCCGAAGTATGTCGACTTCTACGCCGCGAACCGCAAAGCGCAGCTGTCTTTCGTCCCTGAGGCCGCCGACCTGCACGTGACGCTGATCCGCAAGGCTCGGGCCGACACCACACTCGTGCCGCAGGACCGGTGGGCGACCTTGGCTGCTCGGGGGATGGACGTCATCGTGCTCGACGCCGAAGGTGCCGATCACCACAAGATCATCCAATCGCGGTTCGCCGGCCAGGTCGCGCAGGCCGTGAACATCGCCGCGCAGGCTGCGGCAAGCCGATCCGGTGCTCGCGCTGTTCCGGGTTCCGGCGATGAGTGAGCCGAACCCGAGCACGCAGATCGCGGCGTACGCGCTCGGCCGCCAGCAGCGACGCCACTGGCGGGCGGGCATCGAGCAGGAGGTATACGTCCACGTCGTGGCTCCTGCGGGACTCTCGGAGGCGACGGCTCGCAAGCGTCTCGACGACCTCGTCGAGCGACATGAGGTCTTGCGGTCGCGGGTCGTCGTTCCGGCGGGCCTGACCGAACCGATCCAGGAGGTCACGCAGACCCCGGCAGTCCAGCTGCGACTCGTCGACCTCGGTGGTCCCGCGCCGCGGCTCGAGCTTCGCGCCAATGCGCTGGTCGCCGATGCGCCGACACTGCAGTACCTGGCCGGGTTGCTGATGACCGGCGACCCTGGCGTCGAGGACCCTATCCAGTACGCCGAGTACGCCCAGTGGCAGGACGACCTCGCCGCAGAGCCGGCTGAGGGCGCCGCTGCGTTCTGGGCCAGCCTCCACGAGCCGTCGTGGACGAACATCATGCAAGCGACGCCCGTGAACCCGTACGCGGGCGTAGCTCCCCCAAGCTCGCCGGTCGAGCTGCACAGCCCGCCCCGTGCCCACGCCCTGGCCCTGCTGGCAAGCGCTGCGTCGCGGCTCACCGGCGAGGATGAGATCTGGTTGGGTGTCGAGCTCGACGCGCGACGCGGCGGCGAGCTCGACGGCGCCGCAGGTCCGTACAGCGAGGTGCTGCCGGCCCGGGTACCCGTCGCGGCCACCGACACGCTCGCCGCCGTCGAGCTCGCGTGCGAGCGCATCCTGGCCGATCTAGAGACTTTCCAGGAATGGGCGCCGGACGCGATCCCCGCCACCGCGCCGATCGTCCTCGGCCTCGCCCCGTCGAGCGCGTCGGCGCCCAGGCCCGATGTGCAGGTCGAGCTTCGGGTGCCCGCGGGCGGCGGCGAGGTCACGATGGTCGGGGGCGCGGTCGCGGTGCCTAGAGTCTCCGCCGCGCTACATGCGCTCGCGAGCGCAGACGGGGCAACCCCGGTGGGCGCGGTCGATCTCTTCCGCTCCGACGCACTGCAGCCCGCCGTCCTGCAGGCTCCCGCCGTTGCCGACGGCCCCTCGGTCCTGGACCGCATCGCCCAGCACGCGTCGAACGACCCCGCGCGTGTCGCCCTCCGCGCCGGGGATCGGGAACTCGGCTACGGCCGGCTCGTCGCGTGTGCCACCGCTCTCGCCGGCGAGCTGGGATCCACCGGGGCTCCGATCGCCGTCCTGGCCGAGCGAAGCATCGGCGCCGTCGCGGCGATCCTGGGCGCGTTGGCGTCCGGACGTGGCTACGTCCCCGTCGACCCCGCCCAACCAGAGGCGAGGCTGCGCGTCGCGCTGGAGGACTCCGGCTGCGACGTCATCCTCGCCGACGCCGACGCGGACCTGGGCGGCCTTGCCGCCGTCGTCGACGCCGGCTGCAGGCTGATTCGGGTCGATCCCGAGGCCGCGCCCTCGTCCGCAGGTGCCGCCCTGCCCGAGGCGCCACCGGACGCCTTGGCCTACGTCATCTACACCTCGGGCTCCACGGGCGCGCCGAAGGGCGTCGAGGTCACCGTGGCCAACCTCGACGCCTACGTCTCGGGTGTGAGTTCGGCTTTGCGGTTCGGGGCGCACTGGAACTGGGCGCTGGCCTCGTCGCCGGCCACCGACCTGGGCAACACCGCGATCTTCGGGTCCCTGGCAGCGGGCGGCGCACTGGTGCTGCTCAGCGCCGACGAGGTGCTGGACCCGACCGCGTTCGATGCCGCGATCACCACCCACCGCGTCGACGCGATCAAGATGACGCCGTCGCACCTGGCCAACCTGCTGGCCGACTCCGAGCCGGCACTGCCGAGCTCCCTGATCGTCCTGGGCGGCGAGGCCCTGCCCTGGGGGCTCGTCGACCGGATCCGCGCGCAGTCCGACGTCCGGATCGTGAATCACTACGGCCCGACCGAGACCACCGTCGGCGCGGTGGCACATGAGGTCTCGAGCGACGAGCCGCACCGCGGCTCCTCGGTGCCCATCGGCCGGCCGCTGCCGGGCGTCGCGGTCGCCGTGCGCACGCCGACCGGTGGTGTCGCCCCGACCGGCGCCATCGGCGAGTTGTGCATCAGCGGCACCGGCGTCACCCGCGGATACCGGCATGACGCCGAGCGCACCGCCGCCGCCTTCGTCGACTTTCCGGTTAGCGGACGCAGCTACCGCACGGGTGACCTGGTTCGCATCGCGGACGGTGAGGTCGAGTTCCTCGGCCGCCGCGACGGCCAGGTGAAGATCCGCGGTTTCCGCGTCGAGACCGGTGAGATCGAGGCGGCACTGCTCGCCCATCCGGGGGTGCAACGCGTCGCCGTCGTGCTGTCGAGCGACGACGGGCCACCACAACTCGTGGCCTACGTCGTGTCGCACTACCACCCCGGCCCGGACGACGCGGACTTGCGCGAGCAGCTGCGCACGCGAGTGCCGGACTACATGATCCCGGCTGCGTTCGTCGCGCTCGACGCCATCCCGCTGACCGCGAACGGCAAGCTCGACCGCGCCTCGCTGCCCACTGCCGCCCCCACCACCACCACGTACCGCGAGCCCGAGAACGTCGTCGAGAGCGGGATCGCCGACATCTACGCCGAGCTGCTGGACGTCGAGCGCGTGGGTCGTGACGACGACTTCTTCCGGCTGGGTGGTCACTCGCTGCTAGCGACGCAGGCAGTCATGCGCATCCGCCAGGCGTTCGTCGTAGAGCTGCCGGTCCACAGCCTGTTTCTGGCTCCGACCGTTGCCGGCCTGTCTGCACAGGTCGAGGCGATGCTGCTCGACTCCGACGACGAGGCGTAGGCGGTGGCCGCGGCCGACAACAGCGACAGCGACCTGGTGCTCGCCCAGCTCAGCCCGGCGAAGCGGGCGCTCTACGACGCGCTTCGCCGCCGCTCCGTCGCCGGAATCGAGCCGGCGCGGACCGACCGCAACCCCGGCACGCTGTCGTTCGCGCAGGAGCGGTTGTGGGTGATGGAACAGGCCTTGCCCGGTGGTGCGGCCTACAACATCGCCCGATCCGGGTGGCTGTCCAGCACGCCCGACATCTCGGCGCTGCAGCGGGCGCTGGATACGTTGACCGCCCGGCACGATGCCCTGCGGACCACGATCGTCGCCGTCAACGGTGTTCCGCAGGCGCACCTGGCCGCCGAACCGCACGTCGAGCTCGAGCAGGCGGTGGTCCCCGACGACGACGCAGCGCTCGATCTGGCGACGTCCTTCCGCGACCGGCCGTTCATCCTGAGCGAGACGATCCCGTTGCGCGCGCTGCTGATCCGGACCGTCGATCGGTGCCTGCTCGTCGTCGTCGTGCACCACATCGCCACGGACGACAGCTCCCGGACGCTGTTCTGGACCGAGCTCTCGGCCGCGTACCAGGCGGCGTTGCACAACGATGAGGTCGCAGACCCGCCGCCGGCCTACGGTGACTTCGCCGCGTGGCAG
Source organism: uncultured Jatrophihabitans sp. (assembly GCF_964244045.1). NCBI lineage: Bacteria > Bacillati > Actinomycetota > Actinomycetes > Jatrophihabitantales > Jatrophihabitantaceae > Jatrophihabitans > uncultured Jatrophihabitans sp. The sequence goes on along the minus strand of NZ_CAXTHK010000036.1, from coordinate 16,066 downwards.
CGCGGCCGGGTCGCGCAGATCCAGGACGCCGAACTCGCCTTCTGGTCGGCCCGATTGCGCGGTGCTCCCCTCGCCTCGGCGTTGCCGGCCGACCGGCGCCGCCCGGAGACCCGCGCCTGGACCGTGCAGCGTCGCTCGACAAGGCTCGATCGAGCACTCACCGAAGATTTGCGCGAGTTCGCAGCCAAGGAACGCTCGACGCCGTTCATGGCCGCGCTGGCCGCGTACGCCTACCAGCTCACCTGCTGGACCGGCGAGTCCGAGGTCGTGCTCGGCATGCCCGTCACGGTGCGCGGACCGGAGCAGTTCGAGTCCACGATCGGCCTGTTCGTCAACACCGTATTCGTGCGCATCGACTGCTCGGACGCGCCGACCTACCGTGAGCTGGTCGGACGAACCCGGCTGGCCGTGCTCGAGGCGATCGAGCACGCCGAGCTGCCGTTCGAGGTCGTTGTCGATTCGTTGTCCGTCGGTCGCGATCCCCGCAGCCACATCGTGCCGATGATGGTCAACGGCGCCCGGCGCACGGCGGAATCGCTGCACCTGGGCGAGCACCTGCTCACCCCCGTCGAACTGCACTCGGCGACCACCAAGGCCGACCTCGCGGTGCTCTTCACCGACCACGGCAGCGGGTTCGACGTGCTCGTCGAGTGGGCCGACGAGCTGTACCACCGGCAGACCGTCGACGTCGTACTGGACCAGTTCAGCGAGCTCCTCACCCGCGCGTTGGCCGAACCGGACCTAACCTTGGATCCGACGCTGCTCATGTCGGACCGCCAGGGCCGAGCGATGGCCACGGTCAACTCGACCGCGGCCGAGACCCCGGACTGCACGGTGCACGAGCTGATCGCCCGGCAGGCGGCCCGAACGCCGGATCGACTCGCGGTGGGCGACGATCGCGGGCCGTGGCTCACGTATCGAGAGCTCGACGACCGTGCCAACCAGCTCGCGCACAAACTGCGCGAACGCGGGGTGGGCGTCGGATCGCTGGTAGCCGTCGCGATCGCCCGTTCCGTGAGCATGCAGATCGGGATCCTCGCGATCCTCAAGGCCGGAGCCGCGTACGTCCCGCTCGACGCCAGCTACCCGGCCGACCGACTCGAACACATGCTCGCCGACTGTCAGGCGCAGGTGCTGCTTTGTGACTCGACCGCCGCGTCGACACTTCCCGCGCATCCGAACGCGCTGCTGGTCGATGACCCGTCGATCGCACAGCTGCCGAGCACGCCGCCCGAGTCGACGAGCACGCCGAGCGACCTCGCCTACGTCATCTACACCTCCGGCTCGACCGGCCGGCCGAAGGCGGTCATGGTCGAGCATCGCGGCGTCGTGAACCGGCTGCGGTGGGGCCAGCGCGCGATGCCCCTGGGGTCCGACGACATCGTGCTGCAGAAGACGCCGCTGAGCTTCGACGTTTCGGCCAACGAGGTGCTCTGGCCGCTCACCGTCGGCGCCAGGTTGTTCATGGCCGCGCCCGACGGTCACCGCGACCCACGCTATCTCGCCAAGACGATCCGTTCGCGCGAGATCACGACGGTGCACTTCGTGCCGTCGATGCTCGCGGTGTTCCTCGAGTCCGTCGACGACGGCCGGGGCGCCTCGTTCCCGGCGCTGCGGCGAGTCCTGGTGTCCGGCGAAGCGCTGCCCGAGCACGCACGCGACCGGTTGTTCGAACTCCTCGACGTCGAGCTGATCAACCTCTACGGGCCCACCGAGGCCTCCATCGAGGTCACGGTCTCCGTGCAGCAGCGCGACCCCTCGGCGCTGGTCACGATTGGCCGGCCGATCGACAACATGAGCGTGCGGGTGCTGGACGACCAGCAGCGGCCGTTGCCGGTCGGCGCGGTCGGCGAGCTGCACCTGTGCGGGGTCGGGCTGGCCCGTGGGTACCTGCGCCGACCCGAGCTGACTGCCGAACGCTTCGTCGACGCGCCCGACGGCGCGCGGCTCTACCGCACCGGAGACCGGGTCCGCTGGACCAGCGACTACGAGATCTTCTATGTCGGGCGCGACGACGGCCAGATCAAGCTGCGCGGCCAGCGGATCGAGCTCGGCGAGATCGAAAGCACCCTGCGCCGTCACGACGGCGTAGGGCAGGCGGCCGTGATCGTCACACCAGGTCCGGCCGACGATCCGATCCTCGCTGCGTACGTCGTACCGTCCGACAACGCCATCGTCCTGGACGATGTCATCGCCTGGCTGCGCACCCGCCTACCGTCCTACATGATCCCGACCGCGGTCATGAAACTCGACGCGATTCCCGTGTCGCCGGCCGGTAAGCTCGACATGGCCGCGCTGCCGACCGTCGATCTCACCTCGGCGTCAGATGGCGACGAGCTGCCGCCCCGCACCGACGACGAGAGGCTCGTCGCCGAGGTCGTCGGCGAGATCCTCGGCGCGCCGATCCGCAACGTCGAGACCGACCTGTTCGCGCTGGGCCTGAACTCGCTGTCGGCAACGCGCGCCGCCGCCGCCCTGCAGAAGCGCGCCGGCGTACACGTCGAACTCGGCGCCGTGTTCAGCTTCCCCACCGTCGCGCTGCTGGCCGCGCAGCTCGATCGCGGGGCAGTGATCGACGGCCCCGCACCCGACGTGGCGCACGCGGCGAACGATGCGTTTCCGCTCGCACCCGCCCAGGAGCGGATGCTCTTCCTGGCCGACTTCAGCGACAGCACCACGTTGTACGCACTGCGCCGGGTGCTGTCCGTCGCGGCGCAGCTCGATCCAGCGACGCTCCGCGCGGCGGTCGAGGCCCTCGCGGCCCGTCACGATGCGCTACGAACGACGATCGTCCGGACGGCTGACGGGCCCGCGCAGGTCGTCGGCGACGACATGCTGGTACCGGTGGACGACGTCGACCTGCGCGGCGACCCGACCCCCGAGCAGTCGATGCGTGCCGATATCGATGCGCGGCACCGGCTCGGCTTCGACCTCGAGCACGGCCCGCTGTGGCGGTTCACTAGCTACCGTCTGCCGGCCGGCACGGTGCTGCTCGTGCAGTGCCACCACATCGTCGGCGATGCGGTGTCCCTGGACGTGCTCGTGCGCGACCTCGCTGCGGCCTACGACCGGATCGCGGCCAGCGAGGCACCCGACGCGGCGACGACGGGCGGCGCCTACCGGGACTACGTGAGCCGGGCCCTCGTCGACTCACCCGAGAACCAGCTCGACTACTGGCGCCGCGCCCTTGTCGGAGCTCCGGACGTCCTCGACCTGCCCGTCGACCGGCCGCGGCCGGCCGTACCGAGCTATCGCGGCGAGCGGGTGACCCTGCCCCTGGGCGCCGGGCTACGCGAGCAGATCGCGCAGACAGCGCGCCGGTGTGCGACGACGCCGTTCACGGTGGTGCACGGCGCGGTGGCGCTGCTGCTGTCCCGCCTGTCGTCCTGCACCGACATCGTCCTCGGCGTGCCGGTCAACGGGCGGACCGCGCCGGAGTTCGCCGAGACGGTGGGGTTGTTCGTCAACACCGTCGTGCTGCGCGCCCAGGTCGCGGACTGCGACACCGTCGAGGAGTTGCTGGCCCAGCTCAAGTCGGTGATGGCCGGCGCACAGCGCAACCAGGGCGTTGCATTCGAGAGGCTCGTCGACGAGCTGAGCCCACGCCGCGACGCCAGTCGCAATCCGCTCTTCCAGGTGCTGATCAACTACAACTCCACGGGCGCACGCCCGCACCTGGCGGGCGTCGAGCTCCGGCCCTTCGACGTCGAGGTCACGTCCGCCCGCTTCGAGCTCTCATTCGGGTTCGTCGAGTCGCCGGACGGCTTGACCATGGGCATCGAGTTCAGCACCGACCTGTTCGACCGGTCGACGATCGAGGGGCTGGCCGCCCGGTTCGTGCGCGTGCTCGAACAGCTGCTCGCGCCGGACACGTCGCTCGACGACATCGAGGTACTCCTCCCGCACGAGGTGCAACAGCTGCAGCGCTGGGGGCGCGGCCCGGAACTCGACCTCCCGCCGGCAACGACACTCGACCTCATTGAGCGACAGGCCGAGGCACACCCCGACCGCATCGCCGTCGTCGCCGACGACAGCCGGCTCACCTACCGCCAGCTGCTCGACCGGGCGGCGGCGTTGGCAATTCGCCTACGTCGGCACGACGTCGCCGGCACGCACGTCGGCATTGCCCTGACACGGGGCACCGACCTCGTGGTCGCCCAGCTGGGTATCTGGGCCGCCGGCGCGGCCTACGTCCCGCTGGACCCGGCCTTCCCCGACGCGCGTCTGCAGTTCATGGTCACTGACGCCGACATCGGGATCGTGGTGGGCGACGAGGTCTCGGCGCCTGCGTTGCGCAGTCTGGTCGGCTTTGTCCCACCGGTCGAGGCGGCCGCCCCCGCCCGCTCGCCGGGCTGGCGTGCGGACATCTCAGCGGATGCCCCGGCATACGTCATCTACACGTCCGGCTCCACCGGGCGCCCGAAGGGCGTGGTGATCGAACACACCGCGCTTGTCAACTTCCTGCTGTCCATGGCGGCCGAGCCCGGGTGCGGCCCCGACGACATTCTCCTGTCCGTCACCACGATCAGCTTCGACATCTCGGGCCTGGAGCTGCTGCTGCCTCTGCTGTGCGGGGCGCAGGTCGTGGTGGCCACCGCCGACGTCGCGGCCGACCCCTACCAGCTGGCCAGGACACTCGCGGACGCGAAGGTCACGATCATGCAGGCGACGCCGTCCACCTGGCGCCTGCTCGTCGAGTCCGGCTGGGCCGGGCAACCGCTACGCGCGCTGTGCGGCGGCGAGGCACTGTCGGCGGAGCTGGCCGCAGCGCTGGTCAGCCGGGTGGCCGAGCTGTGGAACATGTACGGGCCCACCGAGACCACCATCTGGTCGACGTCGGCCCGGCTCGCACCGACGACCCTGCCGCCGGTGACGGTGGGCGGGCCCATTGCGAACACGAGCGTGACGGTGCGCGACGGCCGCCTCCGGCTCGTGCCCCCTGGCGCCGTAGGCCAGGTGTTCATCGGCGGCACCGGGACAGCCCGCGGCTACTGGCAACGGCCCGACCTGACCGCCGAGCGCTTCGTCGTGCTCGACGGGCACCGGGTCTACGCCACGGGTGATCTCGGGCGCTGGCGTGCGGACGGGCAGCTCGAGCTGCTGGGCCGGATCGATCATCAGGTCAAGGTTCGTGGCCACCGCATCGAGCTCGGCGAGATCGAGACGCGCCTCGAGCAGGCACCGGGAGTCGCCGAGGCGGTCGTGGTCGTGCACCAGCGCGACGAGGGCGATCAGCGCCTCGTCGCCTACGTGACCCCGGCCGACCCCGGCGCGCCGCCCACGCAGGACGCCATCGGCGCCGCCCTCCGCGTCGACCTGCCGGCGTACATGCAGCCCTCGGCCGTCGTCGTCCTCGACGTCCTGCCCCGGACGGCAAACAACAAGGTAGACCGGGGCGCGCTGCCCGTGCCGCGACCGGAGGCACCGCGCGCCTTCAGCCGACCGCAGACCCCGCTCGAACAGCGCCTCGCCGATGTCTGGGCCGACTTGCTGGGCATCGAGGACGTCTCGATCGACGACGACTTCTTCGAGCTCGGCGGGCACTCGCTGCTCGCCGGTCGGATGGTCACCCGGATCGGTGAGGTCATCGACCGGCCGGTGCCGCTGCGCCTCGTCTTCACGACCGGCACGATCCGCGCCCTCGCCCGGGAGCTGGACGTCCCTGCGACGCCCGGCAGCGCGCCGGCCGACGACGTGACGCGGCGCCTCGGGCACCGCCTGGAGGCGGCGTCACTGACTGACCCCGACGCCGTGGCGCTCGCCCTCGACGGCGGCGTGGCGCAGCCCGTCGACCCCGAAACCTGGGTCGACGTCCTGCCCGCATCACCGGCGCAGCAACGCATGTGGATGCTGCATACGCTAGATCCGTCGTCGGCCGCGTACAACGTCCCCACTGTTCGGCGGGTCACCGGACCGCTCGACGCCGCTCGGCTCCGCTCGGCCCTGACAGCGCTGGTCGGACGGCACGAGATCCTGCGCACGACCTACCAGCAGGTCGGCTCGCGGATCGCACAGGTCGTCCATCCGGCGGCGCACGCCGCCGTTGAGCTGACCCTGCGCTCCGCGACCTCCTGGTCGGAGATCGCCGACGAGGTGCGTGCCGAGGGCCATCGCCCGTTCGACCTCACCGTTGCACCGGCACTGCGCGCCTGCGTGTGGTCCCTGCCCGGCGAGGTCTCCTACCTGCTGCTCACCGCGCACCACATCACCCTCGACGGCGGGTCGCTGCCCATCCTGCTGCGCGAGCTCGCCGCCGGCTACGACGACGCACCGCTGCTGCCCGTCAGGCAGTACGCCGACGCAACCGTCACCCGGCCGCCGACCGGCGACGACGACGACGAGCAGTTCTGGCGCTCGACGCTGGCCGGAGCGCCGACCGAGACGACGCTCCCGCTCGACCGCCCTCGGGGCCCCGACGTCTCGACCCGCGGCGGGCGCGTCCGGCGACGGCTCGGCGCGACGTGTGTTCGCGACGTCGAGGCCCTCGCCCGCCGACACCACGGCACGGCCTACATGGTCGTGCTCGCCGCCGTCGGCGCGCTGTTGCACCGCCATGGCGCAGGCAACGACATCGTGCTGGGAACGCCGACCTCCGGCCGCACCAGCGTCGGTAGCGCAGACGTCCTCGGACCGTTGATCAACACGCTGCCGTTGCGGCTGCGCGTCGAGGATTCAGTGACTTTCGATTCGCTCGTCGGTCACTCGAGAGACGTGGTCACCGAAGCGCTGGCGCACGACTCGTTGCCGTTCGAGGCGATCCTCGAGCTCGTCGACACCGTGCACGACCGGGGCAGCCATCCGCTGTTCCAGGTCGTCGTCGCCGGACAGGCGTCGAGTCCGGAGCGCATCCGCTTCGGGACGGCGTCGCTCGAGCCCGTCGCGATGGACTGGCACGAGGTGCGCTACGACCTCACTGTGCTCGTCGACGCGATCGGCGATCACCTGAACCTCGCCCTCGACTACCGCGCCGAGCTGTTCGACGACCACACGGCGGCCCTCCTCATCGACCGGCTCGCGACCCTGCTCGCCGGTGCCGTCGCACACCCGCACACGCCGATCGCCGATCTGGTCGTGCTCACCGACCGAGACCTCGACGTCATCGGGCGGCTCAACGATCGGGCCGACGACCGGTCCGAGGACGCGCGGCTGCTCGTCACCCGGGTTCGTGACGTCGCAGCCCGCGAGCCCGCCACGATCGCGGTGCGCAGCGGCGACGTCTCGTTGACCTTCGCCGAACTGGTCCGTACCGCCGACGTCGTGTCCGCCGATCTCCGCGCCCGTGGCCTCGGCTCGGGCGACGTCGTGGGGCTCGCGGTCGGACACCACGCGGAATGGCTGATCGGGGTCCTGGGCATCTGGGGCGCCGGCGCGGCCTACCTGGCGTTGGACCCGCTAAACCCCCCCGTCCGCTCCGGCGCAGCAGTTGCCGAAACAGGCACCAGCCTCGTCATCGGCAGCGCGGCCCCGCCGCACGCACCGCACTTCCCCGGCGTCGAGACCGTGGCGCTCGACGCCGCCGAGTTGTTGCGTCGCGAGCCCGTCATGACCGTCGCCTCGACGCTGTCACCCGAGGCCCTTGCCTACGTCGTCTACACGTCCGGCTCGAGCGGCGAGCCGAAGGGCAGCCTGATCGAGCACGGCTCGCTGACCGCTTTCATGCACAACCTGCACAGCGCGCTGCCCGATCCCGAGCGTCGGCGTACGTACTCGATCAACGCCCCGTTGGCTTTCGACGCGTCGGTGCAGCAGCTCGTACATCTGGGCTACGGCAACACCCTCGACCTCGTGCCCGACGACATCCGCCTCGACCCGCGCGCGATGGTCGCCTACCTGCGCGACCACCGAGTGGACGTCCTGGACTGCACGCCCACCCACCTGCGCATGCTCATCGCACAGGGTCTGCTCACCGGACCGGTCGACCACGACCAGTTCCCGGGCATGCTGCTGGTCGGCGGTGAGGCGATCGAGAATGACCTGTGGGAGCAGTTGCGGGCCGCAGCCGTGACAGCGTTCAACTGTTACGGACCCACCGAGGCGACGGTCCAGGCTACGCTCGCCGATGTCCGGGAGACCAGCTCGCCCACACTCGGTCGCCCGCTGCCCGGGGTCCGGACCGACGTCGTGGACGCGAACGGGCGCCCCGTCCCGGTCGGCGTACCCGGCGAGCTGCGCATCGGCGGTCCGCAGGTCGGACGGGGCTACCTGCGACGGCACGAGCTGACCGCCGAGAAGTTCGTTCCCGCCCCGGACGCAGCCGGCGGGCGCGCCTACCTGACCGGGGACCTGGTGGCGCTCACCCGAACGGGGCGGTTGGACTTCCTGGGCCGCATCGACGACCAGGTCAAGGTGCGCGGCCACCGCATCGAACTCGGCGAGATCGACGCGGCATTCAACGCGCTGCCCGACGTCGCGCGCGCGGTCACCGTCCTGTGCCAGGTCGACGGTGCAGCCGACCTCGCCGTGCATCTGGTGCTGGCTGCAAGCGGCGCCCCCGAGTCCACGACCTCGGTGCCGGATCGGGTCTCGGCGATCCGGCACGAGATCCGTGACCGGCTCCCGGCGTCGATGCAACCGCGTTGGGTCGTCGTCACCGACCACCTGCCGACCACCGGCAGCGGCAAGATCGACCGCGCCGCTCTCGCCACTGTCGACCCGCGGCCACTGCAGACCGGCGGGCCGGAGACACTCGATCTCGACGACCCGGCCCAGGAGCTCGTGGCCACGGTGTGGGGTGACGTCCTGGGCCCGACACCGTTCAGCCCGGACGACGACTTCTTCGACATCGGGGGTAATTCGCTGCTGGCGATCTCGGTGCTGTCCCGGCTGCGCGAGCTCGGCGTCGACCTGGCCGTGACCACGATGTTCGACCGTCCCACGCTGGCCCGCGTGGCGCAGGCCGTGACCGACGAACTGCTCGGTTCGGATCACCCGTGACGCAACATCAGCCGACCGAACGGCGCGAACTACTGCGTCGGGAACTCGAACGGCGCAAGGCGGCCGCCGGCGGCCGGACCGAGATCCGACGTCGGCCCGCAGGCTCGGCACCGATCCTCTCGCTGGCGCAGGAACGCCTCTGGGTCCTCGATCAGATGTTTCCCGGCCGCAGCACGTACAACGCGACGATGACGATGCGACTCGAGGGTCAGCTGCACGTCGACGCCCTGCGCGCGGCGCTGACCCACGTCGTCGCGCGCCACGAGGCGCTGCGTACCGTCATCCGCCGCGACGCGGAAGGACGCCCGCAGGCCCAGCTGCTCGCGCCCACCATCGGCTGCCCGTGGGACCAGTCCGACCTGCGCGCCGAGCCGGGGTCCGTGGACGCCCGGCTCGCCGCCGCCGCCCTCGAGCCGTTCGACCTCGCACACGACGTCCTGCTTCGGGCCCACCTGTGCCGGGTGAGCGACACGGTCCACGTCCTCATGCTGGTGACGCACCACATCGCGACTGACGGCTGGTCACGCACGCCGTTGTTCGAGGAGCTCACCGAGTTCTACAACGCTGCTGTTGAAGACCGCGAGGCGAAGGTGGCCGACCTGCCCGTTCAGTACAGCGACTATGCGGCGTGGCAGCGGGCCCTGGTCGGCAGCGACCACTTCGACCGCGTCGTCGATTTCTGGCGCGACGAGATCGCGGGGGCCGACCTGCTCCTCGAGCTGCCCGTCGACCGGCCGCGCCCGGTCGAACGGCAGTTCACCGGCCGGCGCCTGGCCTTCGACGACCCCCGGCTCGGCGAGGACATGCGTGCCCTCGGGCGGCAGGCCTCGGCGACCCCGTTCATGACCTATCTCGCCCTGACCGCGACGATGCTGCACGCGTTGACCGGGCAGACCGACTTCCTGCTCGGGTCGCCGTCGGCGAACCGCGAGCGTCCCGAGACGGCGCCGCTCATCGGGTTCTTCGTCGACACCATCATCCTGCGGGTGCGTCTCGACGGCGATCCGACCTTCACCGAGGTGATCGGTCGGGCGCGCACCGCGGTGCTGCGCTCGCTGGGCAATCCCGTCCCGCTGGACAAGCTCGTCGAGGCGTTGCGGCCGCGGCGCGTGCCCGGGGTCAACCCGCTGTTTCAGGTGAATTACCGCATGCAGGGCGCCGCGCCGCCGACCCCCGCCCTGTCCGGGCTCACGTCGACGAGGATGTTCACCGACACCGGGACGTCGCGCTTCGACCTCGCTTTCGGATTCGTCGACACCCCGGGACCGCTTCGCGCGTACTTCGAGTACGACGGCGCACTGTTCGACGAGACCACCGTGCAGGCCTGGGCGGACACCCTGCTGATTCTCACCGCGGCCGTGGTCGGCGAGCCGACGCGCAGGCTGTCCGAGCTGACGGCGCTGGCCGGTGACGAGCTCAGGCGCCGGCGTCCGGCGCCTGCCGTTGCCGCCGCGCCTGCACGCCGGGCAATCCGTCGGATCCGCCCCACGAGGACGCCATGACCGGCCCGCAGAGCATGCCCGCCGCCACTCTGCCGGACCTGCCGTCCTGGCTGGACCGTCTGGAGGGCGTGCCCCCGGTCCTGGATCTGCCTGCCGCGAGCTCTCCCCCGCAGCCGGCACGCAGCCGTCGGCTGCACGTCGCCCACGCCGACTCCGAGCGGTTGGGGTGCTCGGTAGCCGCACTGGTGACGCGTTACTCCGACGCCGCGCGAGTGGCTGTAGCCGTGGGGCGCGGCGGGCAATGGTCAGTGGTCGTGGTCGACCTGGGTGACGGTCCGGGTCCCGACGTCGCGCTGGCCCGTTGGCAGGCGGCAACCGCGTGGTCGGCCGGCCACCCGATCGACCTCTCCGCGCTGCAGCACGTCGCGGGTGACGGGCCCGCCGTTGCCGCGGTGGCTGTCGATCTCGACGGCAGCGGATGGCCCGACGCCCTTCCCCCACCCTCTCTTCAGGTCAGCCTGCGCGAGTCCGGCACGGCCGAGGTCGATGTGCACGGCGACACCTCCGGGACGGTAGCAGCGACCGTCGCCGGTCACCTGGCTGCCATGCTGGCCGGTTGGCGGGACGACACCTCCCTGGCCGAGGTGGAGATGCTCGCGGACGACGAGCGGTCCCGGTTGCGTGAGCTCGCGTGGGGCAGCGATCTGCCGCTGCCCGACAGCACCGTCTGGGATCTGATCGCGGCCGCAGCTCGCGCGCGACCCGATGACGAAGCGTTGGTCGACGACGAGCTCCGGCTGTCCTACCGCGACCTCGTTGCGAGCGTCGAGGCCCACGCGAGCGACCTGGCCGAACGCGGGATCGGGCCGGCCGCGCTCGTCGGGGTATGCGTGCCCCGCTCGGCACACATGGTGGTCGCCCTGCTCGCGGTCCTGCGCTCCGGCGCCGCCTACGTGCCGATCGATCCCGACTACCCACGCAGACGCATCGCCATGATGGTGCAGGACGCCGACCTTCGCATCGTGCTGTCCCGGCCCGATCAGCGCCCCGATCTCGGGGCCGTGGAGCACCTCGACGTGGACGCTCGGCGCACGGCCCCCTCGGCGACGACCTCCCCACCCGCGGCACCGACGCAGGCGGCGCTCGCCTACGTGATCTTCACCTCGGGCTCGACCGGCCGCCCGAAGGGCGTGATGATCGGCCATCGGGCCCTGCTCAACTTCGTTCTCGCGATTGCCCGACGTCCGGGCCTCGTCGCAAGCGATCGACTGCTTGCCGTGACCACCCTGTCCTTCGACATCGCTGCCCTCGAACTGCTCGTACCGCTGTCCCTGGGCGGTTGCGTCGTCGTTGCTGCTGCGGAAGCGACGAGTGATCCGCACGCACTCCTCACCCGGATGCACGAAGAACGCGTCTCCGTCATGCAGGCGACCCCCGCCACGTGGCGCATGCTGATCGATCACGGCTGGGCCGGTGACAACGATCTGCGGGTGCTCTGCGGCGGGGAGGCCCTGCCGACCTCGCTCGCCGTCGCGCTGGGCGAGCGCTGCTGCGAGCTGTGGAACATGTACGGCCCGACCGAGACGACGATCTGGTCGCTCGTCGGACCGGTCGAAGCGCCGTACGCGCCGATCACCATCGGTTCGCCGTTGCCCAACACCGGCGTGTTCGTCACCGATCGGTCGCAGCGGCCGGTGCCGATCGGCCTGCCCGGCGAGTTGCTGATCTCGGGTGACGGCCTCGCCGAGGGTTACCTCGGACGAGACGACCTCACCGCCGAGAGGTTCATCGAGCGGGACGTCGACGGGCGGCGCCTACGGCTGTACCGCACCGGTGACCTCGTGCGCTGGCGCGGGGACGGCCGACTCGAGTTCATCGGCCGGTTGGACAACCAGGTGAAGGTCCGCGGCTACCGCATCGAGTGCGGCGAGGTCGAGACCGTGCTGGAGGAGGACCCGGAGATCGCTCAGGCTGTCGCCGTGGTGCGGCCCGCCGGGTCGGCAGGGGTGTCCCAGCTGGTGGCCTACGTCGTGCTGCGGCCTGGTTCGTCGGCGATGCCCGGCGCGATCCGGGCTCGCGCGCGCGCGTCGCTTCCCGACTACATGGTGCCGTCGGTCGTCACGGTGCTGACCGAGTTCCCGAGGACCCTGAACGGCAAGGTCGATCGAGGGTCGTTGCCGGCGCCGGACGCGCTGGCAGGACGCGGTGCTGGGGTCGATGCGCGTACGGCCACCGAGACCGAGGTGCTGACCATCTGGCGTGGCGTCCTCGGCATCCCGGATCTCGGGGTCGAGGACGACGTCCGTGACCTCGGGGTCGATTCGCTGACGATGGCCAGGCTGTTCACCGCCGTCGGTCGGGCGACGCACACAGCGCTGTCGCCGGCCACGTCGTTCGAGGCCCCGACGGTCGCACGCCTCGCCGCCCTGATCGAGTCGCGACGCGGGGGTGAGCACGGCGAGTCGACCCACGCATCGTTGACCCCGGTGCGGCTCTGCGCTGACGGCCCGTCGCTCTTCCTCGTGCACGGCGGCGCCGGCACGGTGCTGCTGTTCGAGCCGCTCGCCCGCGGGCTCGGCGACGCCGCGTCCGTCTATGCCTTCCAGGCCGCCGGGCTGCTCGGCGACCGCGCGCCGCACGGCTCGGTGCGCCAGATGGCTCGCGCTTACGTGACCGAGATGCGTCAAGTGCAACCCGCAGGCCCGTACCGGATCGGCGGCTACTGCTACGGCGCGTTGGTTGCCTTCGAGATGGCCCGTCAACTGACCTCGGCCGGCGAGACGGTCGACCTGCTCGTCTCGTTCAACGGCCCCAGCCCGTCCTACATCCGGCGGTTCAGACCCCGGTTCGACGGTGACGGTGCGGTCGAGCCGAAGACCGGTCTGCGGCTGCGTTTCGGGGCCGCCAGTCGGCGTCGGCGTCTGCGCCGGGCGCGCCGTGATCTCGGGCTGCTGCGTGCGGTGCTGCTACGGCGCCCGCTTCCTGACGGCCTGCGCGAGACCACCGGCTTCCAGCGGCTGTCCGAACTTGCGCAGGCCCGATACCGACCTCGACGGTGGTCCGGGGATCTGGTCGTCGTCGCCGCGGCGGGCCTCTACCACCAGCCTGACCTCGGGTGGCGTCAACACCTGACGGGCACGGTGCGCACGATAGAGGTCGACGGCGAGCAGATCACGCCCCGGCAGACGATGGCCGACCAGTTCGTGGACCCGGTCGCCACCGGCCTGGCCAGGATTCTGGGCCGGCTGGAGCGCTGATGACCGGTGGTCGCTCCCTGGTCCGCCGCCCGCGATCGACGGCGGCCCGGTGGCGGCTGCTGGGCATCCCGCATGCCGGAGCTGGGGCTGCAGCACTGTCCAGCTGGTTCGCCGCGGCACCAGCCGACTGCGAGGTCGTCCTCGTCCGGCTTCCGGGACGGGAGAGCCGGCTGGGCGAGTCCCCACCGGAGTCCGCGCAGGCTGCCGCCGCCGCCGTCCTGGACGATGTGCGCGAGCTGCCCGAGCTCCCGATGGTGGTCTACGGCTACAGCATGGGCGCGTTGGTGGCCTACGAGCTCACCAGGTTGGCGAGCCGGAACGGCGGGCCTGAACCGGTGCTGCTGGCCGTCGGTGGGCACGAGGCACCCCACCTGCCGCGGCGGCACGCCGCCATCCACGACCTACCCGAGGAGCAGTTCGTCGCGGCGCTGCGGGCGCTGGGCGGGACGCCCGAACAGGTGTTGACCATGCCTGAACTGTTCGCGTTGCTGGCCCCGACCCTGCGCGCCGACCTGCGCATCGTTGAGACCTACCGGCACGCCCACCCGACTCCATTGACGGTGCCGATAAGCACGTATGCCGGTGAGCACGACCCTGACCTCGACCACGGCGCGGTCGGAGCGTGGGCCCACCTCACGACTGCAACGTATCGCCAACGGCGCTTTCCCGGCGGCCACTTCTTCTTCCTCGAGTCCGGCGGAGCGGACCTGATGTCGAGCGTCATCGCCGACAGCCTGCGGCACCTCCCGCCACGCGGGCCCTAACCCCAGTTCGGCGGCAGGGTCAACGCGAACTCGTTCTGGTGATACGTCAGCGGCGTCTTCGTCGTTTTCGGTGTCGGTGCGGCCGTCGCGATCGAGGCGACGGTAATGGCACTGCCATTGCAGAAGCTCACCGACTCGTAGTCGCCGACCATCGGGCCCTTGTTGCCCTTGGTCAGCCAGGACAGTGGCATGGGCGTCGGGTTGATCGTGTACGGCGCGCTCCAGGTGACCCCGCCGTCGTAGGACGTCGCGTACTGCACGCTGAGGCGGCACGTCGAGCTCGTGCACGCTGCCGTCGGATAGGTGTAGTAGACGACCGAGAGCTGTGCGGTGGCACCCGAGGTACCCGGCGCCACCGCGAAGCCGGGTATGAACCTGTCGACCGTCGTCGTCGTAGCGTCGATCGCCACGCGGCGAGGCGTACTCCAGGTGGTCCCGTTCGAAGTGGTGGCGAAAACGATGTCGTTGGACGCGCATTTTGTTCGGAAGCGGCAGTCACCCCAGGCCGCGTAGATGACGCCGGCGGCGTCGACGTCGACCGTAGGCTTGTTCAGACCGCGGATGCCCCCGGCCGGCGTGTGGTAGCTGATGGTGGCGAGGGGCGTTGGAACCGACCAGGTCGCACCGGCGTTTGACGACTGGCTGGCCATCAGCTTGGACCCGTTGACGCCGTTCTTCAGGTCGGTCGCAACGACCACTACCTTGCCCGACGGCTGAACCACGACGTTGGTGTTGTAGCCGGCGATCGCCGCGCCGGTTGAGGACGGGATGCTGACCGGCGCCGACCACGTGACACCGCCGTCGACACTGGAGACGGCCGCGAGCAGCTCGCCGCTGTCGATCTGCGAGTACACGACGTAGCAGTTGCCGTAGTTCGGGCTGGTGGTCGTGTTGTCGCAGGACACCCAGGCCTTGTCAACATTCGTCGACACCGCGACGGAGGGCGAGTTCCAGGTGACGCCGTCCGCGGACGTGTTGACGAGCAGGGCCGCTTCCTTGAACGTGTTGTTGGGCGCGGGCAGGTACGGGACCGACGGAGCGACCCACGTGCCGTACTTGGCCGAGTAGCCAACGCTTTGGTTCACCACGAGCGGGTAGGCCGCGTTCGGCGACGGCGACGAACTCGTGAGCCCCGGCAGCAGCCCGTGCTGCCAGGTCTGGCCACTGTCCGTCGAGGTGGACCATCCGATTGCCTGCGCGCCGTAGGTCGGATAGTTACGCCCGACCTGATAAGTCGACACGACCGAGCTCCCCCAGGAGAAGGTATCGGTCTCGACCTCGGTCTGGTGCTGCGTGTAATCGGCGCTGTTGGCCTTGAGCACCGGCAGCGTGTCATCCGCGCCGACCTGCTGAACAGTCGGAATGCTTACTGTCGAGGGGTCGGCAGCGGCCGTTCCCGCGAATGCCAGTGCGGCTGCGGCAAACACCGTCGCAACGACAATCAGGCCCCGAATCCGTCCCCGCGCCGTAGCTTGCAGCGAGTCCGGTTGGGCTCGGCGCACCGAATTGACCTGGTCGTTCATCGCGTCCTCCCCCGACGGCAGGCCCACTTAGGGCCATACCTGCCCTCGAACACCGTCAGTAGCAGGACGATCCGCGGCAAGCGAGGAGATCCTAACCCGGCGCTTTCACGCTGACAGCGTGGTGATCAACTGAAAAGTGCTCCAGG
>NZ_CAXTHK010000035.1:0-35568 GCF_964244045.1 uncultured Jatrophihabitans sp. | reverse complement strand
CACTCCGGTCACCGCGATCAGGAACCCGACTTACACCACTCGGCGGGACTCTCCCCCTGAGGTCATAGTTCGGCGCGCACGGCGACCAAGATAGGCGTCGGTCAAGTTGCATCGCTGGAGATCGGACCCCCGCAGGCTCTGCGCATACGCGAGCCCGTCTGCGAGCAGTTTTTGCAACTCTCCAGACGCAGAACTGCGCAGGAGGGCAGCAATGACTGCCACTGCCTCTCGTTCGTACGGCCGTCCGGCCGCACCCTGCTCGGTCGCGCCATCAAAGAAGCGCCGCAACAGAATCGCTGCCGCCAACTTCCGAGCCTCAGCCTCAGAGCTGAGAGCGTCGACCGTGTTTGTGAAGGCTTGACCCACGACCGTCACCCTGTCGCGTTTCGAGCGATAGCTGAAGTACTTCAAGATAGCGACGGCGGCAGCCGCGAGCCCGCCAACGACGCCGATCCAGCCCTGCACCGTAGCGGCAGACATCGGTTCCCCCTCGCAATGAATCGGATCGTGGCATCCATTCCTTGCCGACCGTAAACCCAATAGCCTTGCCGCACGGCGGCAAATGCCGGGCGAGCGCCAACTAAGTTCACCCTCGTCGGGGTTCCACTGAAGGAGCCGGAAAGTTCCACTGTGAGGGTCGACCTCTCCGGTCGTCAGAAATGAGACGTTGGACAAGATCCCGAGTACGCACTGGTTGGGGTTGTTGCGTGCCCAGTTGACTTCACCCTTGCTGACAATGACTGATGCGCCGGCGGTCTCGGTCCCTTTCGCTTCAAGGTACAGCGGGAGCTCGTCGGGCTTGGTAGCGATTGCGTCGAACGAGTTGCCGTAACGCACATCTCGTCCGACCCAACCCTGGTCGCGGAAATGTTGTTCGAGTCGTGCCTGTGCTGCGTCCTCGACCTGCTTTCGACGTTCCTGGTCTAGTTGCCACCCTTGGCGTGGGGAGGTTCGCGGTGGTACGGGTACCACCTGCTGAAGATGCTCCGCCCACAGTGCTTCAAGATCAATGGCACCATCCGATCGCAGCACTGTGCCGCTTCCCTGCGGTTGCCAATTACGTCCCGCTGGTACACGTGCGACCAGTTCAGGATGGGGCAGGAGGTCGTCCCCAAAACCGAAGACGGCACTCGCCCGGGCGTCGCCGCAGCCGAACGATTCATCTGCGCAGAGTACGAAACGTCAAGGCCCGCGCATAGCGACGGATAGCGCGCGGCGACACGCCCGGGACCGCGTTCAAAGAACGCGCAGAACATGATCACTGTGTTTGCCCGCCGCGTCCAACGGCATGTCGACTGGAAGGTGTCCGAGTCCAGGCTGACAGCGATACAACGGTTCACCGCAGACATACAATGGGCTGATGACTGCTGAGTAGCACATCATGACTATCTCGAGCAACGGGCAGGTCAGCATCCCCGCCGTTGCCCGCGCCCGCTGGGGCACGCGGAAGGTGTTAGTCGTCGACCTCGGCGACCGGATCGTCATGCGCCCTGTCCCCGACGGCGAACACGCTGTCAGCGCTCTTCGAGGCAAGTACGCCGCCCGTCTGCCGGACACCACATCCGCCCGTATCTCGGCTCGTCGCGCAGACGCGTCCGCATCCCGGCGCCGCCGGTGACGGTGCTCGACGCTTACGCTGTCATCGCCTACCTGCGGGGCGAGGCCGCGGCCGGCAATGTCCGGCCCTTGCTGCTCACAGGCGACAGCGTGGTGACCGCGGTCGGCCTTGCAGAGGTGCTCGACCACCTCGTCCGAGTGGCCGGCGTCGATGAGGAGCAGGCCACGCTCGACCTCGCCCAACTCGGACTGTTGGACGCGCTCCCCGTTCCAGCAACCGTCGGCGCCGCTGTGGGACGCCTGCGAGCGCGTCACTACCACCGCACCCGCTGCCCGGTCAGCGTGGCCGATTGTGTCGCCGCCGAATCCGCCCGATGGACCGATCAGCCGCTTGCCACCGCCGATCCCGACCTGCTCGACGTTTGCTACGCCGAGGGCATCGGCTACCTCGCGCTGCCCCAATCCAACGGCGCAACCTGGGCCCCACCGGAACGTGCGTGAGCTGCCAATCAGGGTGCCAGTGCCTGAGCGCCGGTGACGCGGAGTAGCGCGAGTTTGGATTCGTCCTCCGACCCCGGCGCGACCGTGTAGACAACAATGCGCAGGTCGGTGCCGGGGGCGGTGAGGACGTCGCAGTCGACCTCGATGGGTCCGACCGGGGTCGAGGTGGCGGTCTTGCGACACGAGCGGTGACGTGCGATGTGCGCCTCGCTCCAGCGGATCCGGAAGTCAGTGGACTCTGCCTGCAGCCGGGCGACCAACGCTGCGAGCTCGACGTCGTGGGGGTACCGACCGACAGCCTCGCGTAGATCGGCGACCAGGTCGCTCGAGAACTCCTCGGCATGCTGCGCGTCGAAGTCGATGACCCCGGGCGGGCCCATGAAGTGGCGCCAGGCGACGTTGCTCTCGGGTGCCTTCAGCTCGGACGGATCACCGGTCAGCGCGGCCCAGAGCGGGTTACACCACAGCAGGTCCCACGCAGCCGAATGCACGGCGATCGGCACGTCCCCGAGCCGGTCGAGTAGCCGCTGGACGCCCGTGTTGATGTGTCGCGACACGACGCCCGCCGACGGTACGGCGACACCGGCGACCCGGTAAAGGTGGTCACGCTCGTCGTCAGTGAGACGCAGCGCCCGCGCGAGTGCGCCGAGCAGCTGAGGTGACGGGTGACGAGCCCGACCCTGCTCCAGCCGTACGAGGTACTCGACGCTCACCCCGGCGAGCGTCGCGAGCTCCTCCCGGCGCAGGCCGGGCGCGCGTCGTCCCGACCCGGGTGGCAGACCTACCTCCTGCGGGCTGAGACGGACCCGCCACGTCCGGAGCACCTCGGCGAACTCGTCCATGGCATCAAGCATGCCTGCTCGCGGCCGATCTGGAGTGGTACCGGCAGTGCCTACCCACGGCGTCGAGGCCTGCCGCACGGTTGATGCATGACAACAACACTGATCTCCGGGGCGAACCGCAGTTTCGGCCTGGAGACAACCCGCCGCCTCATCGCCGCAGGCCACACCGTGTACGCCGGCATGCGCGACCCCGACCGCGGCGAGGAAGCCCGCGGGCTCGGAGCGCAGGTCGTTCAGCTGGACGTCACCGACGCGCAGTCCGTCAAGGCAGCGATTGTTGGACTGCCCGAACTGGACGTCCTCGTCAACAACGCGAGCATCCTCGGGACCGCCTTCGGTGTCGACGACCTCGACGCGGACGCAATCGCGGTCGTGCTGGACACCAACGTGATCGGCATCGTGCGGGTGACGCAGGCCGCGCTGCCGCTGCTGTGCCGCTCGGCGAACCCGGTGATCGTGGACGTCGCATCCGGCGTCGGCTGGCCCCGCTACCTCCAGGATCCCAGTCACGACGAGTTCCCCATTCAGGGCGTGCCTTATGCCGCCTCCAAGGCCGCCGTCATCGCCCTCACTGTGCAGTACGCGAAGAACCTGACCGACATGCGCGTCAACGTCTCGGACCCGGGCTATACGGCCACCGACTTCAATCGGCACAGCGGACACCAGACGGTCACCGAGGGCACCGACGCCACGGTGGCGCTCGCGACCCTCGGCAAGGACGGACCGACCGGCGAATTCCACAACCGGGCGGGTCGCATCCGCTTCTGAACGCCCGCCGGAAACGTCGGGAAAATTCGGGGCCGATTAGGGTTGCGCTTCACGCGGAACTCACGTAGCGTTCTCTTTGGCAGTTGGTCACTGATCTGGGGGGAGCGGTGATCGCCGCGCACCAGCAAGAGCGGTGCGTGTCTGCAGCGGCTGGAGCTGGCCCTTTCGGGGGAACAGCGGTCAGCTCGCCGTGGGTAGCCTGCCGAAAACTGCATAAACGCAGCCCGCTCAGCGGGAATGCCGTCCAGGGCCGGAATCCCCCCATTCTGCAAGCTCTGAACGGCATTTTTTCGTTAACGGAGAAGTTGACGACCACGAGTGACCCGGCCTTGACCCCCTGGCTGTGGAGCGGCGACGTCGGCGCGTTCGAGGTCGAGATGATCTCTCGTGGCATGGCGGTCCTCCTTCAGGTCGCCCGACCAGCGACGGGTTGGTAACGCTCGTAGATCACGCGCGACCCGAACGTCCTGGTCTCCATCAGGGGCCACGCGGTGCAGGTCGGCCCGGGCCGGCGGGATCCCGACCGTGCTGTCCCTCGTGCTCGCCCTGGTGTACGCCGCTGTGCTCGGGGTCGTGCTCTATGGGGCGGTCTACCACCCGTTGCGCAGCGCACCCGCCCTGGCCAGGGTGGGCGCGTCGGCCGGCCTGCTGCCGGCCTTCCAGGCCGTCGCGGTGATCGACTTCGGCACCGCAACGCAGTCGACCCGGCCGATCTTGCACCAGTGGCACCTGACCGTGGCCGGCCTGGTCGCGCCGTCGGACGGCGTCGTGCTGGCGGTCGTCACCGTCGTGCTCGCCGCCGTGCTCGCGGTGGTCTACCGCTGGACACGCTTCGGGTTGATGACCACGGCGCTCACTACTTGGGCCGACGTGTCGATGGAAGAGGTGAGCGGACTGACCCCCCGCGATCACACGGAGAGCTGGTGACGTCCTTGAGTGCAGCGAATCAACCGGGACCGACGCCAACTCCGACGAGGTCCTCGGAGTTGTTCGGCGCGTGACCGACACCGTCGCGACCGCGGACGATGCTGCGCCGCCGCCGTCGGATCCGCGGTGGGCAGAAGTTCTGCAACGTGTGGTTGACCAGCCGGACCTGTTGACGTTGCACGCCCAACCGATCGTGGAGCTCACGTCGGGCGCGGTTGCCGGTTACGAGATGTTGGCGCGGTTCCGGGGGCCCTGGTCCGCGCCTCCCGACCAGTGGTTCACAGCTGCCGACCGCTGGGGTGTCAACGCGCTGCTCCAGGCCCGTGTGTTGCGTGCCGGGATCGCGGCCCGCGGGTCGCTACCCCCGGACACGTTCCTGACGGTGAACATCGATCCGCATCTGCTCGCTCACGCGGACATCGTCGAGGTCCTCACGGCTGCGCCGGACCTGACGCGGCTGGTTCTCGAACTCACGGAACACACGCAGGCCTTGGAAGGGGCGGGAGTCGCCGATGTCCTGGCGCAGGTGCGCCGGTCCGGGGCGATGCTGGCGATGGATGACGCCGGCACGGGGTACGCCGGGCTCAGTCAGCTGCTGACGCTGCGTCCCCACATGGTGAAGCTCGACCGCGAACTGATCAACGGGATCGACACCGATCCGGTCAAAGCCGCGCTGGTGGAGGTGTTCGGTGACCTCGCCGGCCGGATGGACACCTGGATCCTTGCTGAAGGCATCGAGACCGAGTCCGAGTTGGATACGTTGATTCGCCTCGGCGTGCCGTTGGGGCAGGGGTGGGCGCTGGCCCGCCCGGCACCGTCGATGCTCGCGGCGTTGGCGCCGACCATTGTCGACCACATCCGCACGACGGCCCTACGATCCTCGCTCGACGGTTACGTCGCGAGTCTGGTGCGACCGGTTGAAGTCGGTCTGCAGCGGGCCGGGAGCGCGGTGTCCCTGGACGGGAACGGTGTGGCAACTGCAGTCCGCGTCGACGACGGGGCGTGGTTGCCGGCGACGCTTGTCTCGCCCAGCACACTCGTCGTTGATGCTGCCCGCCGGGCCATGACCCGCGACCTGCAATACCGCTACGCCCCATTGGTGTGCACGGACGGTCAGGGACAGGTCATCGGCACGATCGGCATCGACGATCTGCTGCTCGCCCTGTGCTCCTCAGGTTCACCGGCCACCGGTCGATAGGACAATTAACCCATTTCGAATGAGGAGTCACCTGTCATGAAAAACTTCCGCTGCGGCGACGTAGTGCCCGGCTGCACCCGCGCGTTCACCGGTACCGAGGACGACATCCTCACGCGGGTCGCCGTGCACGCCCGTACCGATCACGGTCTGCTCGAGATGCCTGCTGACCTCGTCACCCAGGTTCGGTCCGCCATGACGGTCGCCGCCTGAGGCCGCCCAACGTCCTACGCGGGCCCAGCTGAGGCGACGTGCATCTGGTCGGCGTGCAGGCGGGCTCGCATACCGTCGGCTGACGTCGGCCGACCGATGAAGTAACCCTGCGCCTGGTGGCAACCCAGCGCAATCAACGTCGCCTGCGCCTGCGCCGTCTCGACTCCTTCAGCCATCGTCTGCAGACCGAACGAGGCCGCGAGCTCGATGATGGAACGCACGATGGCTTCGTCGTTGCGACTGTCCGCAACGTTGGTGACGAATGACCGGTCTATCTTCAGCGTCTGCACGGGCAGTGTCTTGAGCTGGGCAAGCGAGCTGTATCCGGTGCCGAAGTCGTCGATGGCCAGGTGCACGCCGAGATCTGTCAGCGCCTGCAACGTCTCTCGTGCGCTTCGCAGGTCGGCAACGACCGCGGTTTCCGTGATCTCGAGGGTCACGTTGCGCGCGTCGACCCCGGTCTGACACAGCGCATCGGCCACGTCCGCGGCGAGGCCGACTGTGATCAGGTCGGCCGCGCTGACGTTGATGCCCATGCAGAAGTCGGAAACGCCGTACAGGCGCTGCCACGACGCAAGCTGAGCGCACGCCGACTTCAACACCCATCGACCGAGATCCCCGGAGAGATTGGTGTGTTCGGCGATGCCGACGAAGGAGTCGGGAAACAGCAGCCCGCGGGTGGGGTGATTCCAGCGAACCAGTGCCTCAGCGCCGAGCAGCTTTCCGGAAACGAGATCGACCTGCGGCTGGTAGTGCAGAACCAACTCGCCGTTCGCGATCGCGCCGCGCAGGTTCAGCTCGACGTCTGCGCGCTGGTCGTTGCTGACGCGCATCTGTTCGGTGAACGTGACGATCCCGTTGCCGCCCCGTGCTTTGGCAGCGGAGGCGGCTTGATCGGCCTGGGCGAGCAGGTTGAAGACGGTGGACTGCCCAGGCTGGCCGATGGCGACGCCGATACTAACGGTTCGCGAGACGTCGCTGTCACCGAGTCGCACCGGCGAGCTCACCAGCTCCTGCACCGTGCGTGCGGCCTGGGTTGCCTGCTCCGGCGTCCGCGGCGCATCGAGCACGACGATCAGCTCGTCGCCGCCGAAACGTGCCACGAAATCATTCGGGGCAGCGCGTTCGCACAGTCGGCGCGAGACGGTCTTCAGGAATTGGTCGCCCGCTGAGTGGCCCAGGAAGTCGTTCATGACTTTGAAGCGGTCGAAGTTCAGCAGGAGCACGGTGACCGGGGCAGCGAGACCGGGTCCGAAGCGGTCCTCAAGATGCTCGAACAGGGCACGCCTGTTGGGTAGTCCGGTCAACTCATCGTGCGAAGCGATGTGCCGCATCCTGGCTTCGGCCTCGACCCTGGACAGGGCTTGGGCCAACAGGCCGGTTATCGCGGTCAGGGCGGTGACCTCTGCCGGTACCCATTCCCGGTCACCGTATTCGATAAGGCCGAGCACGCCGGTCGTGACGCCGCCACGCAGCATCGGCACGGTCACCGATGACACGGCCGAGATCCCGGATCCGTCCTGCACCCGTTGCTGGTACGCCTGATCTTCAGCAAGAGGGCGGGCGATCAGGACCTCGGTCAAGGTCTCGACGGCCGCGAACACCGGATCGGCATCAGCGAAGAACACGACGCCCAGCGGGTCGGGATCAGGCACGTCCGCCCGCGCGGGCCACTCGGCCAGTAGCAGGGTCGCGCCCAACTCGTGATCGTTTCGCCGCACGTAACCAAGCTTGACGTCGAAGTAGGACACCATGCGCTGCAGCACGAGCTCGCACGTCTCGACAAGGCTCGCGGGGCTCACCGTCATGAGCGAGGTTGCCATCTCGGTGACAAGCTCACCCAACGTTTCGACATCTCGCCGCACGTTGCCGCGTACCCCGCTTCCTGTCCGCTCGAGCTCACGACCAGCTGGGAGGCGGGCGTGTGTTGCCAGTGTAAGCCGTAAAACCGGGAATTACGTCCGGTATGCCGGAGTGAGACTTTGCTGAGCGCGGCGCCGTCAGGGCACCAGGCCGTCGCCTGTCGTTCACCTGTCGCGGCGCCCAGGTTCGCTCCTCAACGTTAGGAATGGGCTGTGCAAATCCTCAACCTCTCGACGCGGCGAACGCGTCTCACAACGGCGGCACTGTCCGTCGGTGTCCTGGTGGCCGGCGTACTCGGTACGACGGCGGCCACAGCGAATCCGGAGGCCCACGGCCGATCCGGAGTGACGATCACGAGCACCGGCCTGAAACCCGGGCAGATCAAGCACGTCTGGTTGATCATCCTTGAGAACAAGTCCTATGACGCCACCTTCACCGGCCTCAACCAGAACAGCTACCTCTGGAAGACCCTGCCGAGTCAGGGCGTGCTGCTGAAGAACTACTACGGCACGGGCCACTCAAGCCAGGACAACTACCTATCCATGGTGTCGGGCCAGGCTCCGGAGGAGGACGTGCAAGCCGACTGCAGCGTCGAGAACTACGACTTCGGCGCCAACTCGACGATCGTCAAGAGCGGCCCCAACAAGGGCCAGGTCGCGTCCAAGGCCGGCGCGAACGCCGCCAACGGCGCCAACGGCTGCACGTACCCGACCGACGCGCCGACGCTGTTCAACCAACTCGACGCCGCCGGCAAGACGTGGAAGGGCTACGCGCAGGACCTGCACGACCAGCCCGGACGCGAGGACGCGGTGTGCGGCGGTCCGGGTGGGGCGGCGAACAATCCGACCACCAACCCGACGTACATGAGCGCAACAGACGCGCACCCGCTGCCCGCCGGTGTCACGAGCTTCACCGGCGCGCAGCCCAATGATCAGTACGTTGCGAAGCACTTCCCGTTCCCGTGGTTCCACAGCGTCACCGGTACGCAGGACGCCACCGGCACGACGACGAAGCCTGCTCTGACGACGCCTGTCCAGGGCGGCACTGACTGCGACGGCAAACACATCGCCAACCTCGATAGCACCTCGACCGGGCTCTACCACGACCTGCAGCACGCCAAGACGACTCCGGCGTTCAGCTGGATCACGCCGAACAACTGCAGCGACGCCCACGACGCGATCTGCAAGGGCAACAACCTGTCCGGGTCGTTCACCTCCAGCGGAGCGCCGATCTACCAGCAGCCGACGCCGAACCCCGAGTCGACGACGCCGAAGAACCAGACCGGTGGCCTGTACGCCTCCGACCTGTTCCTGAAGTACTACATCCCGATGATCGAGAAGTCGCCGGCCTTCAAGGACGGCGGACTGATCGACATCACCTTCGACGAGGGCAACCCGCCGTTCACCTACACCGGCAACAGCTTCAACAACGCCGACGCCTACGGCCCCACCCTCGGGGACCGGCCGAACGCGGCCGCCGGCATCAAGGCCGACGCCGCGGGCGAGAACATCTACGGCAAGAACGTGCACCGCGAGCCGACCGGCGTGAACTCGACGCTGAAGACGGACAGTCAGGGCAATCAGCTGTACCCGGGGCCAGGCAACAACTCGTTCATCGACCGGCCCCCGGTGTGCACCTCGACGTCGCCGAACGTGCCGGTCAACTGCGTGCCGAACATCGTGCGCGGCGGGTCGGGCACCACGCCGGGCGCGCGCCCGGACGCCGCGGCTGCGGGTACGTCGTCGCCGTTCGTGACCGACAAGTCGATCGTCGCCGACGACACTGGCCGCGGGGTCACCGACACCGTCGACACGACGGGCCCAGGCGGTACCAGCCCGATCCCGGCCGACACCTTTGTCGGCACGGTCAGCGACACCGGCCCGAACTTCCCCACGACGTCGACGGGATCCGTGGTCAACGGGTCCTTCGAACTCGTCGACAAGTCCGGCAGCCCGGTGACACCCACTGGCCCGGTCAGCGGCATCACCCTGAGCGCCGAGGGGGCGCCCGGTTACCTGACGGCAGGTCAGACCGCTGACCCGCTCTACGACGCGACGGACGCAACACCGGGCGGCGGTGACACCGGCAGCGTCCTGATCAGCCCGCTGATCAAGCCGGGGACGACGACCACCCGGTTCTACGACCACTACAGCTGGTTGCGGACGATGGAGGACATCTTCGCAGTCGGCAACGGACACGACCACGCGGCGCTGCCGGCGGGCACCGTCTCAGGCGGACTCGACAAGCAGGGGCACCTCGGCTTTGCCGCCGAGCCCGGCCTGGCACCGTTCGGACCGGACGTCTTCAACAACGTCAAGCCGCGCACGAAGAGCCGTTGACCGGCCGCGCCCGGGGCGCCGCGATCGTCGCCCTGGGCGCGGTGCTCCTTGCCGGTTGCAGCTCTCCACACCCCGCGGGCGACGGTACGTCGTCGGCCCGGGGGTCCGCCGCCGCCGACACCTACGGAGCGTTGCCCAGCTTCCTGCCCACGACCACCGACGTCCCGGACAGCGTGCTGACCGGCAGCGCGGGGCGTCCGGCGCTGACGACCGAGGGCGACAGCGTCGACGTCCGGCTCGCCGGCGGGACGGTGCGGGCCATGGTCAGCGGACCGGTGGTGCCAGGCGAGGGTCTACCCGAGCAGACCGAGTCCACGACCTGCACCTGGACGGTCAGCCTCAGCCGGGCGACCGCCACGCTGCCGATCCGAGTCACCGACTTCACCACGCTCGATCACCTCGGAGGTGTCTACGCGACCCGTCTCGCCCCGGGGAGCGCGACGCCGCCGGCGCAGCTGAGGCCAGGAAAGACGGTGACGTTCTCACTACGCACCGTCATGCCGACGGGTGAGGGTTTGTTGCGCTGGACCGCCGGTGGCAGGCGCATCGTCGCGTCCTGGGACTTCGAGGTCGAGAACGACTGATCACCGTGCCGGCGTAACCGGCCGAGGGCGCGAGGACACTGGCACCTGTGATCGACACGCTGGTGATCTTCGGTGCGACGGGTGACCTCGCCGGTCGGCTGCTGTTGCCGGCCGTGGCGGCGCTGCGGGCGAACGGCCGGCTCGGAGCGCAGTTCCGCCTGATCGGGGCGGCCCCGCAGGAACGGATGCCCGCCGCGCTCGCCCACCTTCTGTACTACCAACAGGCAGACGTCACCAACCCCGCCGATGTCGCCGCAGTGCTGGACGTCGCGACCCAACGCGCACCCGGTCCGGTGGCGGTGTATCTGGCCCTGCCCACCCAGCTGATGTCCGACGCCGTGCGTGCCTTGCCACCGTTGCCGGCCGGCAGCCGGATCGCGGTCGAGAAGCCGTTCGGTCACGATGCCGGCAGCGCAGTCGAGCTGAACACCGCGCTGGCCGCACTGTCGAGCGGCGACATCGATGCTGTCTACCGCGTCGACCACGCCCTGGCCATGACCGGAGTGCAGCACCTGCGTGCCGCCCGGTACCCCATGACCGGCGAACCGATCGAGTGGAGCAACCAGCGCATCGCGCAGGCGGACCTGCTGTGGGAGGAGACGCTCGCATTGGAGGGGCGTGCCTCGTTCTACGACCGCGCCGGCGCGCTGCGCGACGTCATGCAGAACCATCTCGTCCAGGTGTTGTGCACGGTGGCGGCACCGCCCGGCACCGCCGCCGACCGGTCCGTGCGGCACGCCGACGTGTTACGAGCCGTGCGGCCGATGACGCCGGCGGACGTGCGCAGGCGAACCCGCCGGGCCCGGTACACGGCAGGCCGCTCGGCCCAGGGCAGCGGCCGGGACGTTCCTGACTACGTCGCCGAGGACGGCGTCACCCGACCCGCGACACCGAGACGTTCGCCGAGGTCGTCCTCGAACTCGACACCCCGGACTGGGTCGGCACCCGGTTCGTCCTGCGCGCAGGCAAGGCCCTGGCCGCTCGGCGCCGCGGGGTGGCCGTCCACCTCCGGCCGACCGGGGACGGTCCGCTGTGGCTGGACCTCGACAGGCCGGATGACAGCGATGGTGCCGCTGAACCAACGGCCTATCAGTGCATCCTGGCCGATGTGCTCGGTGGCGGGAGTGCGTACGCGGTCAGTGCGGACGAGGCCGAGCTGGCGTGGCAGGTGTTCACGCCGGTGTTGCAGGAGTGGGCCGACGACACCGTGGCGATGCAGAGCTACCCGGCCGGGTCGGCCGGACCGCGCTGACGCGAACCGACCTGCCCAGCATGCCCTTGGCCGGGTCGCGCGTCAGGTCGTCAAGCATTTTCGGCAAGGACGCCAGCAGCGGCAGCGCCTTGACGATCTTCCAGGATGGCGACGCGCGGAAGCCGATCAGGAAGACGACAAAGTCACCGTCGATGTCGGCCGTCCACCGACCCTGCTGGATCCGCGCCATGCGGGGCCTCCCTAGCCATTACGGCCATGCTCGCACCGGCGAGCCGCAGGCGACAGACATTGCCGGGTGGCCGTGGTTCAGCGCGGTGCCGCGCGAAACCACGCTCGGCCCGGCCCAGCGCCATGATGTCTTTGACGAGCGACGGTTCAGCCACCGTCGCCAATCGAGCGGCCACCCTTCGCGCGCTCGGGCGATCCTGGGGTTGCCGGGCCGTCATGGCCGTCAAGGTCTGGGCCAGTAGTGGATCCAGGTCGTCGGGGATCGTCGGCTGCTCGTGCATACACATCACTGGCCGTGCCGATCGGGTCGGAGGTCACCTGCTCGGGGCTGAGGTAGCCGGCCGTACCAACGGTCAGGCCCTCGCCCGTCATCCGAGTGCTGTCGACGACGCGGGCGATGCCGAAGTCGGTCAGCTTCGCACCGTGCTCGGGATCGAGCCCGCTGGGCAGCAGAATGTTCGGCGGTTTCACGTCCCGGTGCACGATTCCGCGGCGGTGCACGTGATCGAGGGTGCGCGCCAACCGGGTACCGAGCGCTGCCACCGCGTGCTGGTCGAGCGTTCCCTGGGCGATGTGCGCCCGCAGCGTCGGTCCGTCGACGAGCTCGAAGGCGATGAACGGCGCGGCCGAGTGTGCAGTCACATCGGCGTCCAGCAACCGGACCACACCCGGGTGGTGCAGTGCGGCGAGCATGTCGACCTCATGATGCCGGCGCCGCTCGGTGTCGATCAGCTCGGCGTGCGGCCGGAACACCTTCAGGGCGACGTCGTGCGCGCGTACCGGGTCATGGGCCCGGTATACGTCGGCCATGCCGCCCCGGCCCAGCAAGGTCTGGAGCCGGTAGCGACCGCCGACCAACCGCTCGGTGCAAACGTCCATGTGCGCCCCGTGCCGCCCGTTCCGATCAGTACCAGTGGCGGCGGCCGCCGACCTCGCGCCCGGCCATCCCGAGGACGGCCAGGATGGCGCCGATGACGAGCAGGATGATGCCGATCGTCCAGAGGATGGAGATCTTGGCGACGAAGCCGATGATGAGCAGAATGAGGCCGAGGGCGATCATGCGCTTCTCTCTTTCGCTCGGGTGTTGGCTGACGGGACGTCCGGCAGCAGGTTGGGCCGACGTGCATGTGCGGGCTGCAGGTCCTGCTCGGCGAGCAGCCGGATGAAGCGGCCGCGGGTCGTCTCGCACGCGACCACCACGAATAGGCCGAGGAGAAGGAAGGCAGCTACGGTGAGCACGAGCCTCGGATACCCGAGCAAAATCAGCCGATAACTGCCTTCCGACCCGTTGTCGCCGGGTGTAACGAGATGGCGTCACCGGACGCTTGAAACACGGATCAGTACGGCTACCAGCCAAGATCAGAAGGGGCCCGTCGTGATCGACGACCCGAGGCCGGGGTTACGTCCCCCGCCTTCGGCGGACCCCGACCCGGGACTGTCCGACGCGCCCGGCCGGCTCGCCGATGCGCTCGTCGCGGCCTGCGGCGGTGATCAGCGGGCCTTCGCCGAGGTGTATCGCGACCTGCACCCGCGGCTGCTGCGGTACGCCGCGATCCTGGTCGGCCAGGACGCCGAGGACGTGGTCTCCGACTCGTGGCTGCAGATCGCCCGTGACCTCGACCGGTTCACCGGCGACGTGCTGCACTTTCGAGCCTGGACGGCCCGCATCGTGCGCAACCGGGCTATCGATCACCTGCGCGCGCAGGCCCGCCGCCCGCAGCACGCAGCCGGCCTCAACGCTGTCCTGGACCGCCCTTCGCAGGACGACACCGCCGAGTCCGCCGCCACCGCCATCTCGACCGACGCGGCTCTCGCGTTGATCGCAACCCTGCCCAGGAACCAAGCCGAGGCCGTGTTGCTGCGGGCCGTCGTCGGGCTCGACCCCGCGAGCGCCGGCAAGGTTCTGGGCAAGCGACCCGGCGCGATCCGGGTCGCCGCGCACCGCGGGCTGCGCGCGCTCGAAGAGCAGTTGCGCGCCTCGGAAGGAGCGTCCTCGTGAGCCCCCGCGGCCTGCGGCCCACGCCGGGCGGCGGTGTGCACGGCCCACGCCGCCGCACCGCTGCCGAACTCGACGCGCTGCTCGACGGAGGTACGTCCGGCGATCTGCGACTGGATCAGGTGCTCTCGGCCGCTCGGGGACCGGCCAGGGCTCACGAGCTGACCATCCCGGCACCGGCCGTCGGGGTGGAACCGTCGGCGGAGCCGCCATCGCGGGCACGTCAGGTACTCACCCGGCTCGGCGCGGCGACGCTCGTCACCAAGGCCGTCACCGCGGCGGTGGGAGCGGCCGTGGTCGGCGCCGCGGCCGTTGCCGGCGCCACCCACCACCTGCCGGGTCAGCATCGCAACCATGCGCCCGCAACGGTGGCTCCGACCCAGACCGGCGAGCCGTCGGGCAGTGGCCCGCGCTCCGACGCACCGTCCTCCGGCGGATCGTCGGCATCCAGGTCGTCGAGTGCGAGCTCGTCCGCAGCCACGTCCGCCGCCACCTCGGCGGCCACCTCGTCGAGCGGCTCGGCGAGCGCCTCGGGGGCAGCCGACATCCCCACGCTGTGCCGCGTGTGGTTGGCCCTCCCGCCGGGTTCGGACGCTGTCCGGCAGGAGCCCCGCTTCAGCGTGCTCATCCAGGCCGCCGGTGGCGTCCAGGACGTCACGGGCTACTGCCTCAACCTGTCTACGCAGTCGGCGAGCGGGTCGCCGAGCGGGTCGCCGTCGGAAAGCGGATCGCAGAGCAGCAACCCCTCCGCGTTGCCGTCGGAGACGAAGAAGCCGCAAAAGACCAAGACGCCGAAAGTCGAGGTCACCCGCAGCCCCAGCCGGAGTGCGCGGCTCAGACGGTGATGAGCACAATCGCCCCGGCAGCCAGCACGAGGCCAACCCGCTGGACGGCGTTGAGCCGCTCGTGCAACAGCGTGACGGCCAGCAGCACCGTTGTGGCCGGATAGAGGGAGGTCAGCACGCTGGCCACCGACAGCAGTCCGTGGTGCGTAGCCAGCAGGAAGAACAGGTTGGCGAAGGCGTCGAGGGTGCCGGCCGCGGCGGCGATCGCCAGCGAGCGTCCACGCACCAGCACGAAGCCGCGGGCTCGCCAGGCGAAGGGCATGATCAGCAGCGCTGAGGTGATCCGCGAGATGGTCAGCGGCCAGAGCCCGGCGTCCGGACCGGCTCGACCCAGGCAGACGAAGTACAGGCCGAAGCCGAGCCCGGACAGCAGCGCCAACGCGAGGGTCGACCCGCCGACGGAGGCCTGCTTCGCGGTAGGCGTGCTGCGGCTAACTAAAACGACTGAGACCAGGCCGAGCGCGATCCCGAACCACGCCGCGGTGGCCGGGCGCTCGCCCACGCCGAACCCGACGAAGACCGGGACGATTGCGGCGAGCACCGCGGTCACCGGGGAGATGACGTTGATCGGGGCCATCGTCATCAGGTGGTACATGACGAGCACCCCGAGCACTCCTGCGGCGCCGCCGCCGACGCCCAGCAGTGCCACGCGGGTGTGGAGCTGGCCGGGGAAGGCGAACAGCAGCGCCGTCATCAGCACCGCGCCGATCGGGTAGCTCCAGAGCAGCAGCGTCGACGCGCCGAGGCGGCGAGAACCGAACCCGCCGGCGAAGTCGCCGATGCCGTAGAGCAGCGCGGCAGCCAGGCTGAGGACGACGGTCAACGCGGCGGAGGCATCACGGCTTGGTCAGGGTGAACTGCTGCACGTCGAGGTAACCGGTGCGAAAGCCCGCCTCGGAGTAGGCGAGGTACAGCGACCACATGCGCCGGAACGTCTCATCGAAGCCGAGCGCGTCGATCTCGGCGGACCGCTCGTCGAAGGTGTTACGCCAACGCCGCAGCGTCTCGGCGTAGTGCCGACCGAAGCTGAACCGGTCGGCGACCTTCAGCGAGGTATGGCCGGCAAGCGTGCGCTCGATGGCCTCGACCGAGGCGAGCTGTCCGCCCGGGAAGATGTACTTGCGGATCCAGGTGTAGGTGTCCTTCGTCGCCAGCACCGTGTAGTCCTCCTGAAGGATCGCCTGCAGTCCGACCCGCCCGCCCGGTGCGAGCAGCCGGTCGATGGTCTCGAAGTAGGTGTTCCAATACTGCGCGCCGACGGCCTCGATCATTTCGATGCTGACTACGGCGTCGAAGCGGCCGGTCGCCTCGCGGTAGTCCTGCAGCTTGACGGTGACCCGGTCGGCCAGCCCGGCCTCGTTGATGCGTCGCTGGGCCAGCTCGGCCTGCTCGGTGGAGATGGTCAGAGTGGTGACGTGGGCGCCGCGACGCGCGGCCCGCATCGCGAGCTCGCCCCAACCGGTGCCGATTTCGAGCAGGTGGGTGCCGTGGGTGACGCCGGCGCTGTCGAGCAGCCGGTCGATCTTGCGCCGCTGGGCGTCGACGAGCGACTCGCTCGAGTGTTCGGGGTCGCCGGCGAAGACAGCCGACGAGTAGGTCATCGACTCGTCGAGGAACAGCGTGAACAACTCGTTCGACAAGTCGTAGTGCTGGTGGATGTTGTCGCGCGCGTTCTCGATCGTGTTGTCACCGCTGTGCGGCTGCACGCTCAACACGGCGTTGCGCAGCTTGTGCAACGCCGGCGGGATCATGTCCTTCATGTTCGACGCGAACGCCGAGAGCACGCCTGCGAGGTCATGGGCGGTCCAGTCGCCGGCCATGTAAGCCTCACCGAACCCGATCGTGCCCGTTGCGCCGACCCGGTGGAAGAACGCCTCTGGGCGCACGAGACGCATCACGGGATCGTCGTGGGTGCCGCCTCCCGACCATTGACCGCCAGGCTCGACGACGCGCATCGGCAGCTTGGCCGCAGCGTGCCGGAACAGCCGCTTGGCGATGGCGGCGCGGACCGGGGACTGCGGCAGGTTGGCGATGTCGGGCCAGCGCAACGCGTCAATGCCGCTGACGGTCGACTTCGTCGACCTGCTGGTGTCGGTCATCGCCATCCGGTTGCCTCCGTGCTGTCGGTACTGAGGTCTGTCAGACCTCGAGGCGAGCGTCGCCTGCGAGTGCCCTCTGCACTATCTTCGCGACCGGAGCCGGGACGGATTCCTCAGGGGACAATCCCAATAGCGAGGCGGTCACGAACCCCGTGCTGAGCTCGTGCCATAACGACGCGCGGTGCAGCATCGCATGCTTGTCGCCCTTGACGGCCACATAGCTCGCGGAACGCGCCACGGCCACGGCCTCCCGAGTGAACCGAGCCGAGTTGATGTTGCTCGTCATCCGGTCGCCGGCACCGTGCGCCACGAGCAGGGCCCGGTCTGCCAGCGGAGCGACGGAGTCCCCGGGCTCGATCCACGGGGCCAACCCGACGACGCTCGTGACGCTGGGATGGGCGGCGCTGTACATCGCGGCCCGACCGCCCATCGAGTGCCCGATCAGCGCGGTCGGCAGGCCGCCGAAGCGCTCGTCGAGCTGCCGCAGCGCCCAGAGCACGTCCTCTACTGGCGAGGCGTCGGAACCGTTCCACCCGCGGTAGCGGTAGCGGACCCGAGCGACGACCAGCCCGCGGTCACCGGCTGCCCGGCGCAGCGCCGCGGCGAACGGCGCCATCCGCAGCACAGCGAGCTGGTTGGCCCTGACCCGGGCCCGGCTGGTGGACCGACCGCCGTGCAGGATCACCGCGACGGCTCGCGCCGCGCCCGACGGGGCGTCGACGCTCAGGACCGGTGCTACTTCGGGCACGTCTTGTTCTCCGGGGGCAGTGCGGCCGCGATCAGGTACTTCTCGACGTAGTCGTCGACGCACGAGCTGCCCTGCCCGAAGGACGTGTGGCCCTCGCCGTCCCAGCTGAGCAGCTCGGCCGAGCCCATCGTCTTCGCCAGGTCGACGGCGCCCTTGTACGGCGTGGCCGGGTCGTGCAGGTTCCCTACGACGAGCACCTTGGTCTTCGTCGATGTCGTTGGCAGCGGCGGGACCGTGCGGGTCTTTTGCCACTGCTGGCAGGTGAACAGCGACGGCACCGACCACAGTCCGAAGATGGGGAAGCGGGTCACCCACTGCCGGCCGGTGGCCGCGATAACGCTGTCCGTGGGCCCGTTCTTCGAGTCGTTGCACCCGATGGTCGTGTTGGCGTCGGAGATGTTGGTGTACTGCCCGTCGTAGCGCTGGTTGTAGTCGTCGGCGAGGGCCAGCAGGCCTGCTGAGTCACCTTTGCGAGCCTGGATCAGCGCGGTGCCGAGCGTCGGCCACTGGGACTCGGAGTACAGCGCCTGCAGGATGCCGGTGGTGACGAGCGCGAAGGTGGCCTTGCGGCTGTCGCCCGCCGTCGAGGTCGGGATCGGGTTCGCTTTCGCCTTGGCCTGGACGGCGTAGACGGCCGAGCGCGGATCACCGAGGGACTTGCACGGAGAGTGCGTCTGGCAGTACGTCGCGAACTGGTCGAAGGAGCTCTCGAAGCCCTGCAGCTGGTCGGCGAAGGCAGTGATGTCACTCGTCAGCGGGTTGACTGCGCCATCAAGCACCATCACCCGGACGACGGACGGAAAGAGGTGCGCGTAGACCGAG
The DNA here is from genome assembly GCF_964244045.1 of uncultured Jatrophihabitans sp. Classification (NCBI taxonomy): domain Bacteria; kingdom Bacillati; phylum Actinomycetota; class Actinomycetes; order Jatrophihabitantales; family Jatrophihabitantaceae; genus Jatrophihabitans; species uncultured Jatrophihabitans sp. The sequence goes on along the minus strand of NZ_CAXTHK010000035.1, from coordinate 16,828 downwards.
CCCAGCTCGGTGCCGTAGGAAAAGCCGAGATAGTTCATTTGGCTGTCGCCGACGGCCCGCCGGATCTGGTCCATGTCCCGCGCGGTGTTGACGGTGTTGTAGAAGGCCAGCGCCGAGCCGTACTTGCTCGAGCACGACGCCGCGATCATGCTGGCGGTGGCTTTCGCCTCTGCCAGCCCGGCGGCCGTGCGGAAGTCCGGCGACGCGGCGTTGATCGCGTCCTTCTGCGTATCGCTGAGGCAGTTGATCGGCGACGACGCACCCACGCCGCGCGGGTCGAAGCCGATGATGTCGAAATTCTGCAGCAGCGTCAGCGGGACGCTCGCGGCGTAGCTCAGGGCGAAGACGTTGCCGCTGGCGCCCGGGCCGCCGGGGTTGACGAGCAGGCTGCCCTTCGGCGAGGTCGTGTCACGGTCGTGGATCTTGACGAGCTCCAAGGAGATAGTGCGGCCGGCGGGCTGGGCGTAGTCCAGCGGCACCTGAATCTGGGCGCACGAGAATTCGATCTTGCCGGCCCGATCAGCGGGCAGGGTCACGGCCGAGATGTTGTACAGCCCTGAGCAGCTGCCGAAGTCGGCGGTTGCCTGGGCGGGCGCCGAGGCCGAGCCGGACGGCAAGGGCGCTCCCGTCGAGCCGGCACCGCTGCTCGAACCGGCAGCGGTGCTGCCCTGCCCGGCCACCGTCGAGGTGCAGGCGGCGGTGAGGGCGAGGGTGACAACGAGCGCGGCGAGGACGTGCAGGCGCCCTCGCGGGCCGGGGGAGGAGAGCACGATCATGAAGGTACCTGCGCCGCCTGGCGGCTCGCTGGGTGATCAGCCGGCACTCACCACGGCATGCTCGGCAGGTGCCCGTCGGCGTGCTCTCCCGCGTAGAGCGAGGGCAGGAAGCGGGACAGGAAGGTGAACTCGTTGTAGCAGTGCTGCAGCCGAGACGGCCACCGGGCGCGCGCCGATCCCGAACGAGGAGGTCGCGCAGTCCTGCGCCCAGCATCCCGACGCGCTCATCCCGTTCGCGAGCCATGGCCTACGACGCGCTGTACCGGTAGTGCAACCAGGCCGACGAGACCCTGCTCGAGGTGGACTGGCGAGGAGTGGGCCCGTCGGGGTGGAACAACACCTGGTTCTTCCACCAGCCCCGCCTGGAGGAACGGCTCGAGCAGTTGCTTGCCGACGTGTCGACGGTGCAGATCCGTCGTGGGTGGCGGGTCAGCGACCACGAGTCGCGCGACGGACGCGAGGTGCCGCCGTTCGCCGGGCAGGGTCTCGGCGCCGGGGTCCGGGACGTCCTCAATCTCGCCTGGAAGCTGGTGCTCGCTCTGCGCACCGGCGCTGACAGTCTGCTGGACACTTACCACGCCGAGCGGTTGCCCCACGCGGCGGCCTTCGTCGACTTCTCCATCGAGCTGGGCCGGGTCATCTGCCTGACCGATCCGGACGCCGCGACCCGCCGCGACGCAGAGCTGATCGCGCAGCGGGAAGCCAACGGCGAACCGCCCCGTCCGCCCCAGCCCAGGCTCGGACCCGGCTGCCACCAGGGCGTGCACGGCGGCGAGCTGTCGGCGCAGGGCGTTGTCGATCATGCGGGTGGACGAGGACGGTTGGACAACGTCCTGGGTGGCCCGGGGGTGTTGCTGCTGCGCGCGGCCGCCGACCTCGACCGCATCGACGCGGATCTTCAGAGCCGGCTGGTTCGACCGGCTCGGCGCGCAGGCGGTGCTGATCCGGCTGGACTGTTACCTGTTCGGCACGGTCGCTGACGCAGGCGGCGCGCCGGGGCTTGCCGCCGACTTCCTGGCTGCCGTCGACTGACTTGGGCCGCCCGGTCAGGTCTGCGGGCGGACCAGGCCCGTCTCGTACGCGACGATCACCGCCTGGACGCGGTCGCGGACGTCGAGCTTGGTCAGGATCCGGGCCACGTGCGTCTTGACCGTTGCCGCTGAGAGGAACAACTCGGCGGCGATCTCGGCGTTCGAGCGACCGTGTGACAGCGCGACGAGCACCTCGAGCTCCCGGTCGGTGAGGTCGCGCAGCCGCTCCGGCGTGCCGGTCGAGGGCTGCGGACGGGAGGTGAAGTCGTCGATCATGCGACGGACGATGGACGGCGCGAGCAACGCCTCGCCGTCGAGCACCGTGTGCACGGCCCGGACGAGCTCGGCGGGGGAGACGTCCTTGAGCAGGAAACCGCTCGCGCCGGCGCGCAACGCCTCGTAGACGTAGGCGTCCAGGTCGAACGTCGTGAGCATGACGACCTTCGGTGCCGCGCCGACGGCGCCGGCGAGCAATGCCCGAGTAGCGGCGATGCCATCGAGCCTGGGCATCCGGACGTCCATGAGCACCAGGTCCGGCCGCAACCGCCGGGCGAGCTCGACAGCCTGCTCGCCGTCGGCCGCTTCCCCGACCACGTCGAAGTCAGGCTGGGCGCCCAGGATCATGCCGAAGCCGCTGCGCACCAGCGCCTGGTCGTTGACGACCAGCAGCCGGATCATCCGACGAGCGGCAGCTGCGCGCGCACCCGCCACCCGCCCTCCGGACGCGGCCCGCACTCGAGCCGGCCGCCGTACAGCGACACCCGCTCGCGCATCCCGATCAGACCGTGCCCCGCCGGGCCGGACTGCGTGCTGACGCCGTCGTCCACGACCTCGAGGGTCAGGCAGGTGGGCGTGTAGCTCAGCGTCACGTCGGCCCGGTCGGCCCGCGCGTGCTTGCGGATGTTGCTGAGCGATTCCTGGATCAGCCGGAACGCCGCGACGTCGACGCCGAGCGGCAGCGGGGTGGCGTCGCCGTGCACCTCAACTGACACGGTCAGGCCGCTGGTCCTCGACGTGTCCAGCAGGGCGTCGAGCGAGCCCAGCCCGGGCTGCGGGGCGAGCGCGGTGGCAGTGCCGTCCTCGGTGCGCAGGATGCCGAGCAGCCGTCGCATCTCGACAAGCGCCTGCTGGCCGGTGTGCCGGATCGCGTCCAGCGGTGCCTGGGCGCGCCCGTCGGGGTCGACGAATTGCTGGGCCGCACCCGCCTGCACGACCATCACGCTGATGCTGTGCGCGACGATGTCGTGCAGCTCGCGCGCAATCCGGGCGCGTTCCTCGACGACTGACGCCCGCGCCACCTCCGCCTGCTCGCGTTCCAGTTGCGCGGTGAGCCGTTGCAGCGCCCCTCGTTCGGTCCGCAACCGGCCCACCAACCGACCCACCGCCCAGGGCACGAGGATGAAAGCCAGCGGCGTCAGGAATAAGCCGGCAACGCCGGCATCGTTGGTCGGTGCATTCATGACTCCGACCACGGCCAACACCACGACGATGGCGATCCACGACGTACGGCCGATGGCGTGCGCCCCGAGCGAGTACGAGGCGAGCAGTGCGGTGAGCACGAACGCGATCGGCAATTCGTGAGAGACGACGAGCGAGTACAGGGCGCCGCCCGCGAACGTCAACCCCGCGGTGACGACCGGCGCGCGTCGCCGCCACGCGAACGGCACGCTCATCAGCACGCCGCACACGGTGAACGAGAACAGTTGCCACCGCGTCGACGGGACGTGACCCGAGCTCAGGCCGGTGAGCCACAGGACCGCAAGCGTCGCAGCGGCGATCGCGTCACCGTGCGCCCGAGCCGACGCGGCTACCGAACGGGACGTGATCGCCACGGCGACACCGTATGTCGCCAATGCCTCGGACGGCGTCATCCGAACGGCCCGAGTCATTCATTCGCACGGGCGATCCGCCCGCGGCGGTTCTCGGGTTCGCTGAACGCCGCCACGGACTTCGCCGGGGCACCGAACGTCCAGGAGGACGAGATGAACCGATCGCTGCGCACCTATGCCCTGCTCGCCCTTGCCGCCGTCGTGGTGGGCGGCCTCGAGAACGCCTTCTTCGGCGCCGACCACGGCGGCGCGAAGCACCACATCAGCGTGGGCTTCTTCTTCCTTGCCGTCGCCGGTCTGCTCGGCCTCGTCGCCGTCGGTGTTGCCTATCTCGTCCGTAGGGTGCAAACGTCCCGCGCGGCGTCCTGACCAGCTGCGTAGCTGCTTAGGGTCGGCCCATGGCGTTGCGGCGGTGGGCGGACAACGTCGCCGGGGGAGCCATTGCGCAGGTGATGCGACGGCTCAACGCGCGGCATCCGTGGAATCACAACGATCACTTCCACGACTGGGTCGTCGCGAATCTGCCGCAGCCTTGCCAGTCCGCCTTCGATGTCGGCTGCGGGCGAGGAGAACTCCTCGCCCGCCTCGCCCCGCACGTCGACCGGGTGGTCGGCACCGACCTCGACGCCGTGACCATGATCGCCGTGCTGCATCACCTCGAGGCCGCCGAAGCGCTGCACCAGATGAGCCGCCTGCTCGTGCCGGGAGGCCACTTCCTGGCCGTCGGCATCGCGCTGCCGACGTCGTTGCGCGACCACCTGTGGGACACCGCGTCCGCCATCACCAATCCCGTCATCGGCTTCGTCAAGCACCCTCGGCCGAGCCGCGCCGGACCTCAACCTCCGCCGTTCCCGGTCCGCGATCCCAGCCTGTCGTTCGCTGAGCTGGACGCCGTCCTGAAGCGCGTCATGCCGGAGCCGTCATGCGGCGCCGCCTGGCCTTCCGGCACACGATCACCTGGACGAAGCCGTGACGCACCTCGGTGTGGGCAGGCGGCTCAGAACGACGTGTCGGTCGGGTCGGCAACCGCGTATGCGGCGCCGGATGCCACCGCGGTAACGGCGAGAACGGCCGGCCAGGCACCAATCTTCTTGGCAATCCCATGCGAGCCGCCGAAGGCGGCGAGATACGTACCGAGCAGCACGCCCATGACCCCGGGACCGGACGAGCGCAGCCACGACCGGGCACACCAGGCACCCGCACCAGCCAGCACAACTCCACCCAGCTCGCGCCGACCCGAGTACCGCGCGGTGGCGAACCCGCCGATGAGGCCGCCCGCTACGACGGGGGCGGTCGGGGTCGCGGAACGGTGACGGGTCATGAGCCAGAAGCTACGCCGCAGGCCGGGCGCTGCCGCAATGCCGTGTCTCGGTGCACCGACGGAACACTGGCCGGTGGAACACTGGGCCGATGAAGGTGCCCGTGATGCCGCCGGTCGCGCCGATGCTCGCCAAGTCCGTGCCCACCATCCCGCCCGGCGCGTCGTACGAGCCGAAGTGGGACGGGTTCCCTCACTGAACTTGTCAAGGCACCGACGGGTCGGGCCGGCGAACCGAAAATTGATCGATCCCTGCCCATCTGCGCGGTGGCATCAGTTTCCCAGCGAACTGGCGGCAGCACGATCTGCAGGTGTTCGGCATTAAGTGCGTTCCAGCGGTGAATCGCGCGCTCGACCGCGCGTCCCGTTCGGAGCGAAGATCGGTTGGTGACGCAATCAGCACCCGCACCACGGTCGCGACGTAGGTCATGGGCCAAGCCAACGATAGAGAACGACGTTCGATCTATTGGCTCGCTGTGCGCGCACCGGGCGAGCGGCGTCGGTGGCTCACGCGGCATCGCCCACGAAGATCATCCACTTGCTTGAACCCTCTGACCAACGTTTGCCGGGCCGGAGCAAACTTGAGAATAAATGGCCTTGGGACTGGGTACTTGAGAACGCTCGCGTGAGGCAATTGAGAACGACACCGCTCGGAGAGCCGTCCTTAACATCGACGACGGCAAGGTCATGAACGTCGCCGGTCCACCGAAGCCACGTCGCCGTGGGGTGCGCCCGGGCGCGGGGGTCAGCTCGTGTGTTCACCGGAACGGAACGCGGCCGGACGCGTGCCGCATAGGGGGCCACAGCGGGAATCTTCACCGGGCGGGGCTACCGGGACGGCCTCGAGCGTATGACTTTGGCGGCCGTCCCAGCGCCATGTAGTCCCGCATACGGGTCCTCTTGCGGGTATCGATGCCTATGGAGGCCTAGATCGATCGCGCGCGACGCCTTCGTGGCCCGCAGCCGCCGCGTCAGAGACGGGCCCGATCAGCGCGCCCCTGGAGTGACGAGTCCGCTCTCGTAGGCAAACACGACGGCTTGCACCCGGTCGCGCAGGCGCAGCTTTGACAGCAGCCGTGAGACGTAGGTCTTTACCGTGCCGACGCTGACCACCAGCCGCTCGGCGATCTCCTGGTTCGACAGGCCGCGGGCGATCAGGTCGAGCACCTCCCGCTCGCGGTCACTGAGCTGGCGCAGCGCCGCGTTTGTGCTGGCGTCCGGTGTGGCGACGTGTTGAGCGATCAGCCGCCGGGTGAGCGCCGGGCTCAGCAGCGTGTCACCGGCGGCGACAGCGTGCACCGCACCGGCGAGCTGTTCCACCGGCGCATTCTTGAGCAGGAAGCCGCTCGCTCCGGCCCGGAACGCGTCCACGACCTGCTCGTCGGCGTCGAAGGTCGTGAGCACCAGGATCTTCGACGGCAGTCCGGCGGCGACGATGCGCCGGGTGGCCTCGATGCCGTCGAGCTCCGGCATGCGAATGTCCATGATCACGACGTCGGGCGCGAGCGCGCGGGTCCGCGCGATCGCTTCGACGCCGGTGCGGGCCTCGCCCACGACTTCGATGGGCGGCTCGGCCGCGGAGAGGATGAGCCGGAATCCACCGCGCACCATGTCCTGGTCGTCGACGAGCAGGACCGTGGTCACGGCGCCCCCACCGCCAGCGGCAGGCAGGCCTCGACCGTCAGGCCACCGCCGGCCGGCATCGCCAGGTGCACGGTGCCGCCGTAGAGCGCCGCCCGTTCGCGCATCCCCGTCAAGCCGTGGCCGGCGCACAGATCACGGGCGACGGGCGGGCCGTGGTCAGCGACGCGGATGCGCAACTCCGCCGCCGCCTGGCAAATATCGACGGTGACGCTCACCGGGCCGGCGTGCTTGAGGGTGTTTGTGAGGGCCTCCTGCACGATCCGGTAGGCCGTGAGGTCGATGCCCGTCGGCAGGCGCGTCCCGGTGCCCTCGGCCACGAGATCCACCCGCAGGCCAGCGCTACGCATCGTGGTCACCAACCGGGGAAGGTCACCAAGCCCGGGCTGCGGCTGCAGGTCGGACGGGGTGTCACGCGCGCGCAGCACGCTGAGCAGCCGCCGCAACTCCTCGATCGACTCGCGCGCCTGCACCTCGACTGCCCGCAGCGTCTCCTTCGCACTCTGCGGGTCGCGGTCGAGGACGAGCCGAGCCGCCGCTGACTGCACGCCCATCACGCTCACGCCGTGTGCGATGACGTCGTGCAGCTCGCGGGCGATGCGGGCCCGCTCGTCGGCGAGCATCCGGGTGGCGAGTTCCTGCTGCTCGGCCGCGCGCCGGTGGGCGTTGACCAGCGCTCCGTCGACCGTTCTCAACCGGCGGCGTAGCGCGATGCCGAGCGTCCAGCTGCCGGCAATGACGAGAACGCCGAACAGCATCTCGCTGTGGACGCGCTCCTCGGAGATGACAACGCTGAACGCGGCCTGGGCGCCGAGCGACACGGCCAGGCCGACGAACCGCTGCACTCCGGCGCCATAGGCCGCAGTGCCGCACGTAACGATCAGCAGCGGCACGAGCCCGGCCAGCAACGACACCGACGGCGTCACCGCGACGACTTGGACGACGAGGGACGCGGCAATGATCACGTGGGCCGTCAGCGGGTGCGTGCGGCGCACGCCCAGCGGTGCAGTGGCCGTAACGACGAGCGCGGTGAGCAGCACCCGGGACGCGGACCCGTTCGGGGTGCCTATGCCGGCCAACCCCCACGAGCCCCAGACCTCGAAGACGCCAAGACCGCAGAGCACGGCGGCGCCCGCGACGTCGAAACCAGGGGCTGTCGACGCTGACCGTGACATGCGCAAGACCGTACTTCAGATCCGGCGGCCACGAAGTCGGTCGCAGGGTTCGGCACTGTCGGTCCTGCGGCCGACACGATCGGTCCGTCGGACGACCCGATCGAGCCTGCCGGGCGACGCGGGAGCGCCCCGGTCTCGGACACCGTCGGAGCCGTCGTCCCCCTGTCGTCCCCACTCTGAGAGGAACCACCTTGCGTCCGAACCTCCGGCTGCTCGCCGCCACCTCGCTGGCCTACCCGATTCTCACCGTCATCGCCTTCGCGGCGTTCCCGAAACCACCGGGCGGCGACGTGTCGGCGGCCCACGATCCGTCCTGGCTCGCAGCTCACACCGGCGCCGTCATCGCCCAGGGCTACCTTCGCTCGCTCGCAGCGCTCGGCTTCCTGCTGCTGGCCGTTGCACTGTCGGCCGGCGCAGGCCCCGTCGTGTCCCGGCTCATCGTCGCAAGCGGTGCAGGCACCACGCTGTTGCTGCTCACCGCCCAAGGCTTCGTCCTCGCGGCGGCCTACGGTGTCCGGGACGGCATCGCGCAGTCGGTCATCCGGGTGCTCGATCCACTGAACGCGGCGGCGCTCGACCTGTCCAGCCTGCCCGCGATCGTGCTCTTCGCCGCCGCGGGCGCCGCACTTCTCGCTCGCGTCGAGGGCCCGCGCTCGCTGGGCTGGCTCACCGTCCTGGGAGTACCGCTCGCGCTGCTCGACGCGCTGAGCTACCGCGGCGGCCCGCTGGCGTCCGTCGGCGCCGTCGGACTTGCATACTTCCTGGTATGGAGCCTCGCGTGTGGGTTAGTGCTCGTCCGGCACCCGGCCGCCGACGGGCCGACGCCCGCCACCAACCCCGACCTCGGACGTCGCGCCGACAAACCGCAATCGGTGCAGGCAACGCGTTGACTTGCGGACGCGCGAACATCGTGCGGCAGAGCGCCGCAGCAGCCGGACATGTCACCACCGCGCTCCCACCCCAAACCAAGGCCCCGGCTGCGGCACCGCCGACTGACGCCACGCGCGCCGCCTCCGAACGTGCCGTCGTTCCGCAAGCGGATCCGTGAGTGGGACGGCTGCTGCCAATCAGATTCGCCGGTAGACCCTCGTTGGGTGCGCCATCCGCATTGCGAGCACCAGCAGCTCGGTGTCTTTGATCGTGTAGATGACATGCCACACGCCGCTGACGCCGTCGATGTCAGGGCTTTCCAGGCCAGTTGTCGGATTGTCCGGGTGTCACTGCCTGCCAGATCGGTCGACGGACGCGGGACTGTGACACGCTGGTACGTGAGCAGATCGCGCACCGGAGCCGAACTAGCGCGGTCAGTCAGGTGGCGATTCCGGGGGGATTGCGACTACATGCTCGGCATTGCGCCCGGCGCTCCCGATCGAGTGGGCGTCGGGTCTGATGCGCACCCGCGTCACTTTTCCCTGCCCGCCAGCGGCCTTCCCGGTCGAGACAGGGCATCACCGAACCCGACGCCCTCACAATCGAGGGGGCCGGGTGCGATGCTGCCGGGCCGACGATCGGGGGGTGCGGCGACGCGGCAATCGCTACCCGTGTGCGACTGCGGGGGGAAGTCCCACGGCGGGCAACCGAGCCGCTAGGTCCAAACCGCTCACACGGAGCATACCCACTGAGAGCGGGACATAGACGTCTCGCCCAAACACGGCAATAGACTACGAAGCGACTGCAGAATTGTTCGGCCAACCTCGGCCTCACCGCAGGTGCGGCGTTCTAGAGGTCCCTCCCGGTCCGGCACCGCAGCAGCGGCCGCGCTGGTGATACGCAATCACCTTGGATCATCGCCGCGTTTCAACTGGACAGCCCGGTTTCGTGGGTCAGCGGCGCAGATTAGCGATGCCAACGTCCAGTGCAGCTTCCAGATCCGCGCGACGCCCGATAGCCCGCAGGTCCTGCACCCGGCCCTGCACAACACGCTGCCGTCGTCGTCGTATGCTGGGCCATACTGAGATCCCAGTCCGTCCGGGCCGGAGTCGAGGACACCTCCGCGAGCGCACCGCTCACGCCGGACAACCAGGTGCGACTGTTCGCGATGGGCTGCTGTGACCGACGATGCCGAGCAGTGGGACGACGCGTCCGCTGAGGACGTTGTCGGACTGAGCGCCGGGCTGGCCGGGTTGGCCGGGTTGGTGAGCGGGCGAGGCTCTCTGGAGAGCCTGCTGACCGAGATAGCGACGTTCGCGATGCTTGCCGTGCCGGGTGCAGACGGCGCCGGGGTAACGATGCTGGAAGCCGGCCAACCCGACACGATCGTGGCGTCTGCGCAGTTCGTACGAGACGTGGACACCATTCAGTACCGCCTCGGCGAAGGGCCATGTATCTCCGCAGCCGCCAGCGGGGAGACCAACGGTTCCGGAGCCCTCGGCCAGGACGCATCGTGGCCCGTGTTCGGGCCCCGCGCGGCCGAGCTCGACGTCCACAGCGCGCTGTCGCTGGCGTTGAAGGTCAACACCGATGTCCTGGGCGCGCTCAACGTCTACTCCCACGCCTATGACGCCTTCGACGGATCGTCGAAGCGCATCGGCGAACTGTTCGCGGCACCGGCCGCCGTCGCAATCCATAACGCTCGCCTGCTCGATCAGACCCTGCGCCAGGCCGCCCGATTGGAAGTCGCGCTGACGAGCCGCTCCACCATCGACCAGGCGATCGGCATCATCATTGCCCGATCCGGCGTCACCAGCGACGAGGCATTCGTACGCTTGAGGATCATGAGCCAGCACGAGCACATCAAGCTCAGCCTGGTCGCCGAGCGCCTGGTCGCTCAGGCAATGCGCCGGGCGCGGGTAAAGCGGTCCGAATCCGATGAGTGACGACCGTCGTGCACGAGGGCCTTGCGACACGCTCGTCGGAAGAATCAACGGTGCATTCGGGCTTAACTCCTACGTGGGCGAGCTGACTTGCGCCGCGTCGCGAGCCGAGGTCGAGCTCTCCAGGCGTTGGCGGATCGCCTGGAGTTGCTCGTGACGTTCCCGGGCAAGGCGAGCGGGATGCTGGGTTGCGTTGGCGATAGCGCGGCCACGATCTATGCCGACGCGGCGCGTGAGCCAGTTGACGGGATGTCGAGAAATCATGAAGAGCCCATTTCGGGTTGCACGCTTTGCGTGCTGGCTGGTCCGCAGTGGCCGCGAAGCGAGCAGGAAAGCGCACAGGTAGGGACCAGAAGCTGGTGGGGGAGTGAACGCCGCTGGCGCGCAGTCAGACTGCTCCGGGGCAGCTGGCGTTGAGCGATCGCTCCCCAGATTCGGCGCTAGATGCGGCGTCTGGGCCCAGCTCGACTGTTCAGTCAGCAGCACCCATTGGACACGCGGCGCACGGAGCGTGTCAAACGGCCGGGTCGAACTGTGAATGCGGGCAATCCGGCACCCGAATTTCGGCACAACGTCCTCAGACGACCTAAGCTGACGGACGCTGATCACACAGCTGAGCGGGGCTTCCGTCACGAGCGTCGAGGCGATGCCTGCATCCCGCGCTCCCAGGTAGATCCGGAACTTGGATCGGCCATGTATCCGAACGACCAACCGAACTCTGGCCCCCGTTCCGTCCTGATGGGACACCGACCTACGACGACCGAAATCGACGCAGGGTTACTCGAGCCACTGCCCTGCGAGCACCTGTTGGACCGGGTGGAGACCGAAGGCGCCTTCGTCGTGTTTGGCGACGCCCTCGCGCCGGCCGAGCGCGCGGTGTGGCACGCCGCGTTACAGCAGGGCGCGGGTGTTCGCGGAATGGAAGTGACCATCTGCGACACGGGCAGTTTCGTGTTGCTAAGCGACGGCATGCACAGCGAGCAAGTCGATCAGATCGAACAGACCTTGCTCGACGTCGCTGCCGAGCACACTGAAGGTGCCGTGACGGCACAGGACCCGACCCGGAACCATCCGAGCCGCGGGCGCCATCTACGGCTGGTCAGTGACGCGTCGTGACATCGTTGCGGGCAGCGCGGTCCCTATCAGCCAGCACGCCACAGGCCCCTTCCTCACTCGGCGAGCCGGGGACGATGCGGTCCGTGTCCGGCCCCGTGATGTGCCCCGTGTGCGGGCTTGCGGCGACTCTCACCCTCACCGAAGACGTCGACGACGACCGCGGCACGGACGCGCAGGTGATCGGGTTCCAGTGTGCCGACCGTGCCCATGGATTGAGCGAACCAGACATGCTGAAACTCTGGGCCGCCAGTCACGCCGCCCAGCTACCGACCGGTTAGACGAGCTTGAAATCCCGAGCACGGTCAGGGATCGCTCTGCGGGCAGTGACGGCACTCGCTTCGTAGTGTGTTGGCATGGTGTCGAGCTGGGACGCGGCGTCGACCGTGGTCATCCGTTTGCCGTCCGGTCGTCTCGTGCGCGGGCGTGGCCTGCGCCGGCCACTTCCGGCAGGCCCGGTTCCCGACTTCGGGTTGTACCTGCTCGGGAAGCCTCCGCCGCTCACAGCGTGGGAGATAGCGTGGGAGATGAGGTGGCTGCGCTGGCCGGACTTCCGGCTACCGGCCGACCGAGGTGCCGCTGGCGAGATGTTGCGTGAGTTGTGGCGCCGATCAGCCAAGGAACGGGTGGAGGTCGCGTGCACCGGAGGCCGCGGCAGGACCGGAACCGCGCTCGCCTGTCTCGCCGTACTGGACGGTGTGCCCGCTGTTGAAGCTGTCGACTTCGTCCGCGAACGCTATGACGAGCACGCGGTCGAAACGCCCTGGCAGCGGCGCTACGTTACGCGGTTCGACGAGACCTGATTTCGTGTTCGGCACGGGTACGCCGACATGCGTCCCGCAACGCGATCCGCTGACGGTGATGCAACGGACCGATGGGACCGACGATCTGATCGAGCAGCGCGTGGACTGGTTCTTCGCGGCGCGCTCATGGCGGGGCACCCCGACGGTGATGGAGCCGGACAAGTGCGCCGAGCTGGAGTGGTTCAACCTTGATCAGCTGCCCTCACCGATACCTGCCTATGAACACGCGGTGCTGCGAGGAGTCGAGGCCGGGCGCTACCTCTGTTCACCCATTTTGGTTTCGCGCCCGGTTCTGGCGTCTGAGTCTCATGCAAGGCTTGGGCCTATGCCGATCACGAATCCCTGGCTTGCCGGCCCTGCCCCGGAGCAGGCTCTCGAACGCGGGCAGCTCGAAGAGCGCATCCTCAATCTGCTGTCCACGCACAACACTGCCGTGATCGCGACGGTCAACAGCGACGGCGCTCCGGCTGCAACGCCGGTGCGCTATTTCCATCTCGGGTTCGAGATCTTCTACACCAGCTGGGACGCCTCGGTTAAGTCGCGCAACCTGCGCCGTGACTCTCGCGTGTCGGCGGGCATTGTCGCCCCGCTGGTCGGGCAGGCAAGCAGCCGCGGCGCGCAGTTGTTCGGCACGGCCCGCACCCTTCAGCGCCATGACCCGGACGCTGACGCCTACTGGGAGGCCGTGCGCTGGCAGTCCGATCACGTTGAACGCGGACGCTCCACCGACACCCCACCCGAAGACCCCCTCACCGTCATCACGCCCACCCGGATCGTCTACACCGAACACTGGCTACGAAGAAGCGGATACGCGCCCCGTCAGATCTGGCAGACAGTCGACTCGCAGCGATAACGGCCAACGCTGGCGGCGATCTGAACGCCATACCGCGACGCGCGCGGTCCGATGAGGGATCCGCTTGCGGGCTGCACTTGACTACGCAGAACTACGCGGAGTTGCCGAGTTCGTGTTCGGCGGCGCGTCGGATCCAGGAGGACAGTGAGCGGTCGTCGGCTTCGGCACGCCGACGGATCTGGTCGAGCAGCTCGGGTGTGAACCGGACCGGCACCATCTCGGACAGTCGAGGCTGGCGGCGACGGGCGGGGCCGTGCGGCTCCTGATTCTTGGGCTGGGTGTAGTAGTCGTATTCCTCGTCGGGTGTCATCGGCATCTTTTTGGTCATCGGTCTCTCCGGTATCGGGCGGCCAGTGTGTGCGCGGCTTCGTAGCAGCCGATCGGGCGGCAGCGCCGTGGGTCGCCGTCTCGCGATGGCGCGAGCGGCACGACAAGCACCTGGCCGGAGACCTCGGCGCACATCAGCCAGTGCGCCGGCGGTTTGGCCGGGTAGAAGAGCGGGTCACTTGCCCACACGTCGTTGATGTCCTCGATCCCCAGGTGCGGGTGTTTGAACAGGTGCGCGGATTGGGTGTCGATTTCGAAAGGGTCGAACTCGTCCAGCAGATCGGGGTCGAACGGATCGTCGGCCACCAATCGAGTGTATTACAAACGAATACCGATCGCAGGGTGCGGAGGTCCCTCCGGCCGCGCTGGCGCTCCACTTGAGAACAGCGGCTCTGTCCGTCGTCGACGCCGAACCGTCCGGTGTCGGGTCGACCTCAACCCCAACGAGGGGTCGTCATGTCTGGACTGTTCATCGGATACGCACGCGTCTCGACCGAGGAGCAAGACCTCACCGCCCAACGCAACGGGCTGACCGAACTCGGCGTCGAGGTCGAGCGCATCTACGTCGACCACGGCCTGACCGGCACCAACCGCGACCGGCCCGGCCTGCGAGAGGCACTCGCCGCCTGCCGCGCCGGCGACACGCTGGTCGTGACGAAACTCGACCGGCTGGCCCGCTCTCTTCCCGACGCCCGCGCCATTGCCGAGGACCTCACCAAGCGCAAGGTGCGGCTCAGCCTCGGTGGATCGGTCTATGACCCGGCCGATCCGGTCGGCCGGTTGCTGTTCAACGTGTTGGCGATGGTCGCTGAGTTCGAGGCGGACCTGACCGATCACGCACCCGCGAAGGCATGCGCGTCGCGAAGGCCAAGGGCCACCTGCGCGGCAAGCAGCCCAAGCTCAACCCGCGGCAGGAGGCGCATCTGGTCGAGCTGCTCGGCAGCGGCGAGTACACCACCGCCGAGGTCGGGGACCTGTTCGGCGTCGCCCGCTCCACCGTCTACCGTGCCGTCGAACGCAGCAAATGCCCCAAGACCGGTGCCCGTCCCGGTGTCGGCCGCGCACGCGCCTCGACCGCGACGGCCAAGACAGCAGCTTTCCCCCGACAGCCCCTGCGCCTCAACCAAAATGCGGGTATCCGAGTCAGCTGTGATCTCCTACCGCCCGCGGCACGGCTCCAGCGACGGGTCGTCGCAGGAGCCAACAACTCCCGAGCAGACCCGCCCGATCAAGACCCCCGCCGCGGCACAGTGAGACCTGGTTACCGCACGCTCCGACGCGGGGCAACTTCGGCTCGTTCAGCGCCCGGTGGCGGGTCCGCTAACGGGCTGGCATTGCGGCCCACGTTCGGTCGGGACGCGATCAACCCGCGCGCCGAGCGTCAGAGGGCTGTGTTTGGGCGCGCCGGCAGATCGAGAAGAATGTCCCGGTTGAGACTGGCTACGCAAGTGCCGCGCATGTCAAGCAGGGGGCCACCGAGCATGACCGAGACGACCAACAAAACCCTCGCTGAGCTGAGTGCAAGGTTCGGCGCGCCGCCGCAGTCGTTCACGTTCGGAGACGGGATCGACTGGGCCTCACAAATGTCGGAGGTATTTCTGTACGTTGAGCTGCCGTTCTGGTTCATGACCCCACCGGGCCCCGTCGACGTCACCTGGTCGGGCACACAATTCCGAGTTGAAATCTGCTCCCAGTGGATGGAGGTGTTCGTCAACGAAGTCGTCGACTCGCGTGCATCGGTCTTGCATAATGGCCCGTACCAGGACCGATGGCAGCCGCCCGAGCGGTTGGCAGCTGAGCTGGCGGCCTTGAATCCGACACTTATGACACGGCCGTGCAAAACGATGCTGCGGCTGACAGCGCGAGCGCACGACGACGCGTTCCGACCGCTCACCAGGGCCGACGCCCCTCGGGCGGAGGCCGAGCAAGACGCATACCGGGCGTCGCTGTGCCTGGCACACGTTCCGGTCGTCAACGAGCCTATCCAGCGTTATCGCCTGCTCACCTACGACCCAATCCCGTACGAGGTCTCCGCGTGGGACGTACCGGTCTGGTACATCAAGCACGAAGGCATCGGGTACACCACGCTGCTCTCGCCGTACAAACAGTGGGACCGAAGGCCGGTCACGGTGGAAGATCCGGTTCCGCCGGCAACCCAGCCGCGCCTTCAACCCTTCGAGTGGACGGTCCCGGCCGAGCTCACACATGCTGCGAGCGAAGATTCGACGCCCGGCGAACTTGACCTGCTCGATGCGCGATCATTATTGGAGCGCGGCGACTACACGGGCGCTGTGCGCCGTACCGTGACCGCGATCGAGACACTGCTCCGATGGGCGCTGATGACGGAGCTGAAGAAGAGCTATTCCCCCACAGATGCTGAAGGCCGCACCGCCGAGACTGACAACGACTTCCCAGGAAGGATGCGCCAGTGGCGAAAGCTGGCCACGACAGCCGTCACCGACGCGGAGATCGCCGAGTTCGATTCAACCCGCACTATTAGGCACGAGATCGTGCATCGAGGTCGGCGCATCACCCACGCCGAGCGTGGCCGAGCCCAGCGGGCGGTCGACACCGGTCGATGGTTGTTCAATACGATCGAAAACCTGCCGGATCGGACGCAGCTGCGCGACCATGGGGTGATCAAGTCAGTCGGCCGCACTTCGCTCGCGCTGCGATTCCCGACGGAACTCGGCCACGAAGGCATCACGGTGCACTCTTTCGGAACCTCCGGCGCGGATCCCCAGTGACACGACGGCCGGCTGCTCGGCCAGGGACGAGCCACACTGCTTCGCTTGCTCGATGACCCGCGCAGCACGAGCCATTCGTAGCGATGAGCGGCTACAGCCTCGGAAGCGACGGTGGACACCTCGTCATCCTCTGTGACGCCGGTTCTATCCACTGCCGCCCTGCCGGCAAACCGACCCCTACTACCGAAGCCATCTCGGCGAAAGTGCCGTTCGCAGATGCGAGGAACACCATACGAACCGCGGCAAACCGCCCGCCGCTGATCCCCGTCCCATATCGGACGACCAGACGAGACGCCCCGGTAAGGGATCGGCGAATTCAGGCGGTCGTCGCAATGATGGGCATTTCGGGGTTCGACAGTAGGCGCTGCATGGCTTGCGCGGGGGTGATTCCGCCGAGGGTTT
>NZ_CAXTHK010000034.1:4439-38362 GCF_964244045.1 uncultured Jatrophihabitans sp. | reverse complement strand
CACCCTAGAACGGTCCTCGTCGCTGCGTCTTGACACAGAGGGGAGCCATGAGCGGTTGCGCGCGTTGTGCCTTCGAAGCGCTAACCTGCGATCACTGCACTCGCTAACGACGATCCACTCGTCTGCGGCCTTCCGGACGGCGGTCGATGCAGCGAAGGGTTCGACCTGTACGTGGCTTCGATGACCTGCGACGCTCGTGATCTCGACGCGCTGTGACTTCTTGTCGCTCCCGCCCAGCAGGGTCTAAACGCTGTGCCTCCCAGCCGCGATGTCCAGCTCTGTCGCGTCGCCGTAACGCAGTTCGGCAACGCGGTGGCCGTCAACCTCAACCAGGTACTTGCGTAGGAGATCGTCGGCACTCGCCACCGGCCGACTAACGAGCAGCAGCGCACCCGGACCGTGCCACTCGCGAGCTGCTAGTCGTACAACTACGTCTCCTTCGCGCAGCCGAACGAGGACGCGAAGCGCGCCAGCAACAAGTGGTGTCGCGAGCGCGAAGGCAAGAACGGCGAACGGTAGGACTGTCGCGCGAGGAGGTAGTACAAACCCAGCGCGATCAGCACGGCAGTACCACCGAGTGCGCCGAGCAGAGTGCGCCGCAGCCCGTAGGACAAGCCTGGTCTCTTCCCTCGACGTCACGACCCAGCGAACGATGCCAGGGCTCACCTGCCAGCTCATGCAGGCATCAGCTTCGCAGCGCGGAGAGCTCAAGGGACTGCCCCTATTTCGGTTGATCAACGTGTCCGGAGAACCGGGTCAGGCTCCTAATGACCGCGCGGCAGCGCTCAACGCGGCATGAGCGCGGAGCGCTCAACACGGCACGAGTGTGCGGCCGGGCCTTCGTCGGGGGGCGTCAACGTCGTGATGCAGAACGGATGGCCGGCCGGATCGAGGAGCACGTTCCAGCGCGGGTCAATCTGCGGCTGCACCAAAATTGCGCCAACCCGAAGAGCGTCGGCCGTTGCTGTTTGTAGATCCGGCGTGGCTGCGAGATCGAGGTGCACCACAGACACGTCTGGCCAGTCGGGCTGTGTGTACGGCGTCACTCGCTGCGCCACGAGGACGATCCCGGCAGCTCGGATGCCGACGCTGCCCGTGCTACTCCACAGCATCTCGCCGCCGAGAAGTTGCTGATAGAACACGCCAAGCTCGTTGGGGTCGGCGCAGTCGAGCGAGACGGCAGCAACCCGGAGCGCAACCACCAATCCAGCATAGGTACCTCTCCGGCCAACGAACGCTCATCGGCATGATCGCGCCGTCCAAGCGACGCGGTACGGCACAAGTCGTTCAGGCGACCTCGTGCGACGGCCGAGCGTCTGTGTTACGTGCGCGCCAAGCCGTCGATCTGTATGAGCTCACGACAAGGCGCTCAGGCACCCGGACGGCTGGTTCGGTCTGAAGATCGGCTGGTGGAAGCAGCGCCGTGGTTGAAGGCTGTGAGCGCGTGGCGTACACGTTGTTCGACCAGTCGCCGGCGGCCTCGAACCGCTGATTCATCTCGTCGAATCCGGTCCAGCCGTTGCCATCCCCGGGGTCGAGGACGTTCATCGTGTTGGCGTCCGGTCGACACCGCCGATCACGATGCTGTGGTAGCCGGGGACCTGGATGAGCAACGGGCCGTGGTCGGTCAACCATTGCTCCCAGCCGTTGGCGTCCTGGCACACCGGGTACACCTGCTGGAGGTTGTAAACGCTCGCGACTTCGCCCAGCTCCTTCTCGCTGGCACCGTCGTCCCAGTTGTCTCCCGGGTATTGCTGCGCCATCGCCGCGACGACGTCGACCGCCACGATCGCGTAGCCGAGGTAGCCCATGACCATGACCCGGTGCCGGCCGCGTCCGCCATTCCCGCACTGATCATCATCGACCCGCGCGACGGCGCGACCGAGGCCTTCGAGCCGGCGTCCGCCTCCGGCGCGACATGCGCCACGCTCGCCGCCGTCGATGCGGCCGCCGGGTTGCTCAAGGACCTGCCGGCCTGATCGCGACGAGCAGGTCGAGGGCGGCGTCGATGGCCGCGCGTGTGTCGATGTTGGGGCGTTCGATGTGCGGAGTATCGGGGGACGGTGCGGCGTTGGCGTTGAGGCGGTTGAGGCGGTCGAGGCGGTCGAGGCGGTCGAGGCGGTTGCGGAGGTCGTCGATCGCGGGCGCCAGCGACGCGGGTGGTGGCCGGTTGCCGCGGTCGCGGATCGCCCGAGCCGCGGCGAGCATCGATCGCAGGGCGCCGTCGCCGGCGCTGCCGGCCGCGTCGAGAATGAGGGCCGCCGTCTCCAGCCCGACGGCGGCGGGGAACGCGACGCTCATGCCGCGCGCCGTCCGCAACGCGTCCGCGCAGCTGTCCGCCGCCGAGACGAGGTCGCCCTGGGCGAGCAGTGACCGGGCGAGTACGGCGCGGATCAGCGGGACCTCGCGTTCGACGCCCAGCTCGGCGGCCTGCTGATCCGCACGTCGGCCGATCTCGACGGCGGCGTCGAGATCGCCGTCGGCGAGGCGCACCCCGGCCGCGACCGACAGCAACACCACGTGGGCGATGCGCTTCGTCCCGGTGTGCAGCGGTAGCGCTTCGGCGGCGAAGTTGCGGGCATCGTCGAGCGCACCTGCTTGCCAGCAGATCATGGCCGCGGTCGGCAGCGCGATCGTCAGTTGCTCGTTCGACCCGCTCTGCCGACACAGGTCGATCGCGCGCCGGGCGTGCTGCGCGGCGGTAGGGTCCACCCGCTCGGCGAGCACGCTGCCCAAGCCCATGGCGGCGGACACCTGCAGGTCGACGTCGAACGGTTCGGCGGCCTTGATCGCCAGGCGAACGTGCTCGATCGCCTCCGCGCCGCGGTCGACGTCGTCGAGCAGTCCGGCGAGGAAGATCAGCGCCCGGGCCCGGAAGCCGTCCTGAGCGCCGTTGAGCAGGTCGGCCGCGTACTCAAGTTCGCGCATGGCCTCGTCGGTGTCTCCGGACCAGTAGCTCAGATACCCGAGTGCGTAGGTGGCGTACGGCGTCCACGGTCCGGACCGGCGGTCACCGAGCAGGCGGGTTAGCCAGAAGCGTCCCTCGTCGACATTCGTGACGGCGAAGTAGCGGTGCAACCGGAACGCGAGCTCCTGGCACCGCGAAAGGTCGGCACGGCCGGTGAGCGCAGCGGTGAACAGCGAACGGATCGAGCCGAGGATGTCGGTGATCTCGTCGACGAATGCCGCGGGCGCGGCCCGGGCGTCGTCGGGCAGGCGCAGCCGGATGGCCCCGGCCAGCCGGGCGTAGGTCTGTCGCTCCTCGTTGCCCTGCTCGCCCGTCGCCTCGTCGTGCTCGGCGAGCAATTCGCGGGCGAAGCGGTGCAGGTCGTCGTCCTGCTGGTAGCGCCACCGTGGCCCACTGCGATCGACGGAGACGAGCCCACGGGCGGCGAGTTCGCGCAGGATCCGGACCACGCGCACCGGGGGGATCGTGTCGTCGGAGACGACCTGCCGGACGAGCGGCAGCCCGACCGACCCGTCCAGCACGCCTAGGCGGCGGAAGACCGTGGCCTCGGCGGTGTCGAGCAGCAGGTAACTACCCAGCGCGACGGCGCGCAGCGGCTCGCGATCACCGGGGGCGCTCTGGCCAAGCTGGTCGAGCAGGTCGCCTGCGGGGACGGCCGGGAGCTGCGCGGCGATCAGCTCGAGCGCGAGCGGCAGCCCACCGCTGCGGCTGCACAGGGCGTAAAGGTGCGGGGCGGACAGCTCGTCCACGACGAGGGAGCCGCCGGCCTCGCGCATACGGTCCTCGAGCAGCCGCACCTGGCTGCTCGCGCGCAGACCTGCGGGGTCGGCCGGCGGCAGCGGGAGGGGGTCGATGGACAGCACCCGCTCCCCCTCGACCGAGAGCGGCAGCCGGCTCGTCGCCAGCACGGTGAGCAGCGGCGCCGCGGCCAGCACGGCGGCCACCAGCGAGGCCGCGCCGTCGACGACCGCCTCGCACCCGTCCAGCACCAGCAGGACCCGACCGCGCGGGGCCAAGCAAGCCGCGATCGCGTGAGCTGTGTCCTCGGTGTCCAGGGCGACGCCCAACGCGAGGGCGATGCTCGAGGCGACGAGCGCATCCTCGGTCACGGTGGCGAGCGAGACCCACATCGGCGGCGCCGTGAACTGCTCGCCCACGATCATGCGGTGCATCGCCAGCCGCGACTTGCCGACGCCGCCGCGACCGGTGACGGTGACCAGCCCGGGGTCGGCCACGGACGCGACGAGTGACGCAAGTTCTGCCTCGCGACCGAGAAACGAGGACGTCTCTGCCGGTACCCGTGCCAGGCTGCTGGCCGTGTGCTCGCGCAGCGAGGCGAGGTAGACCTCGACGGTCTCGCTGCTCGGATCAACGCCCAGCTGATCGGCCAGCACGGAGCGGCAGTGGTCGTAGGCCTGCACGGCACCAGCCCGGTCGCCGGCGCGGTCCAGGGCGAGGATCATCGTCCGGTGCGTTCTCTCGTCGAGCGGATCCGCGGCGACGGCCCGGCGAGCGGTGCTGATCGCCAGCCGGTGGTTTCCGAGCCGACCGGCGCTCTCGACCACTAGCTCGACGGCGTGCAGCGCGGTCGCGTCGACCGCCCGGCGGAGCGGATCGAGCCAGCCTGCGCCCTCGCCCGGCAGCAACTGCTCGCCAAACAATCGGGTCACCGGTTCGACGAGCTCGACGACCGCGCGGTCCCGGCCCTCGGCGAGGAGCAGGTCGCCCCGACGCACCGTGGCCGACGCCTGCGTGACGTCGACCTCGATGCCGACGGCCAGCCGGTACCCGCCCGGGACGGTGGCGACGAGTCCCTGGTCGCCGCCGCCTGCCGCCGCCGTCGAGGTGCGCAACCCGCGGATCACCCCGCGCAGTGCGACGGGCCAGGTCGCCGGCGGGGCGTCACCCCAGATCATCGCCGCGAGCCGATCCCCGGAGACTGGGCCGTCGGACAGCGCGAGGGCCACCAGCGTGACCCTCGCCCGGCGTCCGCCGAGGGACTGACCGGCGATCGTGACCGTCTCGCCACTGGCGTCCACGCCGCTCACCGCGACCACGCCCAGCACGTCGACCCGCATGGTCGACGATCTTAGGAATGCGGTGAGCGGTGAGCATCAGTGACCTCGTCCCGGGCTCTCGGGCCGTTGTCGAGCCGTCACCGCAGCGTGGCGATCATCGCCTTCGCGATGGCTGTCGGGATCGTGTAGTCCGAGCTCCGAGGACCCGAGACCTCGATGACCACGCCATGGCTGAGCACCGCGAGGCCCGTAGTGCTGGTGAACGCCTGGTCGCCGATGCCGGCGACGCTGGTACCGCTGATGGCCTGCTTCTCCTCGTTGAACGTCGTCTGCCCCTCGTTGGGCCTCACATCCAGTCCGTAGTACGCGTCCGGGTCGTCCGGGTCGGCCCCGGCTTTGATGCTGCAGTTCGTCTCGCCGGCCGCTCCCGACGAAAGGAGGGTGATCTTCGCGGCCTTGCCCACCGCCGCGCTGGCCGCCGCCGCCGTGAGGTCTGTGCACTTCGCGCCGCTCGCGCTGCTGGTACCAGTGCTCGTCTTCGACGTGGTCGAACTCGTCGTCGAGCTGTGACTCCCCGCATGGTCCTTCGTCGCCGAGTCCTTCGTCGCCGAGGAGGAGCACCCGCCGACCAGTGCCGCGACCAGCGCACTCGTCGCAACCAGCGTCGTGGATCTGTGGTGGACCGTCATTCTCGTGCTCGCTCTCGATCGTGGGCCTCGATCGGCCGCCTCGCGCGCAATGACATCGATCTTGCGTAACGTCTGGGTAATCGCCGGAGGCATGCGGGCGGCGGCGTCCTGCCTGTACCAGGGCGATGCTCTGGAGTATTGCCGACGATCTGGCGGCAGGTCGGCCCAGATCTCGACCTGCTGAGGCGCCTTGACGCTGCCGATCCGGGCTTCGACGAATGCGGTCAGCTCGGCTGCGTCGAGGTCGGCAGCCGGGCAGCAGGCTGAACTGCGCGCGGGAGCTGTTCAACAACCCGGGCGGTCCGGACGCGCCTGATCACTCGCGGCATAGGAACCCGGGCCGTCGGCTCAGCGGTAGGTGTACTCGACCGCGCGACGCTGGTGCCGCCCGGCGTCGTCACGCGGACCGAGACCGTGCCGCGTGCGTGGGCCGGAGTCGTGACGACGAGCGTCCTCGAGGACACCCGGGTCAGGTGAATCGCGGCCGTGCTGCCGAACACCACCCTGCTCGCGCCGGACAGGTTGCTCCCGGTGATCGTGACCCGGGTGCCGCCAGCGTGCGATCCTCGGGCCGGGTTCAGCCTGCTGAGTGAGGGCGGGGCCACGAAGGTGAACCGGTCGGCGGCGATCACCGCGCTCGTTACGCCGGCGGTCGTGACTCGGACCTGACGTTCACGCAGATCGAGGTCGGCCGACCAGACATCGGGGGCCGCACGAGAAGCCATGAAGTTCGGCCTAGTCACACGATCACCGTTCACTCGCCAAAGCCACGACGAAGCGGACTGTACGCCGGAGATTTTCCATGCCCGATCCCTTCACCCAGCATGCTTGGCGCAGGCACTCGGTCATCTACGCGGGACGCGGACATCGGCATGAGAGGGCGTTCGATCATGACTGCGTGGAGCAACCTGCCTGTCCATCTGCGACGGCCGGGGCGAGACGCCCAAGACCGCGGTCACGTGGACGCGCAGGTGGGTATCACGCAGCGCCACGACCGAATCGTTCCGCGCCGGGCACGTCCACCGGTGGGTTCCGCAACCTGGACACGAGGACGCGTCAGACCGTTCTGAGCCAGTTCTCGAGCAGCGCAGCGCCGGCGTCACCGGACTTCTCCGGGTGGAACTGGGTGGCGCTGACCGTACCGCGCTCGACGGCCGAGACGAAGGGCTCGCCGTGCGTCGTGCGGGTGATCAGCCCGTCGGTCTTGTGGACCGCGTAGGAGTGCACGAAGTAGAAGCGGGTGTCCTCGGCCATGCCCGCGAACAGCACCGAGCCCTCGGCCCGCTCGACGGTGTTCCACCCCATGTGCGGACGCACCGGCGCGCGCAGCGCCTCGACCCGGCCGGGCAGCACACCCAGCCCCGCGGCCTCGACGCCGTGCTCGATGCCGGAGTCGAAGAGCACCTGCATGCCCACACAGATACCGAGCACCGGACGATCGGCGGCCAGCCGCGCGTCGAGCACCGCCCGGGCGCCGACCTTGTTCAGACCGTCCATGCACGCGGCGAACGCACCGACGCCCGGCACCACCAACCCGTCGGCCTCGATCGCAGCGTCGGCGTTGGCAGTCACGGTCACATCGGCCCCCACGCGCTCGAGCGCGCGCTGGGCCGAGCGGAGGTTTCCCGACCCGTAGTCGAGGACGACGACCGTCTTGGCGGCCAGTTAGAGCACACCCTTGGTCGACGGGACGCCCTGCACCCGTGGGTCGAGCTCGACGGCCGCACGCAGCGCGCGGGCAACCGCCTTGTACTGCGCCTCGGTGACGTGATGCCAGTCGCGGCCGGCGTACACGTTCACGTGCAGCGCGATCGCGGCGTGGTGGACGAATGATTCGAAGACGTGCCGCGTGAGCGTGGTGGCGTACTCGGTGCCGATCATCGGCGGGGCACCCGCGGGCTCGTTGTGCACCAGGTACGGCCGGCCCGATAGATCGACGGCGGCCTGCACCAGGCACTCATCCATCGGGATCATCACGTCGCCGAAGCGGCGGGTGCCCGCCTTGTCGCCCGCAGCCTGGGCGAACGCCTGGCCGAGCGCGATGGCGGTGTCCTCGACGGTGTGGTGCGCGTCGATGTGCAGGTCTCCTTCGACCTGGACGGTGAGGTCGAACAGCCCGTGCTTGCCGAAGGAGTTCAGCATGTGGTCGTAGAAGCCGACGCCGGTCGAGACGTCGGTACGTCCCGTCCCATCGAGATCGATCTCGACGAGGACCTTCGTCTCCTTGGTGGCACGCTCGATGCGGCCCGTCCTCGGGTTCATTGCAGTACCTCCAGTAGCGCGGCCCGAAAGGCCGCCATCTCGGCCGGCGTGCCGATGGATACCCGCAACCAACCGTCGGGACCAGTCTCGCGGATCAGCACACCGCGATCGAGCAGGCCCTGCCACACAGCATGGCGGTCGGGGAACGCCCCGAAGAACACGAAGTTCGCGTCCGACGGTGCGGCCTGCAACCCGCGCGAGCGTAGCCAGTCGTAGGTGCGGTCGCGTTCGGCGCGCAGCTCGTCGACCGCGGCGAGCATCTCGCCGGCGTGCGCGAGCGCCACTCGCGCCACAGCCTGGGTCACCGAGGACAGGTGATACGGCAGCCGCACGATCCGCACCGCGTCGACCACGGCCCGCGACGCGGCCAGGTAGCCCAGTCGACCGCCCGCCAGCGCGAACGCCTTCGACATGGTGCGCGACACGACGAGGCGCGGCTGGTTGGGCAGCAACGACAGCGCGCTCGGTACGCCAGCGCGTCGGAACTCGCCGTACGCCTCGTCCACCACGACGACGCCCGGCGCCGCGGCCAGGATCGCCTCGACGTCCGCGAGCTCGAGCGCGGTGCCAGTGGGGTTGTTCGGCGAGGCCAGCAGCACCACCGACGGCTGGTGTTCGGCGATGACATCCAACGTGTGCGGCAGGTCGATGCCGAAGTCGTCGCGACGGCGACCCAGCACCCAGGTCGTGTGAGAGTCGCGGGCGTACTCCGGATACATCGAGTACGTCGGGGCGAAGGACACTGCGGTGCGACCGGGCCCACCGAAAGCCAGCAGCAGTTGCAGCATGACCTCGTTCGAGCCGTTCGCGGCCCACACCTCGTCCACACCGAGCGGCACGCCACCGTCGACGGACAGGTAGGCGGCAAGGTCGGCGCGCAGGTCGAGCGCGTCGCGGTCGGGGTAGCGATTCAGGGTGCGGGCGGCGTCGGCCACCGCAGCGGCCATGTCAACGATCGTCGCCTCCGACGGCGGATACGGGTTCTCGTTGACGTTGAGCATCACCGGGACGTCGAGCTGCGGCGCGCCGTAGGGCACCTCGCCGACCAGTTCGGGGCGCAGCGGAAGCGTGCCGTTCATGACAACCGAACGGCAACAGCCGCCCCGTGCGCGGGAAGGTCCTCGGCGTCGGCCAGGGCGATGACGTGCGGCGCGACCTCAGCCAGTGCGTCGGCCGAGTATTCGACCAGGTGGATGCCCTTGAGGAACGACTGCACCGACAGCCCCGACGAGTGCCGGCCGGTTCCGCCGGTGGGCAGCACGTGGTTCGACCCGGCGCAGTAGTCGCCGAGCGACACCGGGGCGTGCGGGCCGACGAAGATGCAGCCGGCGTTGCGCACCCGCTCGGCGAGCGCGCGGGCGTCGGCGGTGATGACCTCGAGGTGCTCGGCGGCATAGGCGTCGACGACGGCCAGCCCCTGGTCGAGATCGGTGACCAGCACGATGGCCGACTGCTCACCCGACAGCGCGATGCGCACGCGGTCAGTGTGCTTCGTCAGCCCGACCTGCCGCTCAACCTCGGCATCGACGGCCTCGGCCAGCGCTGCCGAATCGGTGACGAGCACCGAGGCGGCAAGCGTGTCGTGCTCGGCCTGGCTGATCAGGTCGGCCGCGACGTGCACGGGGTCGGCGGTGTCGTCGGCCAGCACGGCGATCTCGGTGGGGCCGGCCTCGGAGTCGATGCCGACCAACCCGCGCACCAAGCGCTTGGCCGCGGCGACATAGATGTTGCCCGGCCCGGTGACGACGTCGACCGGCTCAATACCCAGCGGTATGTCGCCGTAGGCCGCGAGCGCCACGGCCTGAGCGCCGCCGACGGCATAGACCTCGTCGACGCCGAGCAGCTCGCACGCGGCCAGGATCGTCGGGTGCGGCAGGCCCCCGAACTCCTTCTGCGCCGGGGAGAACACCGCGATGGACTCGACGCCGGCAACCTGGGCGGGCACCACGTTCATGACCACGCTCGACGGGTAGACGGCCAGCCCGCCCGGCACGTACAGCCCGACCCGGGCCACTGGCACCCACCGCTCGGTGACGGTGCCGCCGGGTACGACCTGGACGTCGACGACCTCGCGGCGCTGCGCGTCGTGCACGATGCGGGCGCGCCGGATGGACTCGGCCAGGGCGGCGCGCACGGCCGGGTCGAGTCGCTCGAGCGCTGCGCGCAGCGCGTCGGCAGGCACCCGCGGCTCGGGGACATCGACGCCGTCGAAGCGCAGGGTGGCATCGCGCACGGCCGGGTAGCCGCGGGCCGCCACGTCCTCGACGAGCGGGGTGACGGCCTGCAGAGCCGCCTGCACGTCGACGCGGGCGCGCGGGAGGGCGCGGCGCAGGTCGGCGGTCGCGGCGGTGGTCAGGTCGAGGCGGCGTAACACCGGGCCGAGTTTACGGGGCTAGCGTGGTGGCCGTGGCCAAGCCCGCGATCATCCCACTGTTCCCGCTGAGCCACGTCCTGTTGCCGGGCATGCCGCTGCCGCTGCACATCTTCGAGCACCGCTACCGCCACCTGATGGCCGACATCGCCGAACGCACGAATGGGATCACCGAGCCGGTGTTCGGCGTCGTCGCCCTGCGTACCGGGATGGAAGCCGAGAACCCCGGGGTGGTGGGTCGCGCTGCTGAGGACACCGACGTCGAGCAGATCGGCACGCTGGCCGAGATCCTCGAGCTCGACCGCAAGCCCGACGGCACGGCCGACCTGCTCTCGGTGGGCACCCGGCGGTTCGAGATCCGCGAGCTCCTGCCCACGGGCGCGGTCTACCTGCGGGCCGAGGTCGAGTACCTCGACGAGCCGGACGGCGAGCTGACGCGCGCGCAGGAGGACCGCGCCCGCGAGCTCATGGACGTCTACGACTCCTACCTCGTCCGGCTCGCCGGGCGCGGCACCGGCTCGGAGCTGCCGAACGACGCGAACAGGCTGGCCTACCAGCTCGCCGCGCGCCTGCCGCTGCCGCCGGAGGAGAAGCAGGCCCTGCTCTGCGACGCGACGACCTCAGACCGGCTGGTCCGGGTGGCCCGGCTGCTGCGTCGAGAGATCGCTCTGCTGCAGTGGACCCGGAGCATCGCCGTCTCCCCAGCCGTGCTGCGGATGGGCACCGGCAGCAATTAGGTCAGGAGCCGGGTCGGGACGGCCTGTCTCCGGACGGCCGAGATCGTCACGCACCGCGAAGGCGACGAGCAGGCCGAAGACGAGCATCGACACCGTCGCCTGCACCAGGAGCACGCCGTCGGCGTGCACGGTCAGCGGCAGCTGCGCGGTGTAGCGCTGCGTGCTGTTGGGGATCGCCCGCCCGGTGCTGTCACCGCCGCCGGTCAGGTACCCGACGAGCCACATGAGCAGCGAGCCGGCGAAGCCGCCGACGGCCAGGCCGAACGCCGCCGCAACCCCACGCAGCGGGCGCCGGAACCAGACCACGAGCGCGGCGACGAGCCCGAGGACGGCGGCGATGACGAGGAAGCGCCCGTCGCCGGCGACGAAGGACTCCGTCTCGTCCGGCTCGAAGATGCCCGGCCGGACGATGAGCGCTCGCGGACCCTTCGGGCTCCACGCCGACCACACCAGGCCGGCGAGCGCGCCCACGACGGCCAGGACGAGCGCTAGGACCGCGGCCCGGATGACGTCGGTGCGCGTATCGGACGGCGGTATCTCGACCGGCTGTGTCCCGAACGGCTGCGTCACACGCGACCCGTCGATTGCCGCAGCACGAGGTAGAGCTCGTCGCGGCTGGCTTTGGGCACCGCCCGATCGACCTCGAAGCGACGGATGCGCTGCATGGTCTCGGCTCGTCGCTTGCCCATGAAGCGGAAGAGCAGCAGCGGCAGGGTGACGATGCGGCTGGGCAGCCCGACACGACGCAGCTCGAGGAAGACCCCCCGCCTCGCGCCGTTGACGATGTGGGCGACGCGCTGCTCCATGGGCCCGTAGGCCTGCGCGTTCATCAACCGGTGCAGGACGAAGCGCAGCAGCCCGCGCATCGCGAAGACGCCGAGGGCCAGCAGCACCATCAGCACAGCAAGCAGCGTCGAGTGCAGCACCCACTGGGAGACGGCCGCGAGAGCCAGCAGCACGACGGCCGCTACCAGCAACGACCAGCTGACCCGTTCCAGGATCACCCGTCCGACGATGTAGCGAGCCAACGCCCAGCGACCGAACTCGGTGCCCTGCTCGAACGAGCCGACCTCATCGGCACTGAGCGGCTCTGCTGTGACCGGTTCGGCCTTGACGTAGCGCGGCTCCTCATCCGAGGGTGGTCGGTCGGGAACAGCCGGGTGCATGTCTTCGAGGCTACCGATCCCCCGCGGCACGGCCCGGCCCGGCGGCGTCCACCCGCCGTTCACCGTCCGCTCACCCGGGGCGTCAACGATGCGGCTCATGCCCATCGGCACACCGAGCCTGTCCGTCGTGCTGCCCGTGCGCAACGCCGAGCACTACCTCGGCGCCACCCTGCGTTCCGTACGCGGCAACCTGCGCGACCAGCCGACGGGTGACATCGAGCTGGTGGTCATCGACGACGGCTCCGACGACGCCACCCCCGACGTCATTGCCGAGGCCGAAGCGCAGTTGCCCGGCCTGCGGGTGATTACCCACGACCATGCGCACGGGCTCGCCGACGCCCGCAACGTCGGCCTGGCCGCCGCACAGGGGCGTTTCGTCACCTACCTCGACGGCGACGACTGGCTCGCCCCCGGCTACCTGCCCAGGCTCGTCGAGGCCATCGACGGGCTGGGTTGCGACTTCGTGCGCGTCGACCACGTCCAGGTCACGGGCAGCCAGCGCACGACCCACTGGGCGCCGCAAGGCCGACGCGACGCGGTCCTCGACCCGCGCGACGGCATCCTGCCGGCGAACCGCCGCAGCATGGTCGACTACCCATATGCGTGGGCCGGCGTGTACCGCCGCAGCGTCGGCGATGTGCTGCAGTTCCCGTCGGGGTTGCACACCGCCGAGGACCGGCCGTGGATCTGGCGGCTGCACCGCGAACTCAGTTCCTACGCGGTCGTGTCGCTGGCGGGGCTGTTCTACCGGCGGCTGGTGGCGCAGTCGTTGACTCAGACCGGCGATGCGCGGCAGCTGCACTTCTTCGACGCCTACGACCACGTGCTGCGCGGCGTCGCTGCCGACCGGGACGCCGACCTGCTGATGCCCAAGGCCGCCCAGCAGTTCGTCGCGCTGCTCGGGCACCACCTCACGCTGCTCGGCCGCTTCGAGCCGGTGTTGGCCCGGCGCTTCCGGGCGCGGGCGCTCACGTCGTTGGCCGCGATCCCACCCGGGGTGCTGGCCGGGATCACCGTGCGCGGCGAGCGAGCGTCCGCGCTGCGCAGGCTGATCCCGCGAGACAGCCCACTGCGCAGGGGGTTACGTCCGTGACCCAGGTGCTCTACTGCTCGACGCTGTTCGGCGCGCTGACCCTGGCCGCGGCGATCGACGCCGGCCGTCTCGGACCCGGAGACCAGCGCAGGCTGGTGATCGTGTCCGACAACGGGCCGACGCCGGAGATCGGCGATCCGCTGCAGGACTCACCCGGCTTCGCGGTGCTGCGCTCGCGCGCAGACGACATCGTGTCGTGGAACGAGTTCATCGCCCCGCTGCACCCGTCCGGGTGGACGCCGAGCGACGTCGAGCTGCCGATGCTCTCGCGCGCGCTGCTCGCCCGGCTGGGTCTCGACGGGCCACCGGCGGAACTCGTGCTCGAGTCGATCGCGGTGGCCCCGGCTCAAGCGCTGGCCCGGCTGCTGCCCGATTGCCCTGTCACGGTCTACAGCGACGGGTTGATGAGCTACGGGCCCACCCGGTCGCGGTTGCCGGCCGAGATCGGCAGCCGGGTGAGCCGGGTGCTGCACCTCGACCTCGTGCCGGGCCTGCGCCCGGTGCTGTTGCGCGAGGAGGGCGTCGACGCCGAGGCCCTGCCGGACGAGGTGTTCCTGAAGGTGCTCGCCGAGGCGGCCACGATCCCCGACTTCGCGGACGTACTGCTCGCCCTGCCACGCGGAGGCGCGCTCGTGCTGGGGCAGTACCTCTCGGCGCTCGAGATCGTGACCCCGCAGCAGGAGGCAGCGCTGTACGGCGCGATGGTGCGCGCGGCCGCGCGTGCCGGGCACACCCGGGTGTTGTTCAAGCCGCACCCTGCGGCCGGCCGCGCCCAGGTGCGCGCCGTGCGCGCGGTGGCGGCCGATGCGGGGGTCCAGCTGACGGTTGTGCCCGAGGAGTTGCCCGCCGAACTGTGCTTCGCCACGGTGCGTCCGGATCTGGTGCTGGGTTGCTTCTCGACCGCGTTACTTACGGCCCGCGCGTTCTACGACCTGCCGGTGGCCGCGATGGGCACCGAGCGGGTCCTCGACGCGCTGACCCCGTACCAGAACAGCAACCGCATCCCGGCCACGATTGTCGACGCGATCGTGCCACGCATGGCCGACGACGGCACGACCATCGCGCCGCCGGCCGTCGACTGCACGCTGCTCGTCGAGGCGGTGAGCTTCTGCATGCAGCCGGTCGCGCTGCCCGATCTTCGTGGCGCGGCGCAGCGCTGGATCTCCGAGCACGGAACCGGCCGGTACTTCCGCATTCGTCGCTTGCGGGCGGTCGGCCTGCTGGCCTCCAGCGGCATGTACGACCGGCTGGCGAGTTCGCGGGTCGCCGAGTGGGACGTAGCTCGCAGCTCGCTCGTCCGGGCGCGGTCGGTGCGCGCCTCGTTTGCGCAACGCCGCCGCGCTCAGCGCTGACCATGGACTGCGCGTAAGATCCGCGTTATATTTGTTCGGTCCAGACAGGACGTTGCGTCGATGCCACTGGGCGTTCGCGCCCCGGGAGGTCGTCGTGCTTGAGCAGCCGCTCGTAGCAACGCGCTCGGTGAACAACGATTTGCTGTCGATGCTCTCCGGAGCCATTACGTCCGACCTGGATCTGCAGCGCGTCCTGCAGAAGGTCACCGATATCGGCACCACGGTCTCCGGCGCCGAGTTCGGGGCGTTCTTCTACAACGAACGCGACGACACCGGGCGCGTCTACCAGTTGCACGTGCTGTCGGGTGCCGGCCTCGAGACCTTCGCCGCCATGCCGAAACCACGCATCACCGGCTTGTTCGAGCCGACGTTCACCGGAGTGGCCACCGTACGCAGCGACGACGTCCTGCGCGATGAACGGTTCTCCGGAATGCCCCCGGGGCACCTGCCGGTCCGCAGCTACCTGGCCGTTCCCGTCGTCACGCGCACGGGAGAGGTGATCGGGGCCCTGCTGTTCGGGCATCGCAACCCCGGAACCTTCGACGAGGAGTGCACCCGCACCATCGAGATCGTCGCGGCTCAGGCCGCGGTAGCCGTCGAGAACGCGCGGCTGTTCGCCGCCGAGCAGGACGCTCGCGTCCGCGCGGAGGAGGTGACGGCCCGTCTCGCGCTGCTCCAGTCGCTGGCGAGCCGCCTGTCCGACGCCATCACAGCCGACGCCACTGTCGCCGCACTTGCCGATGTCCTGCTCGAGCCGATCGGCGCGACCGGCGTCGGCGTCTTCCTGCGCGACGGCGACGGCTACCGCAATGTGTCCTTGGGTGCCCAGGCAGCTGGAGCGCCGTCGCTGACCTTCCTGCCTGATGAGCTGCCGAACCCCGTGCGTAATGCGACCGTCGGTGACGTGTCGCTGATGGTCGCCGACCGCGGCCGCCTCATCAGCGACTATGCCGAGCTGTGTGCGCAGTTCTCCCCCGTTCCGGCTACCGCGATCGTTCTGCCGTTGAGCACCGGAGCGCAGCGTTTCGGTGCGTGCGTGCTCAGCTGGGACGTCGAGCGGGCTTTCGAGGCCGCCGACCTCGAGATGCTGACAGCGGCCGCGGCGCAGGTCGCCTCCGCCCTCGACCGTGCTCGGCTCTTCGCTGCGGAGCGCGAGGCGAGGGCGGACCTCGCCCGCAGCATCCGCGCAGCCACCGAGACCTCGCGGGCTTTGCAGCGCTCGCTGCTGCCGCGGACGCTACCGGTACTGGACGGCCTGACTGCTGCTGTGCGCTATCAAGCCAGCGACGTCGACGCCGAGGTGGGCGGCGACTGGTACGACATCGTTCCCCGCGAGCACGGCGCGGTGCTCGTCATCGGCGACGTGCAGGGTCACAACCTTGCGGCCGCGGCCCTGATGGGGCAGTTGCGCACGGGCCTGCACGCCTACCTGACCGAGGGCCACCCCGTCGAGGACGCGGTGGCCCGGGCGAATCACCTGATGTCCCAGCTGACCGACCGCATGATGGCCACCTGCTGCCTGGTCGAGGTCGACCTCGACGCCGGACAGCTGCGGATGGTGTGCGCCGGGCACCCCAGCGCGATCTGCGTGCCCGCGGGCGGGGACCGGCTGGTCGTGCCCGAGCAGATCGGCCTGCCGCTCGGCGTGGTCGCGGACGCGACGTGGCCGGTGACGACGGCGCCCCTCGGCGGTGGCGACCGGCTGGTCCTCTACACCGACGGCCTCGTCGAACGCCGCAGCGTGGACATCTATGCCGGCATCGAAAGGCTGCGGTCGCTACTGCCCGCTCTTGCCGACCGTACTGCCGAGGACGCCGCCCGCAGCCTCGTCGAGAAACTAGGAGCCGACGCCGAGGACGACGTGGCCCTGCTGATCTGTGACATCGCGCCCACCGGCGCCCCCAACGCGACGCGCACCTTCCCTGTCGGCCGCGAGCTGACCAGCGTCAGCGCGCTACGTGGTGACGTACGTCGGGCGTTGCTCGACTGGAACCTCGGCACGTTGGAGCACTCCGCGACGCTCGTAGTGAGCGAACTCGTCACCAACATCGTGCGCCACACGCAGTGCCCGGGAACGGTGCAAGTGCAGCCGTTGCGCACCGGGATCCGCATTCTCGCCAGCGACGACGACAACCGGCTGCCAGACCTCGATCTGTTGCCGGACGACGTGTCGACCCACGGGCGGGGGTTGTTCATCGTCAGGGCGGTGGCGGATCGCTGGGGCGTCCAGCTCAACTCGGCGGGCAAGACGATCTGGGTCGAGCTGCAGCTGGAGCAAGCCAACCTTCTTGGGATGGCTGGGCAGTCGGTCAGCCAGCACGCCGAGGCCAGCTGACGCTACGTCGCCACACCCGCCCGTGGGGCGACGGCGGCGATGC
The DNA here is from genome assembly GCF_964244045.1 of uncultured Jatrophihabitans sp. Taxonomy (NCBI): domain Bacteria; kingdom Bacillati; phylum Actinomycetota; class Actinomycetes; order Jatrophihabitantales; family Jatrophihabitantaceae; genus Jatrophihabitans; species uncultured Jatrophihabitans sp. The sequence goes on along the minus strand of NZ_CAXTHK010000034.1, from coordinate 21,328 downwards.
GGGCCACGAAGTCGCGAGCGTGCTTCGTCGTCGACGGGGTGAACCATGACGGGTCCACCGGCCGGACGTCGATGCGCAGACCCTGGTCGCGCATGAGGTCACCGAGCACCACGGGCAAGGTGTGCGAGGCCGTCGACGGGAAGGTGATCACTCGGCGCGACACCGGCCCCTTGCGCAGCGCCAGCTCGGCCGGCAGGTCGGCGCGCACCACGGTCACGCCGGGCAGCGTGTCGATCTCGGCCACCAGCGAGTCGGACTCCCGACGGTGGGCGAGGTAGCGCACCGGCGCATGACGGCGCACCAGCGCGGCCACCGCGTCGACGTACGCGGCTCGCTCGACCAGCCCACTGTCGACCAGCGAGATGCCGAGGACGTCGACGCGGTCGTCGATGATCTCCGGGGTGCGCCAGGCGCGCGCCCAGGAGTACTTGTTGTCGACGCGACTGGCACCCACCGGCGTGGCGTCGCGCAGACAGCTGAACACGGTCAACCGCCGACGCACGCTGGGGGTGAGCAGCTTGGTGGCACGCGCCTCGAGCGCCGTGGCACCCTCGAGCGGCTTACGCCAGCGCACCATCGGCTTGTTGGCGTCGAGACAGGACACGAACTCCCACGTCGCGGTGCCGTCGTCGACGGCCACGATGTGATCGGCCCGCACGAGCGGCAACAGGGTCTGGATGTAGTGCGAGAACGGGTCGCCGAGCACGAGCCGGTCCGCGCTGCGAATGTCGCGGGCGACCGCCAGGGTGCTCGTCGCCGCCGAGGAGTTGCGCGCCCGCACCGAGCGGTGCCGGACGTCGACGCCCATGCCGCGGGCCAGCGCCGCGACGCGGGTCAGCTGGCGCATCGACTGCCGATCGGTCGGAGCCAGCACGTCCACCCGGACCTCGTCGACCGAGTCTGTGGCGTGCGCCCACTCGACGACGTTGTGCAGCTGGGTGGCGGTCTCGACGAGCGCGACCGTGGTGACCTTCGGCATGTCAGCCCACCACGCTTTCGAGCCCGACACGCCGCAGCTTGGCCCGGATAGGGACCTCGCTGTCGTAGACGCGTTTGACGCCGTCACCGAGCGCAGCCTCGACGATGCGGATGTCGCGCACCAACCGCTGCAGGCCGCCTGGCTCGACGGACGCAGCCTGATCCGAGCCCCAGTTGGCGCGGTCGAGGGTGATGTGCCGCTCGACGAAGCAGGCGCCCAGCGCAACCGCGGCCACCGTGGTCTGCAACCCGATTTCGTGTCCGGAGTAGCCGATCGGCACGTCCGGGTAGGCGTGCATGAGCGTGTGGATCATCCGCAGGTTCAGCTCGGCGGCGGGCGCCGGGTAGGAGCTCGTGGTGTGGCAGAGGATCAACTTCTCGCGACCCAGGACGTCGACGGCGTGCCGTATCTGGTCCGGGGTAGACATGCCCGTCGACAGGATCACCGTCCGGCCGGTGTCGCGGACACGGACGAGCAGCTCGTCATCGGTGAGGCACGCCGACGCGATCTTGTGCGCCGGCGGGTCCGTCATCTCCAGGAAGTCGACGCTCGGGACGTCCCACGGCGAGGCGAACCAGGCGATGCCACGGGTGGCGCAGTAGCGGCTGATCGCCTCGTATTCCTCAGCGCCGAACTCGACACGGTGGCGGTACTTCAAGTACGTCATGCGGCCCCAGGGTGTATCGCGCTCGATGCCCTGCTGATCGCTGGGGACGCAGATTTCCGGCGTGCGCTTCTGGAACTTGACCGCGTCACAACCCGCGTTGACGGCCGCATCGATCATCGCGAGAGCGTCCTCGAGCGAGCCGTTGTGGTTGATGCCGATCTCGCCGGTGACGAAGACGGGGTGGTCGGGGCCGACCGGGCGGTCACCGATGTAACGCAAGCGGTTCAGATCCATCGCGGATGTCCTTTCCGAGCACTCTCGACGCGACCTCGCGGACCGCGCCGTGGCCACCGGGGGCAGCCGTGACGATGCGGGCGCGTGCCCGCACCGAGTGGTGCGCATCGGCGACCGCGATCGGCCAGCCGACGATGTCGAAGCACGGCAGGTCGTTGACGTCGTTACCGACGAATGCCGTTCGGCGCAGGGCGTGACCGTGCTCGGCACACCACTGCGCAAGGGCTGTGCCCTTGTGGTCGATGCCGGTCAGGGCAGGCACGTTCAACTTGCGGGCGCGGGCCTGCACGACCGGATTGCGCTCCGTCGACAGGATCAGCACGTCCAGTCCGGCGCGACACAGCGCGGTGACGCCGAGCCCGTCGCCGCGGTGCACGGTGACCGCTTCGCGGCCGTCCTGGTCCACAGTCACCCGGTCGTCGGTGAGCGTGCCGTCGAAGTCCAGGACCACGGCGTCCAGATCACGCAGGCCGGGGTCGCGCGGGCGGTCGAGCAGCGGGCTGAGCAGTCGGGCGCGGGCGAGGTCGTCGGGCTCGTCGATCTCCAGCGTGCGGCCGGCGTCGACCACGACCGGCAGCACCCGGCCGAAGAAGCGGTGCCCGTGGCGTCGCAGCCCGCTGATGCGCATCGCGTACGCGGCGCCGGTCTCCCGCAACTCGACCGGCCGGTCCTGCCGGCGGGCCCGATGGACCGGGTCGTGGTTGATGCCGGTGCCGTCCGGGCGCCAGAGGAAGCCGTGCGACGGTGCGGCGGTGAAGGCGCAGTCGGCTTCACCGTCGAGCACGGGCCGGGCTACGCAGTCGAGATCGCCGCTGTCCAGGAACGGGCTGGTGCACTGCACGAGGAGGGCAACGACCGCTTCCGGGGCGCTGGTGTCGAGCGCGTGCAGCAGGGCGGACTCCGACGACGCGGTGTCGCCGGCCAGCTCGTCGGGGCGCACCACGACCTCGGCGCCGGCCTCGCGGGCGACCTCGGCGATCAGTCGGTCGTCGGTGGACACAAGCACGCGGTCGACCAGCTCCGCCCGACGCGCGGCGTCGACGGCCCGAGCGACCAATGCGCGGCCGCCCACCAACGAGACGTTCTTGCCCGGCACACCTCGCGAACCCCCGCGCGCGGGAATCACGGCGACGACTGTCATGAGCGAGCTCCGCGAGCGAATGACCAACGGGCATGGCCTTCGGCGCCCGGAGCGCAGCGGAGGGCGGTCATGAGTTGGCCCATCGGCGCAGGCGGGGTTCGATGCGGGCGGTGCCGACGAGGTACGCCCGACGAGCGGCCGCGCGCAGCACGCGGCGCGCCGGGCGGGCCCGCTGGTCGATGTCGCCCCTGAGGGCGGTGCCGTCGGTCTGCAGGCCGTGGCGGGACAGCAGTCCGGGCAGGTACGCGGCAGCGTTGTCGGGTGAGTACTTGGGATGCAACGGAGCGAGCGAGTCGTGCTGGGCGGTCAGCCGGCGCAGCCGTGCGTGCACCTCGCTCCACGGGTCTGTGGGGTTCTGTTGATCTGCGTCGCCGACGCCGTTGTCGGCAGCCCACGCGGGATCGGTCTTGGGCACGGCACCGTCATGCAGCTCGGGCCAGGACACCAGCGCGCCGGACGACACGAACACCTGGTTGCCGAGGGCCTCACGGATGCCGAAGTCGGTGAGGATACCTACTGGTATGCCGCGGTGCATCGCCTCGAGCGCAGCGGTCGAGCTGACCGTGACGCACAGGTCGGTGCGGTCGAGCACGCGCGACATCGAGCCGTACGCGAAGCGCACGTTCGCCGGCAGCGAGCCCTCGGGCACGAGCTTCGCGTAGTGGTACGGCTCGGAGTGCGTGGTCTGTTCGCCTTTGCGGCCGCGCAGCTTGACGATGACCTCGCGGTCGGGGTGTCGACGGGCGTGCTCGAGCACCTGATCCATTGCGTAGCGCCGCTCGGCGCGCGTCTCCGGCACCGACGGCTGGGCGACGAAGGTGACGGTGAACGGGCGGGTGCGCCCGGCGGCAGTCGGGTCGTGCGGGGCGTTGCCCAGGAAAGGCAGGGCGATGCGGGCGATGGTGTCCGGGTCGACGCCCACGGCCTCGTACACCGCGCGGAAGCTGCGCGCGTCGGCCGCGGAATTGGCCAGCACGATGTCGGCTCCGGCACGTAGCAACAGCCCGTCGACCACCCGCTCGTAGACCACCCCGACGTAGCCGGTGACCACGACGGGCCGCGACTGGCGACCCTGCCAGGCCTGCGCGAGCCCGTGCAGCAGCGCCTGGATGGCGCCGCCGACGCAGGCCAGGACGACGATCTCGGCCTCGGTGTCGGCGAGCTCCTGCAGCACGTCGGTCAGGCCGCCGCGCGTCAGCGAGACCGCGTCGGCACCGACATCGTGCAGTTGCCGGTCGTTGGGGGCGGCTCGGCCGTCGAGCAGGTGTCCGTGCACCCGCGACGTGCCGGCGCCGGAGAGCTGGTGGGCAAGCGCCGCGCCCCACTTCCAGCGCGTATCGGAATCGGCGACCACGTGGACGTCCCACGTGGCTGCGACTTCAGGCTGAACCGACGGCACAGCACCGAGCGTGACGACGCCGTCCGCCGCCGCGGGCAACGTCAGGTTGCCGTTAGGTGTACGTCGCGCGGACGCTGAGAGTTCGCCTCAGGCGGAGAACGCCGCCGAGCCGAGCAGGGCCTTCAGGTCACCCATGAGGGCGGCCGACGGGGTGACCCGGTGCTCGAGCACCAGGTTGGGGCTGTTGCGGCTGACCAGGGACAGGTGCACCTCGCTCATGCCGGGATGGGCGACGAGGACGTCCTTGAGCCGATCGATGAGCGGCGGCGTGCACCGGGTGGCGTCGATCCGCAGCTTCACCGGTCCGCTGGGCCCGGCCGTGGTGTCCAGGATCGTCAGGTCGCTGGCGATGAGCTTGACGGTGTCCTCGCGGGCGTCGGTGCGGCCCTTGATCGAAACGATCGCATCCTCGGTGATGTTCAGCGCGACCTGGGCGTAGGTGGCCGGGAAGAACATCACCTCGATCGAGCCCTCGAGGTCCTCGAGCACGGCGTTGGCCCAGGGTGCGCCGGCCTTGGTGACGCGCCGGTTCACCGACGACAGGATGCCGCTGAGCGTCACCGTCTGCGCGTCGCCCTGACCCTCGGCCTGCACGGCGGCGATCGTCATGTCGGCCGATGACGACAGGATGTGCTCGAGCCCGAACAGCGGATGGTCGGACACGTAGAGGCCGAGCATCTCGCGCTCGAACTGCAGCAGCACCTTCTTGTCCCACTCACCCTCGGGCACCCGAACCGCGAACGGATCGTCGAGCGCGGCGTCGGGCGCGTCGCCGAACGATCCGAAGAGGTCGAACTGACCTATGGCCTCGGCGCGCTTGGTGTCCAGGACGGCGTCGACGGCGGCCTCGAAGGTGTTCATCAATCCGCGCCGCGCATGTCCGAGGGAGTCGAACGCCCCGCCCTTGATCAGGCCCTCGATGGTGCGCTTGTTGCAGACCACTGCGTCGACCTTGCGCAGGTAATCACCGAAGTCGACGAACGCACCCTTGGCCTTGCGGGTGGCGACCACCGAGCTGACCACGTTGGCGCCGACGTTGCGGATGGCGGTGAGTCCGAAGCGGATGTCGGTGCCGGTGGGGGTGAACTCGGCCTCGGAGTCGTTGACGCACGGTGGCAGCACCTTGATGCCCATGCGACGGCATTCGGCCAGATACACCGCCATCTTGTCCTTGTCGTCCTTGACCGACGTCAGCAACGCGGCCATGTACTCGGCCGGATAGTTGGCTTTCAGGTAGGCCGTCCAGTACGAAATCATCCCGTACGCAGCCGAGTGCGCCTTGTTAAAGGCGTAGTCGGAGAACGGCAGCAGGATGTCCCAGAGCGTCTTGACCGCGCCGTCGGAGTAGCCGTTGGCCTTCATGCCGGCCGCGAAGCCCGCGTACTGCTTGTCGAGCTCGGACTTCTTCTTCTTGCCCATGGCTCGACGCAGGATGTCGGCCTGCCCGAGGGAGAACCCGGCAACCTTCTGCGCGATGGCCATGACCTGCTCCTGATAGATGATCAGGCCGTAGCTGGTGTCGAGGATCTCCTTGAGCGACTCCTCGAGCTCCGGGTGGATCGGCGTGATCTCCTGCCGGCCGATCTTGCGTAGCGCGTAGTTGGTGTGCGAGTCCGCACCCATCGGACCGGGCCGGTACAGCGCGATGAGCGCGGAGATGTCCTCGAAGTTGTCCGGCCGCATCAGGCGCATGAGCGAGCGCAGCGGTCCGCCGTCGAGCTGGAACACCCCGAGGGAGTCGCCGCGGGCCAGCAGGGCGTAGGCCTCGGGATTGTCGAGCGGCAGGTCCTCGAGGACGAGGTCCTCGTCGCGGTTGATCTTGATGTTTACCAGGGCGTCGTCGAGGATCGTCAGGTTGCGCAGCCCGAGGAAGTCCATCTTGATCAGGCCGAGGTGTTCGCAGGTCGGGTAGTCGAACTGCGTGATGATCGCGCCGTCCAGCTCGCGCTTCATGATCGGGATCAGGTCGAGCAGCGGGTCCGAGGACATGATCACGCCCGCCGCGTGCACGCCCCATTGGCGCTTGAGGCCCTCGAGACCCTTGGCCTGGTCGACGACCTTCTTGACCTCGGCGTCGGCCTCGTACAGGGCGCGGAACTCGCCGCCCTCGTTGTAGCGGTCGTGGGTGGTGTCGAAGATCTTCGACAGCGGGACGTCCTTGCCCATGACCGGTGGCGGCATGACCTTGGTGATGCGATCGCCCATCGCGAAGGGATAGCCCAGCACCCGGCCGGCGTCCTTGACCGCCTGCTTGGCCTTGATGGTGCCGTAGGTGACGATCTGCGCGACGCGGTCGTCGCCGTACTTCTCGCTGACGTAGCGGATGACCTCGCCGCGCCGGCGCTCGTCGAAGTCCACGTCGAAGTCGGGCATCGAGACGCGATCGGGGTTCAGGAACCGCTCGAAGATCAGCCCGTGCTCGAGCGGGTCGAGATCGGTGATGCGCAGCGCATAGGCGACCATCGAGCCCGCGCCCGACCCGCGCCCCGGGCCGACGCGGATGCCGTTGTCCTTGGCCCAGTTGATGAAGTCGGCGACGACGAGGAAATAGCCGGGGAAGTTCATCTGCTCGATGACGCCGACCTCGTAGTCGGCCTGGCGCTGCACGACGTCGGAAACACCGGCCGGGAAACGTCGACGCAGGCCGGCCGCGACCTCCTTGGCGAACCAGGTGCGCTCGGTCTCGCCCTCGGGCACCGGGAAGCGCGGCATGTAGGTGCCGTTGCCCTCGGTGAACTCGACCTCGCAGCGCTCGGCGATCAGCAGCGTGTTGTCGCAGGCCTCGCGCAGGTCGTACTTGTCGGCCCACAGCGAGCGCATCTCGGCCGGGGACTTGAGATAGAAGTCCCGGGCGTCGAACTTGAACCGGTTGGGGTCGGCCATGGTCTTGCCCGACTGCACGCACAGCAGGATCTCGTGGGTATCAGCGTCGTCGGCGTGCGTGTAGTGCAGGTCGTTGGTGGCGATCATCGGCAGCTGCAGGTCGTCGGCCAGCTTGAGCAGGCCGTCGCGCACGCGCGTTTCGATGTCGAGGCCGTGGTCCATCAGCTCGAGGAAGTAATTCTCCTTGCCCAGGATGTCGCGGAATTCCGCAGCGCTGGCGCGGGCCTTGTCGTAATCGCCGATCCGCAGCCAGGTCTGGATCTCACCGGACGGACAGCCGGTGGTGCCGATGAGGCCGCCCGCGTACTGGCTCAGCAGTTCACGGTCGGCGCGCGGCTTGTAGAAGAACCCCTCGATGCTGCTGCGTGAGGCAAGGCGGAACAGGTTGTGCATGCCGGCGGTGTTTTCGGCCAGCAACGTCATGTGCGTGAACGCGCCACCGCCGGAGACGTCGTCGTCGCCGCCCTTGTTCCAGCGAACCCGGGTGCGGTCGGTGCGGTGGGTGTTGGGGGCGAGGTAGGCCTCCATGCCGATGATCGGCTTGACCCCGGCGGCGGTGGCCTTGGAGTAGAAGTCGTAGGCCCCGAAGACGTTGCCGTGGTCGGTCATGGCCAGCGCGGGCATGCCCATGCGGTGGGTTTCCTCGAACAGCTCCGTGAGCCGGGCGGCGCCGTCGAGCATCGAGTACTCGGTGTGCACGTGCAGGTGCACGAAACTGTCGTTGCCGCCTGAGGCTGAGCCGTTCACAGACACGGTGGTTCGAGCCCGCCTTTCTCGCGTTGCCGTGCGCGCGAACCGTCCGCGTCGCAGACCACGATTCTTACATCCGGGTCCGACACTTCTCGGCGTGTCGGCCGCGGCGAGTCTCTCGACCTCAGGTGCAGGGTGTCAGGCCCGGATGCGCACGGTGGCCCCGACGTGCGCCCAGCGGTAGAGGAAGGCGATGGCTTTGACCGGCACGTGCACGCAGCCGTGCGAGCCGTCACTCCGGTAGCGCTGGCTGCCGTACGGGATGGTCTGCCAGGACGAGTCGTGGAAGCCGAACAGCGGGCCGTCGAAGGGGATCCAGTACTTCACGGCATACGTCTGGCCGGAGATCAGGGTCAGCGCGGTGTTCCGCGTGCGGGCTTGGATCGTGTACGTCCCGGTCGGGGTGTGGGTGTCTTCCCCAGGGATGCCGGTGGTCACCGGTGTGTCGCGCACGAGCGTGCGTCCGGCGCACATCCAGAGATGCTGTTGGCGCACGCTGACCTTCACGAGCTGGGCCGCGGTGTTCTTCGCGCACGGGTTCGGCGGTGCTGGGGGTGTCGACGTCGTCGGCGCCGGCGATGGCGTGGTGGCGACCACGGCCCTGGCGCTCTGCGGAGCGGGGTTGGTCGACGCCGGGTCAGGGTCGCGAGCCGAGTTGCACGCCGCCACGGTCGCCACTGCGGCCAGGGCCGCTGCGGCCCGTCGCAGCCGGCAGACAATCACCGGACCACCCTAGGCGACGCGCGGCCGCGAAGCGGTCAGCGCGGATGCCACCACCACGTGCCGCCCACGCCGAGCTGCGTCGGGAACATCAGGTTGACGCCATCCGGCCCGTCCAGCCAGCGGTGTCCGTCCACTTCGTGCAACGAACCACCGAGCACCGCGGTCCGTACCTCGAACCACGCGGTCTGCGCCCGTTCGCACGCTGCAACGGTGATGTTCGGGTCCACTCCCTGATCCTCGTCCACGCGAGTCGGCCAGGATGGGCGTATGGATGTCGACGAGCTGGTGGCCGAGTTCCGTCCGCGATTGCGCGGAGCGCTGGTCGCCACCGACTTCGACGGCACCCTCGCGCCGCTGACGCGAGACCCCGAGGACTCGCGCCCGGTCGAGGGTGCGGTCGAGGCATTGGCCGCGCTCGCCGGCCTTGGCGCAGCGGTCGCCGTCATCACCGGCCGCGATGCGCAAACGGTGCTGCGGCTGAGTGGACTGCAGGCCGTGCCCGGCCTGACGGTGGCCGGCATGTACGGGATCGAGACGTGGTCGGCCGGCGAGCTGACAACACCTGACACCCCGGACCCGATCACGGCTCTACGTGAGCGCCTGCCGGCCGTCCTGGCCGGCGGCGATCCGGACATCTGGATAGAGGACAAGCGTCTTTCGCTCGTCGTGCACGCTCGCCGCGCTGCGGATCCGGACGCAGCACTCGCCGAGGTCGACTCCGGCGTCCGCGCGCTGGCGGCCGAGCTTGCCCTCGAGGTGCACCCGGGCAGCCAGGTGCTCGAGCTGCGGTTGCCCGGCTTCGACAAAGCCGCTGCCCTTGCGCGACTCGCCGAGGGTGCGACAGCGGCGCTCTATCTCGGCGACGACCTGGGCGACCTGCCTGCGTTCGATGAGATCAGCCGGCTACGCTCGGCGGGCACGCCGGCGTGGAGCGTCGGGGTGCTGTCGTCGGGTGCTGACGGCATCGCCACGGCGGTGGATGTGACGCTCGCCGATCCGCCGGCCACCGTCGAGCTGCTGGCCAGACTGTCCGGCAACGGGTGAGCTGAGCGCAGCGCGAGCGCGACGCCCGCCGCGCAGACGACGAGGCCGGGTCCTGCGGTCGGGCCGGGGACCTGCCCGAACAACGCCCAGGCGGCGAGCGCCGAGGTCGGCGGGGTCAGGTAGAGCAGCGTGCTGGCCCGCGTCGCTCCCGATCGGCGCACGACGAACAGGTAGGTGCCGTAACCGCCGAAGCTGGCCAGGACGACGAGCCAAGCGATCGCCCCCGCGAAGCCCGGCGTGATCGGTGGCATCAGTGCACCGTGCACGCCCGCCACGACGACGAACACGACCGCCGCGGTCGTGGTCTGGACCGCCAAGGACATCGGCACGCTTGCGGCCGGCTTCCACCGTCGTTCCAGCACGGTGCCTGACGCGAGTCCTGCGACGGCAACCACGGGCAATAGGTAGGCCCACCACGGTGCGTGCCCCGAGCCGACGTCGCCGGCGACCACCAAGGCCACACCTGTTGCGCCGAGCACCAGACCGAGCCGCTGTCGGGCCGTGGTGCGCTCCCCCAGCAGCGGGCCGGCCACCGCGGACACGACGAGCGGCTGCAGTGCAGCGATGAGTGCGCAGGTGCCGGCGTCGACCCCGGCGGCCGTGGCGCCGAAGATGCCACCGAGGTACACCACCTGGACGAGCAGCCCCAGCACCACGAGTCGCGCCGCAGCACCGGCCCGGATGCGTTCCCGGCGGGCAGCGACGAACGCTACGAGCACGACCGCCGAGACGACGGTGCGCCACGCCAGCACGGTGTCGACGCCTGCCCGTTCGGTACCGAGCACGGCACCGATAAAGCCGGACGACCAGCACAGCACCAGGACGCCACCGGCGACCGGATCGACGACTCGCGGGTTCATGGTTACTACATAACCATACCGGTCGGTATACTCGCAGGCTATGCGGACCGAGTTCTCAACCACATCGTTGTTCGATGCGCCAACCCGCCTCACACCCGCGGGTGAGCGCATCGCCGCCGCGGCGGCGCAGCTGTTCTACGAGCAGGGGATTCGGGCCGTCGGTGTCGACGCGGTGGCCGAGCTTGCCGGCACGACCAAGAAAACGCTGTACGACTGCTTCGGGTCGAAGGATGCGCTGGTCGCGGTCTATCTCGTGCGGCGGCATCGCGCCTGGAGCGCGCATCTTGAGGACGAGGTAGCTCGCCATCGTGCACCTCGAGCTCGGGTGCTGGCGGTCTTCGACGCGCAAGCGTCATGGGCAGCCGGCAGCAGTCGCGGGTGCGCGTACATCAATGCCTGGGCCGAGGCCGGCACGTCAGCGCCGATCGCCGCCGTGGTGCGGGCCGAGAAGGCTTGGATGCGGGCCAGGTTCGATGCACTCGTGTCCGACGCCGGCATCCGCCCACCCGGCCGGGTGGCGGCCACGCTGCATCTGCTCTACGAGGGCGCCCTGGTCGCATCCACCGCCGGCGGTGATGACCGAGCAGTGGCGGACGCACGGCGCGCGGCAGCCCAGATACTGGCGGCGGGTGGTTCCGGAAGCTAGGCGGCCCGTCGCCCGTGCAGGTAGATCAGGTCCACGAGCGAGACGTCGATCTCTAGGCGCCGATGGTGGTTGCCCGGTGGTACTGGCTGTCGACTGGCGTACCGATGCCCGGTCGGCGTGGTGACGGTGATGCTGCCGTCGAGCGAAGGTCGCGTAGTCCAGCCGGCGGCTTGTTTGGCGTAGTTGCAGGCTTCGCACGTGCCGGCACCGTTGTCGGTCCGGGTCTTGCCGCCCTGCCCGTGTGGGATGAGGTGGTCGGTATGGCGGATCGCGGCCTCGCACCAGGGGATGCGGCAGCGGCCTTGGTCGCGCAGGCGTACGAAGCGCCGCTGGTTGGTGGTGAAGTTGCGGCGGGTGGCGTCCATGGCGGCGAGTTGCCCGGTGAGCGGGTTGGTGTACAGCCGGCGCAGCCATTTCTCGCCCAGGGCCTCGAGGGCGATCTCGCGGGCCAGCTCGGCGGAGATGGGTCCGAACCCGATGAGTTCGGCTGGTTCGTTGGGGCCGTCGGTCGGGCTGTCGACAGGGTCGCTCGTCTCGTCCGGCTCGCTGGTCTCGTGGCCGCCGAACAGGGTTTGGTCGGTCATGATGAGTTCGATCTCGACGGGTACGGCGGTGGCGGTGGTTTGTCCGGTGACGCGCTCGACGAGGGTGTCGGCCATGATCTGTCCGCGGCCGCGTTCGTCACCGCCGGCGGTGGTGGTGTCGGCGGCCTGGCACAGCGCCTAGTAGGTGGCGACGCCTTGGGCGACGGGTAGCAGCGCAGTCAACCGGGCCATGGCATCGGGTGCGGGCCGCATGGTGACCCGCCGGTCTTTGTCGGCACCGCGGACGCGGGCGAGGAATCCTTGTGGGTCCAGGCGGTAGCCGGCTTTGCGGGTTTCGGCTTCGACCCGCCGGTCGCTCCATGCTTCGAGCTGCGGGGCGAGTTCGGCGTCCACCGTCTCGCGGTCCTGGCGGGAGAGCCAGATCGTTTCGCGTGCGATGAGGGTGGCGCGCCATTCGGTGATCCGCCCGGCTTGCAGCGCGGCGAAGGTGTGCGGTAGTTCGGTGGGCAGGATCGTGGCCCAGCCCAGGTAGCGCTGCGCCGCCCAGGGCGAGATCCGCCGAGCCAACCCGATCTGGGCGGCGATGCCGCGGCCTTGCTGCTTGACGGGCACCCCGTCGATGGCCTGCTGAGCACGCTGGGAGACCTCGAAGTCCCGCGACTCGACCGCCTGTGCCGCGGCAGCGACCGCCTTGAGTTCCTCGAACAGTCGGACCCGATCGATACGGTCGCCATCATCGACCGCCGGGCTCAGCGAGTTCAGGGCAGCGACCAGCGCACGCACCGTGTCGGTGTCTGCTGATGAGCCCGCCGCCATCCGTCTATTGTCGAACATGTAATCTAATAAGTCAAGGAACCTCGCTAGTACGCGTCCGTTCGTCGGCCCGCTTGCGGCACCTCGTGTTCGAGACTCTGCTGCGACGGGACAATACGCATCGCGAATTTGGGAACGTCCGTTCTTGACTGATCGTTCGACGACTTGGTCGCCAACCTCGGTATCCACCGTGGCAGCCTGTATCGAACCTTTGGTAGCAAACTCGCCCTGCTCCACCGTGCCCAGCGCAACGAGACGGCGTTGGTGCTGGGAAGAGCGTTGCTCGCCCGAGCGGGGCTCATCAACATTTCAATCGAACGGTGAACTGAGATCCGCCCGCCTCGTCATCGAGGTCGAGGACCCCCGCGCAACAGCGCGCCTCGTCCAGACAGCGATCAGCAACCAGTAGCCAGGATTCCCGTTTGCGGATCCGCTTACGACGCCGTTGCCGGCCAGATTCTTGACTCAAAGCCAACGCCGATGGCGACGTATTGACCCGTCGCGGTGAGCGGCTGCCGGGACCGCCGGCGGGCACAGCTGGCCACCGGCTCAGCCCAGCGCGTCGAGCTGAGCCTGGAACCACTTCGTTGGAGGCAATCGGATCGCCGCCGCGCGCATCCGCTCCGCGCCCGGACGTCGAGCCTCGACGGGCATCAGCAACGCCTCGTGCAGCGCCTGCGCAGTGGCCGACACGTCGAACGGATTCACCACGAAGGCGTCGTCGCCCAAGGTTTCGACGGCGCCGGTCTCGCGCGAGAGCACCACGGCCGGTACGCGCTCGGACAGCACGAGCCCCTCGAGGACGACGAGGTTCATACCGTCACGGACCGAATTGACGAAGACGACGTCGCTGCGGCGCAGCACCGCGAGCGCGGCGGGGTAGTCGTCGCCGATCTCGAAGATCAGCGGCGTCCAGTCGTCGGTGCTGAACTCGTCGTCGATGTCGGCAGCGAGTCGCTCGATGCGGGCGGTGTACTCGCGGTAGGCCGGGACGTCCTCACGTGATGGGTTGTTGTAGACGGCGTGCACAACGCGCCCGTGCCATTCGGGGCGGGTGCGCAGCAATTCTCGATAGGCCAGCAGACCGCGGAAGACATTCTTCGAAAGCTCGGTGCGATCGACCCGACCGATGAGCAACCGGTCCTCGACGGTGTCGTTGAGCACCCGCAACGCGTTGTCGACGGTGCGCCGACCACCGAGGCGCTGCATCTCGTCCTCGTCAGTGCCGAGCGGGAACACGCGCACGCCGTCGGGATCGACGCCGGTGACCGCCCGCGCAGTGGCACGGAACAGGTCGGCCCAACGCTCGGTGTGGAACCCGAGCACGTCGGCGCCCAGCATGCCCTCGACGATGGCGTGGGCGACGTCGTCGGGCAGCATCGCGAAGTCGTCGGGCGTCACCCACGGCGTGTGCGTGAAGTGGCCGATCTTCACATCCGAGCGCAGGTCGCGCAGCATCTTCGGGACGAGGAACAGGTGGTAGTCCTGCACCATCACGGTGGCGCCCGGGGCGGCGGCCTCGGCCAGGGCAGTGGCAAAGGCCCGGTTGAAGCGCACGTAGCTGTTCCACTGCCGCCGCCACGTGGCGTCGAACGACGGTTGCGTCGGCAGATCGTAGAGCCGGTGCAGTACGAACCACAGCGTCGAGTTGGCAACCCCGTTGTAGGCGTTGCGGAACGTCAGCGCGTCGATCGGCAACAGGCGGACGTCGAAGTCGCCCCGCAACGCATCGGCGACCTCGGGCAACTCCGAGATCCGCCCTTTGGGCGCGCGCCGGGCCAGCGCCCGCTCGCGGTCGTTCATGGCTGCGCTGACCCAGACCGCGTGGGGTGTCGTGGACAGCGCTGCCTGCATGCCTGACACGAGACCGCCGCTGCCACGCGTGATTCGGTCGTCACCGTCTCCGTCATCACCACTGACGGCCACGATCGTGAGTGGGCCCCGGTTCGATGCGACGAGCAGAGGGGCATTGCCGCCAGGATGTGCTTGATCGTCGCTCATGCCGTCCTCCTACCCACCATTCTCCTCGGACAGGACGTCGAGTGCGCGCTGCAGGTCGGCCGGGAATGGTGACGTGACGCGCAGCTCCTGCCCCGTGTCCGGATGCTCGAAAGCGAGCTCACGAGCGTGCAGCCACTGCCGCGTCAGACCTAGACGCTTGGCCAACGTGGGATCCGCGCCGTAGGTCAGATCGCCGACACACGCATGCCGCAACGCCGCCATGTGCACCCGGATCTGGTGGGTGCGGCCCGTCTCGAGGTGGACGTCCAGCAGCGTGGCGGCGCGGAACGCCTCGACGGTCTCGTAGTGCGTCACGCTCGGACGGCCGGAGGCCACGACGGCGAACTTGTAGTCCGAGCCGGGATGCCGGTCTATCGGGGCGTCGATGGTGCCGCGCATTGGATCGGGATGTCCCTGGACGAGCGCGCTGTAGCGCTTGTCGACGGTGCGCTCCTTGAAGGCCCGCTTCAGCGCCGAATACGCCCGCTCGCTCTTGGCAACCACCATCGCGCCCGTGGTGCCGGCGTCGAGACGGTGCACGATGCCCTGTCGTTCGGCCGGGCCGCCGCGCGCCAGCTGATAGCCCATCGCGGCCAACCCCTGCGTCACGGTCGGACCCGTCCACCCCGGGCTGGGATGCGCGGCGACCCCGACCGGTTTGTCGACGACGAGCAGGTCGGCGTCGTCGTGGAGTACGACTAGGCCGTCGACGATCTGCGGCGGCGCGTCGAGCTCGACGTCTGGCAGGGTGACCTCGAGCAGCTCGCCGTGCTGCACACGGGCGCTACGGGCGGCGTCGGCGCCGTCGATGGTGACCCCGCCGGAGTCGATGAGGTCCGCGGCTGCCGTTCGCGAAAGGCCGAGCAAGCGCGAGAGCGCAACGTCCAGCCGCAATCCGTCCAGGCCGTCCGGGACGGGCAGTAACCGCGATTCAGGCATCGCTGTCGACTCGTCGGCGCCCGTCGAACTCCACCCCGAGCACGGCGAGCAGCGCGGCCAGTATTGCGCCGCAGACGATGCCGGAGTCGGCGATGTTGAAGATCGGCCACCGCTCGCCGTTCGGTCCGAAGACGCTGACCCAGTCGACGACATGCCCTCGGCCGATGCCGGGGTCGCGTGCCAACCGGTCGACCAGATTGCCGATGGCGCCGCCGAGCACGAGCCCCAGAGCGACGGCCCAGCCAGTCGATCGCAGCCGGCTCGCCGATCGCACGATGATCACCACAACCGCGATGGCGACGACGGTGAGGATTGCTGTGAAGCCGGTGCCCAGGGAGAACGCCGCCCCGGAGTTGCGGGTCTGATCGAGGTAGACGGCGCCGCCGAGGATACGAACCGGCGTGTGGGTGCTCGGCAGCTTGGCGACGACCAGCACCTTGCTGACGACGTCGAGCGTGAGAACGACGAGAGCAACCGATGCGAAGAGCAGCACCCGGCGTCGCTTGGGCACGTCAGCCGCAGCATCGTCCTCGAGCTCTGCGCCGTCGCGGGGTTGCACCCGTCCAGTCTGGCCTACGCCGGGAAGGCCTAGCGACGCTCCTCGCGCTGCTTGCAAGCGACGTCCAGGGTGGCGGCCGGGAAGGCCTTCAACCGAGCTTTCGGGATCGGCTTGCCACAGCGTTCGCAGAAGCCGTAGGTCCCGTTCTCGATACGCTCGATGGCGTGCTCGGTCTGGGCGATCAGGTCGAAGCGGTTGGCTGCAATTGACTGCTCCTGCTCACGCTCGAAGGTCTTGCTGCCGGCATCGGCCTGATCGTCCCCGGCACCGTCATTGCTGGTGCGCTGCAGGTCGTCGAGGTCACGCATCGAGGTGTCGTACGCGCTACGCAGCTCGGCCAACTCGTTCACGAGCTGGGTGTGGACCTCCGCCAGCTCATCCTTCGTCCACTCCGTCCCGGCGGGGACAGCGACTTTGTCGGTCGTCGCGTTCGGGTTGTTCTTCGCGGCGGTGTCTGTCACGGTGGCGGCTTTCTCGGTCGTGCCGGGGGCTCTCGGGGGGGTCGAGGACGGCGCAGTCGTTCTAGCCGATTCCTTCGCCGAACTAACGGTCCGCTCGGCGGAAGTGACCTTCGTGGCAGATGCAGCCTTCTTGGCCGGTGCGGCCTTCTTGGCCGGCGCGGCCTTCTTCGCAGGTGCGGCCTTCTTGGCCGGTGCGGCCTTCTTGGCCGGTGCGGCCTTCTTGGCCGGTGCGGCCTTCTTGGCCG
>NZ_CAXTHK010000034.1:0-4339 GCF_964244045.1 uncultured Jatrophihabitans sp. | reverse complement strand
GTGCAGCCTTCTTGGCCGGTGCGGCCTTCTTGGCCGGTGCAGCCTTCTTCGCTGGTGCAGCCTTCTTCGCTGGTGCAGCCTTCTTAGCCGGGGCCTTGGCCGGTGCGGCCTTCTTAGCAGGTGCAGCCTTCTTCGCTGTTTTCTTCGCAACCGCGAGGACGCGGCTGCTCTGCGCAGGATCCGCAGCATCTGCGACTGACGTGCTGGCCGCGGCGGGACCCGACGAGCGCTCGGAGCGCCCGCCGGAACCGACGCGACGCAGGGCTCGACTGATCCGCCCGACTGCTGCCATGGCTACCTCTTCCAAGTCGGGCAGCCAACGCACAGAGCACTCGCGAGGCGTTGCCGCAAAGGCGGTCAATATATGGTCCCGATCACCGCACCGCCACCCCCCACGCCCTTAAACGGTCCGCCACTGATGGCGAGGCCGACTAGGCTGGGGCTGCAACGACGAGGACGAGTAGTCGCGGGGCCCCAGCCCGAGCGACCCGGGGACGGTGTGAGCCCGGGGGTCAGGGCCGTGGCGAAATCACCTCCGAGCACCGGAAGAACGGCGTCGCAAGGCGTCCCAGTAGACCCGGAATCGAACGAAGTGGGCCCGGTCGCGCCAGGCGATCAGGTCAACGAGGGTGGTACCGCGGGGCGTGAGCCTCGTCCCTCGAGTCGGACGCAGGACTCGAAGGAGCAGCAGCATCATGACCGGCTACGAACCACTCGCCCCGCACGTCGATCTGCCTGCGCTCGACCATACGATCATCGAGCGCTGGACCGACTCCAAGGTCTTTCAACGCAGCGTCGACGCCACTGCGCGCGGCCCGGAGTGGACGTTCTACGAGGGCCCGCCGACGGCCAACGGGATGCCGGGCACCCACCACGTCGAAGCCCGAGTTTTCAAGGACGTCTTCCCCCGCTATCGCACGATGAAGGGTTACCACGTGGCGCGCCGCGCCGGGTGGGACTGCCACGGGCTGCCCGTCGAGCTGGCCGTCGAGAAGGAACTCGGCTTCACCGGCAAGCCCGACATCGAGGCCTACGGCATTCAGGCGTTCAACGCCAAATGCCGCGAGAACGTCCAGCGACACGTCGACGCCTTTGAGGCCATGAGCGAGCGCATGGGCTACTGGGCCGACTACGAGCACGCCTACTGGACGATGACACCCGATTACGTCGAATCGGTGTGGTGGGCGTTGAAGACAATCTTCGACAAGGGCCTGCTCGTCGAGGACTTCCGGGTCTCGCCGTACTGCCCGCGCTGCGGGACGGGCCTGTCCGACCACGAGGTCGCGCAGGGCTACGAGGACATCACTGACCCGTCGGTGTACGTACGCTTCCCGCTGACGTCCGGTCCCTGGGCCGGACGCGCTGACCTGCTGGTGTGGACGACGACGCCCTGGACCTTGATCTCGAACACCGCGGTGGCCGTCAACCCTGAGGTCGACTACGTGGTTGCCCGCCACGGCGAGAGCACCCTCGTCGTCGCGCAACCGCTGCTGGGCAAGGTGCTCGGCGACGACGTCGAGGTGCTCGAGACGTTCTCCGGGCGCGACCTCGAGCGTTGGGCCTACGCGCGGCCCTTCGCGCTCGTCGACATCCCCGACGCGCACTTCGTCGTCCTTGCCGACTACGTCACCACCGACGACGGTACCGGGCTCGTCCACCAGTCCCCTGCCTTCGGCGCCGACGACCTCGCGGTCTGCCGCGCCTACGGCCTGCCGGTCGTGAAACCGGTAGGCACCGGCGGACACTTCCTGGCCGATCTGCCACTCGTCGGCGGCATGTTCTTCAAGGACGCCGACGAACCGATCGTGCGCGACCTGCGCAAGCGCGAGCTGCTGTTTCGCCACGTCCCTTATGAACACAGCTATCCGCACTGTTGGCGCTGCCACACGCCGTTGATGTACTACGCGTTGCCGTCCTGGTACGTCCGGACCACCGCAATCAAGAATGAACTGCTCGCCGAGAACCAGGCCACCAACTGGCAGCCGAGCACGATCAAGAACGGTCGCTACGGCGACTGGCTGAACAACAACATCGACTGGGCGCTGTCGCGCGACCGCTACTGGGGCACTCCGCTGCCGGTCTGGCGCAACGACGAGGACCCCACCAAGCAGATCTGCGTCGGATCGCTGGCCGAGCTGCACGAGCTGTCGGGCGTCGAGCTCGACGACCCGCACCGCCCCTTCGTCGACGACGTATCGTTCACCGTCCCGGGCCAGGGCGGAACATACCGTCGGGTACCCCAGGTGATCGACGCCTGGTTCGATTCCGGGTCGATGCCGTTCGCGCAGTTCGGTGCGCCTTATCGCAACAAGGACGAGGCCGACGCCGCCTACCCGGCCGATTTCATCTGCGAGGCCATCGACCAGACGCGTGGCTGGTTCTACTCGTTGATGGCGGTCGGCACGCTCGTCTTCGGCCACTCGTCCTACCGCAACGTTGTCTGCCTCGGCCACATCCTGGCCGAGGACGGGCGCAAGATGAGCAAGCACCTGGGCAACATCCTCGAACCGATCTCGCTGATGGACCGCCACGGCGCCGACGCGGTGCGCTGGTTCATGCTCTGCACGGGCTCACCGTGGTCGGCACGGCGGGTCGGCCACAAGGTGCTCGACGAGATCGCGTCCAAGGTCATCCGCACGTACTGGTCGATCGCGTCGTTCCAGTCGCTGTACGCCAGAGCGAACTCATGGCTACCGGACGCGCATTCTGGCGAACGCACGATGCTCGACAAGTGGGCGCTGTCCGAGGCCCACCGGGTCACCCGTGAGGTGGACGAGGCACTCGACGCCTTCGACCCTGCGCGGGCTGGGCGGGTGCTCGCCGACTACATCGACGACCTGTCGAACTGGTACGTCCGGCGTTCACGCCGGCGGTTCTGGGACGGTGACCCCGCGGCCCTCGGCACGCTGCACGAGTGCCTGGAGATCTTGACTCGTCTGCTGGCCCCGCTGATCCCGTTCGTCACCGAGCAGGTATGGGGGGCATTGTTTGCGGCCACCGGTGGCGCCGACTCGGTGCACCTGATGCCGTTCCCACAGGCCGACGCGGCGACGGTCGATCCGGCGCTCGCCGAGCAGGTTGCGCTGGTGCGCCGACTCGTCGAGCTCGGCCGGTCCGCCCGCGCCGACTCCAAGATGAGCACTCGCCAACCGCTGGGTCAGGCGCTGATCTCCGCGCCCGGGTGGACGTCCCTGCCGCTGGAGCTGCAGGACCAGGTGCGCGACGAGCTCAACGTGGTGTTGCTAGCCGACCTGAGTGACGCCGGCGAGCTCGTCGAGCTGTCGGTGAAGGCCAACTTCCGCGAGCTCGGCAAGGTGTACGGCAAACGAACCCAGCAGGTCGCCAACGCGATCTCGGCGGCAGCCGCCAGCAACGTCGAGGCGTTCGTGGCGCACTTTCGTGAGGGCAGCGCGACGGTCGAACTGGATGGCGAGGTGCTGTCCATCGTCGGCGACATGGTGGTGGTGTCGGAAACGCCCCGTTCCGGTTGGGCCGTGGCCGCCAACGGCGCCGACACCGTCGCTCTCGATCTCGAGCTCACCCATGAACTGCGCTTGGCGGGACTCATCCGCAGGATCGTCCGGATCGTGCAGGACGCACGCAAGAACGCCGGCCTCGAGGTCACGGAACGGATCGAGCTGTCCTGGCGCGTCGGCGGTTCGCCCGAACCGGCCGAGGCGATCCGGACGCACGGCGAGCAGCTGGCTGTCGAGGTCCTGGCTACCTCGTTGACCGAGGGTGCACCGAGCGACCCGGAGTCGAGCTACTCAGTCAGCGACGACGAACTCGGGTTGACGATCTGGCTGCGCCGGGTCTGATGAGCTGCCAGCGCCGGGTCTGACTGAGCTGGCAGCGCCGGGTCTGACTGAGCTGGCAGCGCCGGACTCGACTGTGCTGGCGGCGCCGGGCCTCATCGAGTGGCGGGTTATCGGCCGAGTGGCGCGTTATAAAGCACCACTCGAGCCGTAACGCACCACTCGACGAGCTGAGGTCAGAACGCGCGGGGCTGGCACAGCGAGCAAGGCTGGAAGCCGTCGGCCTCGGCCTCGCTCTTGAGGATGGGCTCGGCGACCTGCGCCTTGATGATCAGGCAGTCCTGCGCGTGGAAGCGCGGCCGTCCGTCGACCACCCAGACCCGGACCCCGCCCGCTCCGCCAGCTGGGGCGGCCGTTGCCTCCGCGGGCAGGGCGGCAGCGACGAGTTCTGGTTCCGGTTCGGGCTCGGGCTCGGGCTCGGGTTCGGGCTCGGGTTCGGGTTCGGGTTCCGGCTCGGGCTCGGGTTTCGGCTCGGGCTCGGGCTCGGGCTCCGGCTCGGGTTCGGGCTCGGGCTCGGGCGCGGG
>NZ_CAXTHK010000033.1:0-39102 GCF_964244045.1 uncultured Jatrophihabitans sp. | reverse complement strand
TCCACCCAAAATCGTTGGCCTAGGGCCACCTCAGTAATCGAACGATTATCGCGTGGTAGCCATCTTGGTAGCCATTGGTGCATCCGCGCTCGCGACGGCTGTCCGAATAAGTGAGCTTCAAACGGCTCCTTAGTATCAGTTATCCAATAACTGAGCATATGCTCGAGGCATGGTTTCAGATGCCGGCTGGCCGCAGCTGGACTCGGAACTGCGCCCCTGGAAGCCCTCGCTCGCACCAGAGCTGGTCGCCGCGAGCCTCCGCCGCAGGCACTCGGGCTCGTACCGCGCCGCCGTCGTTCCCCTCATTGCGAACCGGACTCCTCAGCTGCCGACGGACGTCGTCGCGCTGGCTGAACAAGCCTCGGTCGAGATCGCACACTTCGATGCGGAGCTCGGTGCCGAGGTGGCGCTGTTCGCTTCCGTGCTGCTGCGGTCGGAGGCGGTCTCGTCGTCGATGATCGAGGATCTGACGTCGGGCGCGAACGCCATCGCGCTGGCCGAGCTCGGTAGTACCGAGAAGCGCAACGCTAGCGAGATCGTCGGCAACGTCGCCGCGATGAGGGCCGCGCTCGACCTGGCTGAGCACATCGATGCCGATGCGATCCTGGCGATGCATGCCGCGCTGCTCGGCGACCTGCACCCGGACATCGCCGGCCGATGGCGGGGCGAGCAGGTGTGGATCGGGGGCACCTCGTTCGGGCCTCATCAGGCGATGTTCGTCCCCCCGCATCACGAGAACGTCGAACCCCTCATCGATGATCTCGTCGCCTTCATAACCCGCACCGACATTCCGCTGTTGGCCCAGGCCGCGATCGCGCATGCGCAGTTCGAGACCATTCACCCCTTTCCGAATGGCAACGGTCGTACCGGGCGCGCGCTGATCCATTCGATGCTGCGGGACCATGGTCTGACGCAGAACGTCACCGTGCCGGTTTCGGCCGGCTTGCTCACCGACACGCACACCTACTTCGACGCACTCACGGCGTACCGCGAAGGGGAGCCTTCGAAGATCGTTCAGCGTCTGGCCGAGGCGTCGTTCGAGGCGACGACGAACGGACGTCAGCTCGTAGCGGCGCTTCGGGAGATCCGTGCGGGCTGGAACGAAACGATCAAGGCCCGTAGGGGCGCGTCGGCGTGGCGGGTCGCGGACCTAGTGCTGCGCCAGCCCGTCATCGACGCCGCCACCGTTGGTGCGGAACTCGGCATCGCGCCGCAGAACGCTCAGCGCGCCATCGCCCCGCTTGCGGGGGCTGGCGTCCTGACCGAGTTCACCGGCTTGCGGCGCAACCGCATGTGGCAGGCACGCGAGGTGCTCACAGCTTTAGACGGCTTCGCCGCTCATGCCGGCCGGCGTAGGTAGCGCCAAACGCCGAAAATGGACGCGGTATAACCGTGAGGATGGCTACTGATATACGCGACGGACTACGTGGCTCGGGACGCACACACGCGATCGGCTTCGCTCTAACGCTTAGGTCACCTGTCAACTGGACCCGCAGTAGTACCAAAGGTCGCAAAACTGAGTACCCCGAGGACAAGCGACGCCAGAACCGCGCTTGAGCTGCGGCGCTCCCGGCGCTCGGCTGGTCCTTGCGCGGTCACCGATTCCATAAACCATCGAGGCCGCCATCAGCTGTCTCTCGGCCAGGGCGTCAGCGGGCCATGAGCACTACGATCGGTTCGGCCAACCACACTGGCACCTTAATGAAGCAACCCGCCAAACGCCATCTGACGGGGCGTTCCATGCGCGCGACAAGTCCGGCACCCCGCAGCTATGGTCATAGCCGTCTGGGTGTTGATCAACCAACGAGGTATGAGCGAGGTTAGAATGCGGCGCATGCCAATGGCATTGCTGGACGCGCTCGACCTAATAGGCGCCTCTAGCGCGGAAGCCGCTACACACCGCAATCTGATCCCGCCTGAGCCCTGGCTTGACGTCGTTGCCAACAACGCGTCGGCTGTCGCTGGCTGGGTTCGCACACGGCTTGAAGCCGGCTCTGCAAACTCGGTCGCTCCAATTTCGTCGGCGCGTAAACCGTCCCAAGGCAATCGACCCGTCGCCATCGCGGGTATCGCTGAACGTATTGCGTATCGCGCGCTCGCCGCCTACGTGCTGGATGGACAACCGCCGGCGAACCGCACAGCGGAGGCCTATCGCGACTGCGTCGTCGGCCCGATCGCCCACGCCCTCGCCGACGTTGGCCCAATATGGACGATGTCACAGGTAGCAATCAGCCACGTCGTCGAGTCCGATATAACCGCCTTCTACCAGTATGTCGACCACGAACTTCTGCATGATGAGCTGGTCCTTCAGACGGGGCGAGTAGAGGCTGCGGACTTTCTATGCGATCTGCTCGTTGAGATACAAGGTGCCAAGTACGGCCTGCCGCAACTGCTGGATGCCTCGGACGAGTTGTCAGAGGTGTATCTCCGAGTAATGGACCGCGACGTGATTCGGCGCGGACATGAACTTTGGCGCTATAACGATGACTTTCGGATCACGGTCACCAGCTACGAACGCGCGCAAGACGCCATGGAACAACTCGCGGAAGCGGCACGGCGTATCGGCCTCGTCTTGAGTGACCATAAGAGCTACATCACTCGTTTCAGGAACTACCTAGTTCGATACGTCGACGTCGACGTGGACGCTGACGCTGTCGCTTTGGACCCGCAGGATGTCGAAGCCGCTGTCGTCGACTACGCGCACCTAGACGACGACGATAGCCTCGAGGTAGCTATATCGACCTTGGCCCGCCTCGACGCAGCGCCCAATGATGTAGTTCGGCTGGATCTAAAGAATTTGACCGCTGAAGACCTGCGCTTTCTTCGTCGCGCCATAGGCACGCTTACGCGGCTAAAACGGCCGGAGGGTCTTAAGCGAGTCAATCACCTATTTTTGTTCGCTCCCGCGCTGACGCCACGACTGGTGGAGTACCTGATCGCCCTTTATCCTCTGGAGCCGGTCGACGTCAGGACCATCTGGACGGCGCTTACCAGCAACAACGGCAGCTCGTTCAGCGAGTGGCAGGCAACCTGGCTGCTGTACGCAGCGCGGCAGCTCGGTCTGCTGAACAATCCAGCCGCCGTCAGTTGGGCGCAGCACCAGCGTGGACGGGTTCCTGGCGGGTTGCTCGCCGCCGAGTCATCGTTCGCGCTTGCACAGGTCAATAGCATTGCGTTCGCGGACCTGGACAACGCCCTGCGTAGCGAGCCGGACGCCTTAGCGCCTTGGTATGTGCTCGGCGTCAAGGCGCTCGCCGCCGCAGGAGTGGTCACAGCGGCCAAGCTTCAAGCCGTTAAAGACTCCTCCCCCATCTTCAAAATTCTCTTGGAGAGCTGACCGATGACGCCCGCCATCAGTCCCCGGCACGCTGTTACCGAGCAGGCCGTTAGGTCGATATTGCACACCGTTGCGGACCTGCGTTCAAGACCAGCCGCAGCAACAAGCCGGGGGCGCACAGCTGCAACATCGCAAATCGCCGAGCAGGGTGCACTATTGCGTATTGTGTCCATCACTGAGGCTTACCTGGACTCGCTTTCGCTGCAAGAGGTGATACGTACAGTGCCGCCCTCGCCTATGACAACCAAGCTGCTTGAAACGTTTGAAACGTCGACGACCACGACGTGGAGGGGGCGCGAGCAAGCTTACAAATCGCATCACGGTGTCGACCTCACAAAGTGTGCACAATGGAAGGAACTGCAGGGTGCAATTGACGTTCGAAATTCCATCGCGCATGCGCTTGGGCGAGTAACGGCGTTTCTACGTCGCAACAGCCAACTAGCTTCTAAGGTGAGCGGCATCGACGTCACTATTTCCAATGGCCACATGCACCTTAGCGACGCAAGTGTAGATAAGGTCGCTGCCCTTTGTACGGAGTTCATCTATGACGTGGACTCCAGGGTGCCTATCCCGTGATCGGTCAATCCCAACGTGCCCTGGTGGCTCGTCTCGTCGCTGACTGCCTGACGCGGCCGCATCCGTAGTTCTGACTCCAATTTTAGTTTCCGTCGTGGAGGCAATTTAGCCAGCGTTGCAACGGGCCAGCGGCTTCGAGTGACGTCGACGTCGTCGCGTTCGGCGATCAGGACTCTGCTGGTAGTGACAGATCGACACCGCCCCTTCATCTGCGCCGACGAGATGAGACGTCGGCCGGGCATTGCTACGGATCTTGCGTTGATCGGGGTTAGACAAGTGCGTTCTGTGAACGTGTGCAGCGCGGCTCGACGGCCGGTAGCAACTCTTGGACGGTCCGGAACGAGGGACTGGCCGCGTTCGTGGGCTAAAGCTAAAGCGACCGGAGGAAGTCGTCTTCAGTCATTACTTCAATGGCTTGACCCTTGGCTTGGAGCGCGAATGCCTTCGCTGCGCGGGCCGTGATGTCGCTTCCGGGCCTCAGCACCGCGGGGTCGATCTCGCCGACCACCAGCACGTTCGTCCGCTTGGTGACACCCTTCTCCGGGACGGCCCCAGCTGACGCCAGTTGGTCCCAAGCAGTTTGCCGGGTCATGGACATTAACCCCCCGGTGAGAACCACGACCTGGCCGTACAGCGGGTGATCCGGATCGGCGTCAGGATTGACGTCCGGCCGTACTAACCCGGTCTTGCGCAACGCGTCGATGGAGGCGCTGTAACTTCCGACTTCGATGTGTCCCATGCGCACGGTGAGTCGCTCTGCCAGTTCGGTGATCGAGTGCGCTTGATGCTCGCTGGCCATCGCCACGGCGATTCGGGCTGTCGCCTCGGCGTCCTCGAGCGGGTTGTAGTGCTGTTCGAAGGTGAACCCGCACTGGTCGGCCACGAAGGACAGCCGATAGGACGGGAGCGGGTAGGCCCGCCGGGCAGCCATTTGTACTGAGAAGAAGTGGAGTCGTGGCCAGTCGATCTCTTCGGCCACGCACGCCTGCCGGATCACTCCGAGGTTGAACGAGGCATTGAAGAAGACCACGAGATCGTTGCCTACGAACTCCAGCATCGCAGCCAGCACCTCTGTCCACTCCGGACTGTCCTCGACGGCACGCGCGTCGACGCCATGTAAGGCTGTGTTGACGCGATTGAAGTGTCCGAACACCTCCGGGGGGCGGATCAGCATGTCGCGGCGTTCCGCAACGCGCCCGTCACGGACTCGAACCAGGCCGATCCAACACGGTGAACCACGGTGGCCGTTCGCGGTCTCGAGATCTACAGCCGTGAAATCCAGACTCATCTCACCCCCTCCCTCATCGTCGGGCTGGCCGCGTTGGCGTCTGCACGGATAGGTATCAGAGCGTGCCAATTAATTCGTGCAGCAGACCCTAATCATGCATCCGCGCCCTGGCCGGTCAGCGGTGATGCGCTCAATATCGACAGATTTCTGCGCGCAACGCTGTTGGATCCGCACAGCCGCAACCGCCGAAAAATGGCCTTCAGTAACGCGCCACGCACGACTCGCGTCCGGCCGAACGCGCCTTCCGGCTTCCCGTGCTCCGTCTGCGGTGTGATGCTCTGTGCGTGACGATCACGGATGACGCCCCACGACGACTGCCAAAAGGCGCGAACGTTGCGTTGCGGGAACTGGAAGGAGGTCTGGGGTCGGTCACGGTGGTGTTGGAGACGCGCACCGAGGCAGAACGCCCGGTAGAGGCTGACGTCAGTGTGTTGCTGCTCGGAGCCGACGGGCGGGTGCGGTCGGGTGACGACCTCGTCTTCTACAACCAGCCCATCGCGTTGGGCGGAGCTGTTCATCTACGGGACAAGGCTCGACTGGACAGCGTCGAGCAGGGCGCGGTGACGTCTATCGATGTGGTGACGCTGGATTTAGACGATGTGCCGGACGCGGTCGAGCGGATTGTCGTGTCCGCGAGTGTGGATGGGTCGGCAGGCACGACCTTCGGTGACGTTGCCGGGCTGGGGATGCGGGTCCAGCGGACTGCTGACGCGCACGATCTGCTGACATTCGACATCGCTGATGCGACGGCTGAGACCGCGCTGCTGGTCGGTGAGTTCTACCGCCGTGACGGCGAGTGGCGGGTCAGGGCGGTCGGCCAGGGTTACGCCGGAGGTTTCGCTGCCTTGGTCGCCGACTACGGCGTTGAGGTGGACTCGGCGGGCAACGGGGACGAACAAGACATCGACGGCGCCGCGACACCCATTTCAGAGCTCGACTTAACCCCGGACCTGTCGGAAGGTGCGATGTCAGCCCCACCCGACGAGCTTGAGGAATCCTTGCCTGACGTCGGTGAGCAGCCAGCAATACCGAGACCGGTGTCCGTCCGCCGGCCGAGCCGTGCACCCAAGTTCCCCGCAGCCTGGGACGAGACGATCCCCGCTGCTGACGGCAACGATTGGCAGCGGGCACGGCTCTTTCCTGTGGCGGGTATTGGACGAGGCGAGGAGCAAGAACGCCGTGCCACCTCCGCGCTGCTGGCGGTGATGAGCACCGTTCGCGAGTTTGGTCGCGCGCTGACCAGCAGGTACGGCGCTCCGGCCGGCGCGATAGCTACCTACGTGGAGGTTCCCTTCGGTCAGGATGAAGAGGCTTACCGACCTGACGGCCTGGTGCGCATCACGCGTGGCGCGAAGGAGTGGACCGCGCTGGTTGAGGTTAAGACAGCGGACGGGCGGCTCAAGACCGAGCAGATCGACCACTACGTCGACATCGCACGCGCCCGGTCCTTCGACGCCGTCATCACCATCAGCAACGAACTCACTGGCGCTGATGTCGATCACCCCGTTAGCATCGACCGCCGCAAGCTCCGCAATCTTGCCCTCGTTCACGTGTCGTGGGACCAGATCCGCACTGAGGCACTTCTGCTGGCTCGTCACCGGGGCGTCCCCGACGCGACCCAGCAGCATGTTCTGGAAGAGTTCATCCGTTATATGAACCACCCCGGATCGGGCATGGCCGGGTTGACTGACATGGGCCAGAACTGGGTGAAGGTCCGCGACGGCGTCAAAGCTAAGACCGCACGGAGCACCGACAAACCGACGGCGGACGTGAGTGCCCGTTTCGATCAACTGATCCAACACGTGGGTCTACAATTGTCCAGCATGCTTGGGGTCAGCGTGCAGCCGGTCGCACCCCGGAACGCACCGGACAACGCTAGTCGCTGCCAGCAACTCGCAGATTCCGGCCTACTGTTCGGCTGCTTGCGCGTGCCGGGCGCGGTCGACCTCATCATCCTCAACGCTGACCTGCGGGCTGACCGGGTGGGCGCGTCCATCACCGTCCAAGCACCTCGCGGTGACACTCGACCCGCAACCCGAGTGTCGTGGCTGCTTCGCCAGCTTCCGGACGCGGCTCACGACATGATCCGGGTCGAGGCGCTTCTCGGGGGACGACGCGGCGACTCGACCGTAGAGCTGCTCGGCAAGTTGCGCAGCGACCCGGCAAAATTGCTACCCGCCGACCAGAGCGATATTCGCGCCTTTCGGCTCAGTCTTGACCTGCCGATGGGCACCAAGCGCGCCTCCGGCACCGGCACACTCATCCATTCGATAAAGGCCGTCAGCACGACCTTCTATGCCGATGTGGTTCAGCACCTACGCTCCTGGACACCGCCGCCGAGGGCTTGAACCGCCGACTAGGCCGGCCGGAGTGCAGCCTCGACAGCTAAGTGATCCATATGCGCGTCCGCATCGCAGGTGGCGTCTGCGCATATCGACGGATATCTCGACCCGCGTCCGGTCGAGTGTGATCTAGCGGTGCCGGTGTAGTGAGTCGGCGATGAGGTCGCAGAGCCGGTTCACAGTGCCAGCGATAGATGAATCAGCGGTCTCGAACTCGGAGCGTGCTCGTTCAACACCCGAGCCGAGCTCGTCCCACGTAATCCAAGCGACGACCTCAGCGATCCGGGCCGCTAGGTCTTCAAGGGTTGAGGGGTGGTGTTCGGTCTGGTCGACGACTCCGACAAGCGAGGAGGCGATTGCCTGTTCGGGGCTCATGCGCCCGAGCTTTTTGATCGGCACAGGTGGTGGTGTCGGGATGATCAGGAGCAGCAGCGGAATGCGAGAGCCTGCCTCGCGTGTGACGGCTACAAACTCTCGGGCAAGTTGTTCCTGTTGAAATGATCCTTGCCGTAGACGCTTTGCTTCGATGAGGGTGTGCGTGTGTGGGCCGACGAGTGATGCGTCGGGCTGAACCACTAGCTGTTGCTGGTAGCTCTCGGCACTGGGGCGGAGCTTGACTTCCGGAGGCAAGACGACCAGGTCGGATGCTTCTATATCATCGACAGCGCTTGCTCGGGCGGCATCGGCTCCATGGGCGGCTCTGAGCACCGTGCCGAGAAATCGAGATCGCGGTAGGAAATCGAGCGCAAGCAAGGTTTCGGCGACGAGCACGTTCTCGTAACCGATGCCGCCGCGACGGTAGTCGCGGATCGACTTGCCGACCCAGGACAGCTCGTCGAGTAGGCGGCCGATCACTGAGCTGGTTAGCGGGGTCGCTTCGGCGTCGGGCACCGATCGATGATGCGCCCTACCTCGGAGTTTTGCGCTCCGGACCCGGCCGGATCGTTCGTACGGCCCGCGTCATAGCCGTCCACGTAGGTCGTGCGGTGTCTCCGGCCGAGGTGTTGAACAGAGCGACGGTTCGGGCGTTTGGCACCCACGTCGCTGCGGCACAGTGGTCGCCCGGGCAGGCATACGAGATGTTCGGCATGCGTGTCAATGACGATGACCGCGCACTCGTTGCAGCGATCTTGCGGATCAGGGCCAATGGGTGCCTTCCTTGATCAGCAAACTGTCGACCTGGATGCTTGTGCGCGTGACCGAGACGCCGCCCTTCACCCCGCGACACCTTGCCAAGGGTGCCAACATCGCCTTGCGCGATCTCGACGCCACCGTCGGTGGCGTTACCGTTGTCCTAGATACGCAAGCGACGGGCGGGCGCGTTGTCGATGGCGACGTCAGCGTCCTGCTGCTGGGTCCGGATCGGAGTGTCCGGTCAAGCGACGACTTCATCTTCTACAACCAGCCCATCGGCCTCGGTGGCTCCATCAGCCTGGGGGCCAAGATCCGCGCTGAAGCGGACGGCGAAGACGGCGCCGGAGACGTGACGGTCTCGGACACCATCACAGTCGAACTCGATGCAGTGCCGGACGGGGTCGAGTGCATCGTCGTTGCGGCCAGCCTCGATCCCTCCGCTGGAACGACGTTCGGCGACGCCGCACGCATTGCCATGCGCGTACAACGCACGTCCGATGCCGAGGATCTCGTTCTGTTGGAGATCAATGACGTCACAACGGAGACCGCCCTGCTGTTTGGCGAGTTCTACCGACGAAACGACGAATGGAAGCTCCGCGCCATCGGACAGGGCTACGACGGCGGTCTCGCCAGTCTTGTCACCGAACACGGCGTCGACATCGCCGACGGACCGCCCGCCACATCGCTCGACGCCGACCTATCAGAAGGGCACGCGGACCCGTCCCCTGGCGGGAGTCCGATGTCGGCCGCGACCAAGAACGCCCCGCCGGCATCAGATCGGCGGGGCCTCGTCGACACGCGGCCACTGGTGGTGCCGTCTCGAGGTAAGGCCGTATCGGTGCGCCGAGCTCCCGGCACGCGCCAAATCCATGCTCACGTCGTCGATGGGACGCGACTGAAGGTTGAGGTGGAGTCGGACCAAGGGGCGACGCTCGTATTGGTCGGAGGCATCACCGACCTCGAACCTACGGTCGAGAGCAGCGGCGTTCTCGGGAGCAACCCTGCGCTCGTCAGCAACCTGTGGGCGTTCGCCAAGACGTGGTACGAGGGGAACATAGCCTCACTCGACGATGCTCTCGGATTGGTGGACCCGGAGGAGCAGAGGGCGGCGCTCAAGGTCGCCGCTGAGCGGAAAAAGGCTGCGACGAAGCGCGCGGAAACCTTTGCGAAAGTCGCACAGTGGATTGCCGACGTCGCCGACGACGTCTCACCGCACGAGCCCGAATTCGGCTGGTGCTCGTCGTGTTACTTCAAGACGGAGCACCGCAAGTCCAACCGGCCGGCAGGGCAGCTCCCCGTCTACGTGTGCCAGGGTTGCGGATCGCCAACCTTGCCGTGCGTGGCGCCTCGCTGCGATAACATGGCCGTGCGTGAGCGCGGAGCGCTTCGGGTCCCGCAGTACTGCGCCGAGCATCGCCACGACATCACCGGTTTCGAAAAGGCCCACCATCGCATTGGCGAGTTGCACGACTATGAAGCGTTCCTGAAGTATGAGAAGCCAGACCTCAGCAAGGCGACGAAGCTTGCCGGAGTAGGTATCGTCGGCTTAACTGCAGCGGCTCCGTTGGCTCTTCTCGCTGCGCCGGCGATCGGCGGCGCGATCGGTTCCATGGGGATATTCGGCGGTCTATCCGGGGCGGCAGCCACTTCACACGGCCTCGTTCTTCTCGGCGGAGGCACCACTGTCGCAGCCGGCGGTCTGGGAATGGCCGGAGGTACGACCGTCGTCACCGCCGTCGGTGCCGCGGTCGGAGGAACGCTGGGCGCCTCCATCTCGAATGCCTACCTCCGCGAGGACAAGTCGTTCCGGATCGAACTTCTCCGTCCCGGCAAGGGCGGTGTTCCCGTCATTGTCGCGAACGGGTTCCACACCGAGGGAGACAACGAGCGGTGGGGCGGCTGGCGAGCCATCGTGGACACGAAGTACCCCAATTCACCGGTGTACCGGGTGCGGTGGGGTTCCAAGGAACTCAAGGACTGGGGGAGCATGGTTCGGACAGCCGCAGGTGTCGGCGCCATCAGGGTTGCCGCCGCGACGGCAACCAAGGCCGGCGCCAAGTTCTTCGGTCGTGCCGTCGCGACCCCGATGATGGCTGGTGATCTCGCCAAGAACCCGTGGCACGTCGCGAGGAACCGGGCGGACAAGACGGGCGTCATCCTGGGCGACCTTATCGCGAGGACGGACACGGAGTCGTATGCCCTGGTCGGGCACAGTCTTGGCGCTCGGGTCATGGTTGTCGCTGCGGAGGCTCTCGGTACTAAGCCGGGTGGCCCCCGGATTCAATCCGCTCATCTTCTCGGCGCCGCCATAAGGGCGCAGAGCAGGCAGAGCAACTGGGACGCGTTGACCGCCGCTGTAGATGAAGCTGTCTACTGCTACTACTCGGCGAACGACGGCGTCCTGAAATTTGTCTACCAGTCCATTCAGGGTGGACAGTCTGCAGCTGGGCGCGTCGGCTTCAAGCCTGCTGCGAAAAAACTCGTCAATGTCGATGTCTCAGAATCCGTCAAGTCGCATTTTGACTACCAGGACGATGTCCGACTGCTCTGACCCGTGAAATCAGCGGCCATTGTCACTTGGACAGAATCAAGCACGCGACGATCGACCTCGTTCCATTCGCGTAGGGGCGAGCGCACGCTATTATTCGCCGGCTATATCGAGGGGTATTGCGCTCAGGTCCAGAGCGTCTTGGCCATTCGATCGGCGGCTTCCTGGGCGAGTGCAGGCATCACGTGGCTGTAGATGTCGGTGGTAGTGCGCATTTGGCTGTGGCCGAGCAGCTCCATGACCACGCGCGGGTGAACGCCGGCGGTCAGCAGAAGAGTCGCTGCCGTGTGGCGGCCGTCGCGCAGGCGAATGTGCCGAACGCCGGCACGCTGGAGGAGCTTCACCCAGGCCTCATAGTCCGAGTGCTTGTCCAGCGGCCGGCCGTTGGGCTGGGCGAAGACGATGTCCCAGTCCTCCCAGTCCGTGCCGGCGACCAGTCGTTCCGTGGCTTGGGCCACGCGGTGCCTGCGCAGCGCCTCGATCAGCGGCGCCGGCACAGCGATGGTGCGGCGACTGCGATCGGTCTTGGGTTCGGTGAAGACGAGTCCCTGGCCGGGGACGCGGTGGAGACCGCGACGCACCGATAGCCGTGCACCGTCGAGGTCGATGTCCTTCCACTGCAAACCCAGCGCCTCGGACTGCCGGAGTCCGAGGGCCAGTGCGACTGTCCAACGGGCCGCGTTGCGCTGACCTTCGGCCGCGGCGAGCACGCGCTTGCACTCCTCGACGTCCAGCGGCTCGGGCGTTTTCGCCCGCTCCTGTCGCGGCGGTTCGACCAGAGTCGCCACGTTGCGGGCAACCCGCTCGCGTTGCATCGCGATCTTCAGGGCTCGGTGCAACATCCGATGCACCCGCAGAACGGAGGCGGGGGAGAGGCCCTTCGCCAGAAGCTGCTTGTACGTCTGCTCGAGGTCCTCGGGTTGCAGCTGGTCGAGCCGTCGCTTGCCGATGTAGGGCACCACGTGCATCCGGATGAGGGCGCGATAGGTGTCGAGCGTGCGCTCCCGCACCCGGATCGCGGCAATGTTGTCGGCCCAGTACGTCAGCCAGTCCTCAACAAGCATCGACCGTCCGGATGCGGCTGCGACGCCGGCGTCGCGTTTGATCTCGAGCTCCTTGACCTTGGCGACCACGGCGGCTCGCGTCGCTGCGGACACGTGGCGTCGGTCGCGGCGGCCGTCGCCCTTAGAGCCCATCGACACGAAGCCGTGCCATCGACCGTCGGCATTCTTGACGATCGTGGAACGCCCGTTGGCGCCTCGTCCGGCCATGGTGCTCTCCCTTCGCTGCCTGTTGATGCTCCGCCCTACCTCTGACAGGAGCAATGCCGTTACGCCGCGGAATCTCCGTCAGACTCTGAGATGTCGACGGCGAACAGAGCGCGCCCGCTGGCATCGGTCACGCGGCGCCACCGTCTTGTCGCCTTCGAGGTGGCCGGCGGCAGATCGGGCTGTTTCGCAGCGTCGAGGCGGGTCACGTAGCGCTCGAGCTCGGCCCACGAGAGGCGACACGCACGTGCGACGTGCACGGGATGCAGCTCGCCGTCCTTGATCAGCTGGTAGACGGTCGTGCGTCCAATGCCGAGCATTCTGGCTGCCTGAACGATGGTGAGCAGCATCTGCTCGTCGGTGTAGTCGCTGTCGTGGTTCATCGGTGCGGTCCTCCTCGTGAGATGGATGGGTTGCCAAACGCGTTTGCGTAGTTCGGTGGGGGAGCCGGGGGAGTCGGTGTCACGGCGGCTCGCTCATGAGGCGTCCGACGCGTCAGCTCCAACGCCTCTGGGCAGGCGTTGGCGAGTCGGTAGTCCAGCGACCGCCCGGCGTACGTCTCCGGCAACGGCCGTTCGGCGATCAACTCGGGTAGCCGGGTCTCGACGTCGAAACCGGCTGCCTCGGCGCGCGTGAACGCCCGCGCCAGGACCGGCCAGTGCGGGTCGTCCGCGAGACCAGGCGCGACTCGATCGATCAGCGGCCGCCAGCGATCCGTTTCGCCGAGGAGGTCGCCGACGGCAGCCTCGACCTGCGCCTCGAGCTGACGCTGATGAACCGCGTCATCGTGGTCGAGTGGTCCGCACGGACGGAAGTCCGAGACATCGACGTTGTGCGCCACTCGCCAGACAGTGACCTGCCCGGCAAGTGTCGGTTCCTTTTGCTGCAGCGCCGACGCCCACCGCGTGTCCGGCAGCGTGTCGGCAAGAGCGTCGGCACGCTCGAGGACCTGCGTGAAGCGGAGCGACAGATACTCGTCCCAGATGGGATCTCCGGTCATCGGCAGTGCTGGCAGCCACGGCAGCGGCGCGGCGCCAACTTCCGAGTGCACGGGCACCGACTCGACCGTTGATCGGTATCGCGCGCAGGCCGTCCGCAGCCGGGCCGAGGGGTCCTCGTCGAGGCGGCGCTGCGTCGTCGCCGAGCGCTTGGCGCTTTCTCGGGCCAGGATCCGCTCGAGCAGCTCGATGCTCGTCGACGGGTGAAGGGCCTCCGGTGTGATGGCCGCATGACCATCGGTCGCCGAGCTCACATCGAGATAGACGTGGTTGCCTAGCCGACCGCGCGACATCGCCACGTACAGCGACTCGCGATCCTCGTCGCCGGTGAGCACGGTGTGGCAAGTGTCGGCGGTGCTGCCCTGCGCGAGGTGGATCGTCGTCGCGTAACCGAGCTCGACGTAGCGGTGCACGTAGCCGGCCGGCAGGGTGATCGAGCGTCGGGTGTCGGCGTGCGTGACCCGCAGGCCGCAATCTTCTCGTACGGCGTCGACTTGCCACCGGTCGCCGTTCTTCACCCAGTCGCTCGCGGTGATCGGCAGTCGCCGGTCGTTATGGCGAGTGACGATCGTGTCGCCTGCGCTCGCGGCAGTGCCGTCGTGCAGCCGTGCCTGTTCGGCCGGCGCGCCTCGCACGTCGATCCGGTCGGCCTGGGCGCGGATGTTCAGCTCGCGGACGATCCGGTTGGTACGCGCGAGCAGGATCGAGTCCCGTCCGGTCTCTCGATCGACCCGCCATGCTGCGTAGGCCTGCTCGACCGTCGAGGCGTGATCGCCGGCGTGCACGCGGTCGTGGTCGAGGTAGTAGCCGAGCGCGACTGAATTTCCGACGCGGAGGGCCAGTGACGCACGTCCTTCGAGCGGGTCGACGAAGCGCACCAACGTCTCGAGGCTGGCCGCACCGGCCGTCTCGGCAATGTCCCGCAGCACCCCGCCGGACGCGACGTGCGCCAACTGCTTGGTGTCACCGACGAGCCGGACGCTCGCACCGCGCTCGAGCGCGAAGGCGATGACGCGATCCAGTCCTGGCGTGCCAGCGGCGCCGGCCTCGTCGACGATCAGCAGCGTCCGCTCGTCGATCGCGTCGACCCACCCGGGACGAGCGTTGTGGTCGAGAGAGTGGAGGAGCTTGTCGATCGTGTCCGTCGGCCTACCGATCGCGCGGCGCAGCTTGTCCGCGGCGCTGCCCGTCGGAGCGAGCCCGACCACTGTGCCTCCATCGTCCGTCCACGCAGCCGCGAGCACACCGAGCGCGGTCGTCTTTCCCGACCCGGCCGGTGCGATGGCGAGCTGGACCCGCCGGCCCGACATCGCAAGATCACGGACCAGCGCGGCCTGCCCTTCGTTGAGCCGCGTGCCGTTCGCGGCTGCCTCGAGCAGGGCCACGTCGACCGTCGTCCCATCCAGCGACCGGCCATCGAGCAGGGAGGCGGCGAGAAGGATGCGTTCCTCCGCGGCGAGCACGGCCGTCGAGGTGAAGAGCTGCGCCCCGGCGACGGCGAACACGCTCGACCCGTCGCGCCGGCGCAGCGTGCCCGGCTCGATCAGCTCATCCGGGTCGCCGAGACGTACAGACAGCTCGGACGACAAGGCTCGGACCAGGGTCGCCTCGACCACGACGTCGAGGTGAGCGAGCGGGACGTTCGCGTACCGGACTCGACGCTCGACCTCAGCCCGGACCACCCCGGCCCGCCAGGTGCTCGAGCTGTCCGCGACCGACCGGACGACGTCCGCAGCGGTCCACGCGACCCACCGGTCGTCGATGGTCGCCTGAGCCTCGATCGGCGCCGGCGCCACCTGGGTTCCGACGGCAGCGAGCATGGCCGCTACTGACTCATCGCCGCCGAGCACGGCTGACGCCTCGTCCCGCCACGCCGTGCGCTGTTCGGCCTCAGAACGTGGTGCGTGCTTGCCCTGCCGGGTGTCGGTGTTCGCGCGTCCGAACAACGCGGTCTGTTCGGCGAAGTCCGGCGCGCGACCGTGGGTGCGGCTGAACTCCGCCGCGAGCACCTGCTGCCGTGCGGTGATGTCGGCGCGGCGTTTCGACCAGAACTGCGCGAGCGCCGGGTCGACGCCGACGATCTCGCGCACCGGACGCTTGCCGCTCTCGTCCGGTCGGTCGGCGAACCGCAGACCGAGCCGAGCGGTCAGCATGGCTTCGAGCCGGGTGTTGTATCGCTCGGACGCGGCCACAGCTGCCCGGTGCAGCGGCCGACCGTCGAGCGCGAGCCACCGACCGCCGGTCGTCTGCACCTTGTTGGAGCTCGCGACGTGCGTGTGTAGGTCGGGGTCGCCGGCGCGGGAGTCGCGGTGTGTGAACGCGACGGCGAGCAGGCCCCGCGCGTCGACCTGCTGCACGCCGTTGGCGCCGACTCGTGTGTAGACCGCCTCGCGCTCGAGCCAATCAATGACGTCGCGGACGGCCGCGTCGTGTGCGGCCGCCACCTCGCGCGCCAGCGCGGGATCGGCAAGCGCCCACAAGGTCGACACGCTCTTGACCGGCGAGAACGTCAGGTCGTAACCGGCGACCGGCTGCGCACCGGGTCGCGAGGCGCCGATGACGTAGTCGGTGAGCTCCCGCGCATCGGCCGGCTCGCGGCCGTGATCACGGGCGAACCATTCGCGACCCAGCTCGGTCCGCAGCTCGGCCCGGACGTCGTCGGCGATCGCCGCGCCGGGACGTTCACCGTGGTTGCGGTTGTACTGGACGAGGTGGCGGGCCAGCTCGTGGCGGAACTCGCTGCTCGCGGACCGGACCGCGAACGGTCGGCCGAGCCCCGTCGACGGAGATTGGGCGCCGTCGACGAGTGCCGCCTGCTCGATCGCGTCGGCGTTCGGGTGCCGCCCCTGGCCGAACAGCGCCACCATCTGCGCCTCGTGCACCCGGTCACCGGCGCTCGGCTTGTGCAGCGTCATCATCGCGCCGCGTCCGATCGGGTCGTCGTCATGGCCTGCCTCCGGGAGTGAGATGTCCTCGCACCCGGGTAGGGCGCTTTTTTCGACCCGGACCGGACCTCCGGTCGCGAAAAAGTTTTGGGGATCTCGTTCGACATGGGGACGACGATCCGCAGACGTGTACAACTATCCGTCACCCCAAGGAACGCTGAGAAGCACGTCCGGGTCGTGTCACCCCAGCAATCCCGGGCGTCACCTGCCTCCCGAGCACCTGTGAGGATGATCTTGAAGCAGGTCCTGACGGACTTGGCAGCGAGACGGGTGACACGCGTCCAAGCAGGGTGACACGACGAGCCACTGGAGGTGACACGGCCGATGATCACAGGTGACACGACCTGGGCGCAGTCCACGGGCGGCCGAGGCGCTGAACATTCAGCTTGCTTGCGAAGCCCATGCCGAGCAGCGTCTGCAGACGTGTAGCGATCAGTGTGAGGTCGGCAGGACCTCACACGTCCCGTCAAGACCTCACGTTGCCGGGCCCCAACAAGAATTGGGCGTCACCTGCAGCTGGGGGCGCGGATGAATGATCTTGCAGACTTCGCCGGCAGACCTGCTCGACGACCATTCGAGGCGACCTCATACCTGCCCGCAATCGGACCTCACACGTGGTCGGGTCGCACGTCGAGCCCGTTGTGCCGGATCATTTGGCCGGCTGCCTCATACGATTGCCGCTGAGGTGACGCATGAAAGACGTTCTGATCCGCGACGTCCCGGACGCCGTGTTGGCCGCGCTTACTGCCAATGCTCGTCGGCTCGGTGTGTCGCGGACCGAATACCTGCGTCGGTTACTGGTCCAGGACGCTGAGCGGGCAGACCGTCGAGTGACCGGCGAGGATCTCCGTCGATTCGCGACGACCTTCGCCGACCTCGCGGACCCAGACGTGGTCAGCGCTGCCTGGGATTGAGCGGCTGCGGATCTGCAACTCGAGCCGGTACTTCACGCAGAACTAACGGGCTGGTAGCTTCCTGATGATCACATCGATCCGCGGGGGATCGCTGATTCCTTGAGGTGCCCCCGTGTCGCTGGACCAGTCAGATGTTTCTGCTCCGCTCGTCGTCCAACGCTGGCGCCGGTACGGCCACGACCGCGCGTACGTCAAAGCCGGTACGCACGACCTCGGCTACCGCGACCTGCTGACCGGGGTAACCCACTGCCCGCAGCGCGCCGACGTCGAGACGGTCGAGCGCGCCACGGCGGAGATGTTCGACCACGCCACGGGTGTCCGCCGCGCCGCCGAATATCGCCATCGGCACAGCCCTGACGCCACGGACGAGCCGAAGTCGCGGCCCGCGCCGAAGCCGGCGGCCGAAGCGAAACCCGCCGACCTGCGTCCGGACCGCGACCTCGCCCACAATCAACCCGGCGAAGCGGCTCGTGAGCGAGCTCGCAACCTGCGGGACGCCGCACCGATACGAACCTTCTTCTCCCGGGCAGTCGGGGCCAAGACCGACGAACGAGCTTGGCGGATCGGTGCAGACGGTGAAGAGGACGTCGCCCGCCGGCTCGCCAAGCTCGGGGAAGGATGGCGCGTGCTTCACGCCGTCCCGGTCGGCGAACGGGGCAGCGACATCGACCACGTCGTCATCGGTCCGGGTGGTGTGTTCACCATCAACGCCAAACATCACCCGGACGCTAACGTCTGGGTAGGCGGCGGCACTGTGAAGGTCAACGGGTTCAATCAGCCCTACGTCCGGAACAGCCGGCACGAAGCGACCCGGGCAGCCAAGCTGCTGAGCGCGGCCGCAGGCGTCGAGATCCCCGTCCGTGGCGTCGTCGCCGTCGTGGGCGCGCAGCGGGGTTTCACGGTGAAGCGGCAGCCGGACGACGTGACCGTGGTGAACCGACGAGACGTCCTCAAGTACCTTCGAGAAACGCTCCCCGTGCTGGATGAGACCGCGATCGAGACGATCTACGCTGTTGCTCGGCACCTTGCGACCTGGAACTCCAAGACCGTCACCTGGCATGACTTCGTTCCCACTGACCAGAGCGCCACCTGACGAGGCCATCCCCGGCTCAGTCCGAGACCTCACACGTCCAGACCAAGCGATCACACCTCTTGCATCACCCACCTAAGGTTCCCGACGGCACACGAGCGGCGATCGGCGCCGTGGTAACCCAGAACGCGGCTGTCAACGGTTGTAGTCTTCACCGCGATGCCCGGATGTCTCGATCCAGAAGATCTTGTCGATGCGCAAGGAGTGGCGGAAATGCTCGGCCTCGCGCAACGCAACACCATCTCGGCGTACCAGCGGCGCTATCCAATGAGGCCGCGGCCCGTGGTCGATCTGAGACCGGGCCGGTGGAAGCTGTGGCTGCGCACGGAGATAGGGGCGTGGCGGTCGGAACGGCTCGCCGGGTCGGGACGGTGATGGTGGCAGCGGCCTCCGCTGCCGCGGCCGCGGCACAGATCGTTCGCGGTGACGTTCCCGGTGGGCCCAGCACCAGCCAGACGATCATGGTCTTGAGCCTCCAGCGGCTTCTGTCGGAGTTGCCGGCTGACGCTGCGGCCGAGGCGTACCGGTTGGCGGTCCTGGACGACAACGCCCTTGCAAAGGACACGACGAGTGCCCGCGAGTGGGCATTCCGCCAGCTGCGCCGCTTTTACGCTCTAAACCCCGGCTCGTTGCTATTTCGCGCGCTGCGCGACCTGTGGGGGCATGAGCCGTCTGGACAGCCGCTGCTTGCAATACTTTGCGCCCTTGCTCGGGACCCAATCCTTCGGGCATCCACCGCGGTCATCCTGGCCGCCGAGCCTGGCGCGGT
Organism: uncultured Jatrophihabitans sp.; assembly: GCF_964244045.1. Lineage (NCBI taxonomy): Bacteria > Bacillati > Actinomycetota > Actinomycetes > Jatrophihabitantales > Jatrophihabitantaceae > Jatrophihabitans > uncultured Jatrophihabitans sp. The sequence goes on along the minus strand of NZ_CAXTHK010000033.1, from coordinate 19,893 downwards.
CATCGCGCCGAGTGACTTCGACGCAGCTATCGAGGCGGCGTTTCCTGGCGCCTACAAGGAGAGCACGAGGCAGACCACGGCGCAGAAGATTGCATCGTCGTGGGCGCAGTCCGGGCACCTGCGTGCCGTCAAGGCAACTAAGAAGGTCCGGGCGCGGGTTCACCCAACACCCGCCGCCGCGACCTACGCTCTCCTGCTCGGACATCTCGAAGGCGCTCGCGGCCACTCACTGTTCGAGACGCTCTGGGCGCAGGTACTCGACCAACCGAAATCGCACCTTTTCGATCTCGCAGCCACTGCCTCTCAGCACGGGCTACTGGAATTTCGCAACGCAGGTGGCGTCATTGAGGTCTCCTTCCACCAGCTTCTCCGACCGTTCGACGAGAACCAGGAAGCGCTGCTGTGAGCTATGTCGACGAACTGCTCGCTGCGTACCGATCATTCGTCGCACTGCCACGGCAGCAGAATTTGGCGCCCGCGCAGCGGGTGTGGATGGCGGTCTACCCGCCGGAGTACGAGCGTCGCCTCCGACTGCACCTCCCTGACTTCGAGGTGGCGACCAAGGAAGCCCACCACTCATGGGCGCTCGTCGACATCACGACCTCGTTCGAGCGATGGATGGCGGCCCACGAGTACCGCGAGGAGTACTTCGAGTCTCCCGACCTGATGGACACCGCCCTGCCCGCCTTCTTCAAAGATCTCGTTGACGAGGTACGGCCAGAACTCGCCAACCACGCCGACCCCGAAGGCGTCATCGGTCTTCTTGGCGCGGGAACGCTCTTCGGGCTCGGCGACGCCGTCAAAGTCTCAGCCCTGCTCAACGCCGTGAACGAGGCTGTTGCCGGGCGGCTCCTCGTCTTCTTCCCTGGCGAGCATGAAGGCAACAGCTACCGGCTGCTCGACGCACGCGACGGGTGGAACTACCTCGCCATCCCAATCACACCGAGACGGAACGGTCGATGACGATCAAAAACCGAGAACTATTCGTCCACGATCCGACAGCATCGAAGATCCCCAACGACGGCGTCGCCAAGGTCGCGCGACCCGACACCGAGCAGCAGTGGGACGTGCTGCGGTGGGAGCTGCGGAGCTTCGTCTGCAATGGCCAGTACGCCCGCGGCCTCGAGCAGATCCTCGACAGCTTCCTGCGCAACCTCAGCCAGGCGCAGCAACCAGCAGTCTGGGTCAGCGGCTTCTACGGCAGCGGCAAATCACATCTCGTCCGCGTCCTCGAATACCTCTGGCGTGACGTGGACCTCCCCCAAGGCGACCGCGCCCGCCAGCTCGTGAAGCTGCCCGACGACATTCGCGATCACCTCACCGAGCTGTCCACGGCCGGCAAACGGGTCGGCGGATTGTGGTCGGCCGCCGGCCTGCTGGCGTCCGGCAAGAGCGACGCCGTTCGGTTGGCGTTCCTCTCCGTGCTCTTCGACAGCGCGGGACTCCCCGAGGAGTACCCGCTGGCGCGCTTCATGATCTGGGCGCGGGAGAACGACCACCTCGAAGCCGTCCGGGCGGCAGTCGAGGCGAAGCACCGCTCACTCGACAAGGAGATCCACGACCTCTACGTCTCTCCGATCATCGCGAAGGCCCTTCTCGAGGCTGACCCGACACTGGGCGACTCCGTGAAGGACGTGCGCGACCTGCTCAGGACACAGTTCCCTCCGACGACCAAGGACATCACCGACGAGGAGATGTTCGACGTCATGGGCGACGTCCTCCGGCTCCAGTCGACCAGCGACAGCAAGTTCCCCCTAACTCTCGTTGTGCTCGACGAGATGCAGCAGTACATCGGCGACGACAACGACAAGGCCCTCACCGTCCAGAACATCGTCGAAGGCGTCTCCGCCCGCTTCGAGAGCCAAGTCTTGTTCGTCGCCACAGGACAGAGCGCGCTCACCGCCACCCCCACCCTGCAAAAGCTGACCGACCGCTTCGCCGTCCAAGTCGCGTTGTCCGACAAGGACGTCGAGACGGTGGTTCGCGAGGTCGTACTCCGCAAGCAACCCGAGCACGTCCCCGCCCTCAAGACCGCCCTTGACGACGTCAGCGGGGAGATTGACCGCCACCTTGGGGGAACGCAGCTCGCACCGAAGGCTGCCGATAAGGCTGACCTCGTCCCCGACTACCCGCTGCTGCCCACCCGTCGCCGTTTCTGGGAGCTCGCCCTGCGCGCCATCGACCGGGCCGGCAAGGCCGGGGTGCTCCGCACTCAGCTGCGGATCGTCCACGAAGCAACCGCCCGGGTCGCCGGCCAGCCAATGGGACATGTGGTCGGCGCCGATTTCGTCTACGACGAGCAGGCGCCGGGCATGCTCCAGAGCGGGGTCCTGCTCAAGGAGATCGACGAGCTCATCCGCGGACTGCGCACCGAGGGGTCTGACGGCGAGCTCAAATCCCGCATATGCGCGCTCATCTTCCTCATCACCCAGATCCCCACCCGCACCATGGGCGGAGAGACCGGGCTGCGGGCAACCGCGCCCTTCCTCGCCGACCTGCTCGTCCAAGACCTCGGCGCCGACGGCGCCAAGCTGCGCAAGCGTGTCCCCGAACTGCTCGACGACCTGGTCGGCGCCGGCGCCGTGCAGCGTGTCGACGACGAGTACCTACTGCAGACCGAAGAAGGCGCCGAATGGGAGAAGGACTACCGCAGCCGGCTTGCGGCCGTCCGGGACGACGCCACCCGAATGAACCAACTGCGAAGCGAGCGACTCCAGCGCGCGGTCGAGTCGGCACTCGGTGGTCTGAAGCTCACTCACGGAACGAGCAAGACCCCGCGCACCATCCACCAGCACTGGGGCCAAGACGAACCGGCGCCCGGTGAAGGGGACGTGCCGGTCTGGATCCGCGACGAGTGGTCGGCCACCGAGGCGACGGTGAAGACGGCGGCCGCCGCGGCCGGCGACGAAAGCCCGGTCGTATTCGTCTTCTTGCCGAGACGCGAGGCCGACCAGATAAAGGACACGCTAGCCAGCTACGCCGCCGCTGAGCAGACGCTGCAGCGCCCGACCCCGCAGACCGACGAGGGCAAGTCAGCACAGCGCGCCATGAAGACCCGCCTGGCCACCGACGACGACCGCCTCACAACGCTGTTCGCCGAGGTCGTCTCGCACGCCCGGGTGTTCCAAGGTGGCGGCAACGAGGTCACCACCTCCTCGCTACGCGATGCCGTCGAGACCGCGGCCCACCGGTCGCTCATCCGCCTGTTCCCAAAGTTCTCCGCCGGCGACAACCCGAACTGGGCAAAGGTCGTCACCAAAGCCCGCGACGGAGCACCGGACGCGCTCGAGGCCGTCGGCCATCACGGCGAGCCGACCACCAACACCGTCTGCAAAGAGGTCCTAGCCGCGATGAGCCCCAGCGGCACCAAAGGCGGCGAGCTACACAAACGATTCGGAGCACCTGAGTTCGGGTGGCCACGCGACGCCGTCAACGGCGCCATCCTCACGCTCCTAGCCGCCGGCAACATCCGAGCCGCGCAGGACCACAAGGATCTGACCGGGCCGAAGGAGCTACCCCCCAACCAGATCGGCAAGGTCACCCTCTACAAGGAGGACGAGCCACCCACCGTCAGCCAACGGCTAGCGGTCAAGGGACTCCTGACCGCCGCCAACATCCCCTACGAGCCAGGCCAAGAAGGTGCGCAAATCCCGGCGCTGCTGCAACGGCTCAAGGACCTTGCCGGGCGGGCGGGCGGACCGCCGCCACTCCCGGAGCCGCCAGCGACGGGACACCTCGACGCTCTTTCGGCGCTAGGCGGCAACCAGCGGTTCCGTGCCGTGGCCGACAACCACACCGAACTCCGAGACTCCCTCACGCGCTGGCAAGCCGCCGACCAGCAACGGGAGAAGCGCGAGGCCGAGTGGCAACAGCTCCAGCGACTGCTACGTCACGCCGACGGCCTGCCCGTCGCCGCGACGAGCGAGCCCGCAGTCGCCGCGATCCGCGCCGGCCGCCAACTCCTGGACGAACCTGATCCAGTCGCGCCGTTGCTCCAGCACCTGACGAGCGCGCTTCGCGGTGAGGTCACCCAGTGCGCCGAGCAGCTCGCCGACGCCCAGCGCGCCGCCATCGACGAACTTGGAGCCTGGCACGAGTGGGCCAAGCTCGACCCCTCCGATCGTGACACGCTGCTCGCCGAAGCCCGGCTCGTGCGCGCGCAACCGCCGGATATTTCCACCGACACGGGGCTGCTCGAAGTCCTCGACGCCACCCCACTCAGCGGATGGCAGGACCGCATCAGCCTCGTGCCGAGTCGACACGATCAGGTCCGCCAGCGTGCGCTCGAGAAGCTCCAACCCGAGAGCGTCCGCGTCGCCCTGCCCCCGGTGACGATCACGGGCCCGCACGACCTCACCGCCTACCTCGACGACGTGCGCTCCCACGTACAGCCACACCTCGACGCCGGCAAGACCGTGATCCTCTGAGGACCGACATGCGCGCCCTTCCCTCAAACCTACGTAAGCAGCTCGAGACCTCGGTACTTGCCGCGCGCCGGGCCGCCGAGAGCGCATCGAGCGCAGCACTCGCCAGCCTCGGCGTATTCGCCGACAAACGGCCCGAGCACCTCGATGCCGACCAAGCCGTGCAGCGCAATGGGCTTCGGGCGAAATGGCGCCAACTCGACCAGAAGCGCGAGCTGCTGATCGCGGAGTGCGCGTACGAGCAGTGGCACCGCCTGCTGTTCGCCCGCTTTCTCGCAGAGAACGATCTGCTGCTGCACCCCGAGTACAAGGCGCCCGTAACGCTGGCTGACTGCGACGAGCTGGCCGACGAACTCGGTGAGCCCGACGGCTGGTCGGTCGCGGCGCGCTTCGCCGCCCAGATCCTCCCGGGCATCTTCCGGCTCGACGACCCATGTGTCCGCCTGCGTCTCGCCCCGGAAGGACGCCACGCGCTCGAACAGATCCTCGACGGTCTGCCCGGTGAGGTGTTCGCCGCTGACGACGCGCTCGGGTGGGTGTACCAGTTCTGGCAGAAGGACAAGAAGGACGAGGTCAACGCATCGGGGCGCAAGATCGGTGGCGCCGACCTCGGCCCAGTGACGCAGCTATTCACCGAGAACTACATGGTCCGGTTCCTGCTTGAGAACTCTCTTGGAGCATGGTGGGCTGCCCGGCATCCCAAGAGTCCTCTGACGAAGCGCTTCGAATATCTGCGCGTTGACGACGACGGTCGTCCAGCTGCCGGCTCGTTCGACGGCTGGCCCGGACGAGTCGCCGAGGTCACGGTCATGGATCCATGTTGCGGGTCGGGGCACTTCCTCGTCGAAGCGTTCTCGATGCTTTGGCAGATGCGTTCCGAGGAGGAGGGCCTCGGACCCGTCGCTGCCCAGGACGCAGTGCTGCGTGACAACCTGTTTGGTCTCGAGGTCGATCCGCGCTGCGTGCAGATCGCCATGTTCGCCGTGGCACTGCAGACATGGAAAGTCGGCGGCGGCTGGCGGCAGCTGCCGGTTCCCAACATTGCCTGCTCCGGTATCCCGGCGAGGGCGCCGGTCGACGAGTGGAAGGCACTCGCCGATGGCGACCAGCGCATCGAGAACGCGCTGGTCCGGCTGCACATCCTCTTTCGGGATGCTGACGTCCTTGGAAGTCTCATCGCTCCGCGGCGAGTGACCGAGATCAGCGATCCCTCGCAACTTCAACGGTCCTTTGAGGACGCACAGTGGCGTGACGTGTCGCCCATTCTCGGCGAGGCAGCGACGGCTGAGATGATTGATCCTGCGACTACGGTGCTCGGCGCGAACGCCGCAGCCCTTGCTCGTGCCGCTGATCTGCTCTCTCGCCACTTCACGCTAGTCACGACAAATCCGCCGTTTCTTGGCCGCGCACAGCAAGTTCCCACGCTGGCAGGGTTTTTGGAGGAACGGTTCGATGCCGGCAAGGACGATCTTGCATCTGCATTTGTCTTGCGCTTGACCGAACTTGCTGCGACCGCAGGAACAGTTGCCACTGTCATGCCTCAGTACATCCTGTACCTGAGCGCATACGGCAATTTGCGTCGGACGCTCCGTGACCGAAAGATCCGCGTGATCGCTCGACTGGGCGCTGGCGCGTTTAGATCAATCGGCGGCGAGGTCGTACAGGTGGCGCTCTTGATTTCAACCGAGGAACGTCCCGCGGGCGACGTAGGGCTGGCGTGGGTAGAGGCAGGATCCGCCCGTACAGTCTCATCCAAGGAAGTGGCGCTGCGGATGAACGACGTGCAAGTCGTCCCCCTGGGCCTACCATCCAGCAAGGGTCCATTCGCGCCTGGGACAGCTAGTCGGTTGCGCAGCCTTTCTGAATATGCGCGTGCGTGGCAGGGCCTCGTGACAGGAGATGTCAACCGCTATCACGTTAAGTTCTGGGAGATCTCGAGTGCAGGAGACGCATGGCAGCGGATCGTCAGCCCTCCTGACCGCACCGCCCCGTACCGAGGACGGTCAACCCTTCTCCGCTGGGAAGATGGACAGGGTTCGCTTGTTCGGAACTCCAGTGCGCACAACTTCAACCCTAGGGACGTCTTGGGCAGTCGGGGGGTCCTCATTGGTCAGGTCAGTCACCTAGCCGTAACCCTGTACGACGGTGAGCCCTTCGGAGATACGTCCTGCCCGTTGATCCCGTTCTCGCAGGATCATCTGCCGGCAATCTGGGCATATTGCTCATCGCCGCAGTACTCGCAAGATGTTCGCGCGGTCAACCAGTCGATCGTCGTCCGCCCCGGATACCTGACGCAAGTGCCGTTCGACATCGACTATTGGCAGGCGGTGGCTGACGCGGCCGGGCCGCTTCCCGAACCATCATCGGATGATCCGACGCAATGGCTATTTGAGGGGAGGCCCGAGGTATCGACGGCACCGCTGCAGGTTGCCGTGGCTCGGCTTGTCGGCTACCGCTGGCCCGAGCAGGCAGAGCCGGACGACCTAGACGCCCTCTCTGACTTGGACGGAATCGTCTGTTTGCCAGCAGTTGCCGGTGAGCAGCCGGCGGTGGATCGAGCGCAGGAGCTGCTGGCAGCCGCGTTTGGCGAGTCCTGGTCACCTACGAGGGTCCGGCGACTACTTGCGCAGGCAGGGAGCAAGAAGACGGACCTCGCCGACTGGTTGCGGGACGAGTTCTTCAAACACCACTGCGCGCTGTTCGCGAACCGGCCGTTCGTCTGGCATATCTGGGACGGCCAGCGGGACGGATTCTCGGCGTTAGTCAATTACCACCGTCTCGATCGCAAGACGCTAGAGAAGCTCACCTACACCTATCTCGGCCAGGACTGGGTGGAGCGCCAAAGAGCGGCGGTGCGTGAAGAGTTCCCCGGTGCCGAGACGCGCCTGGCGGCGGCATTGGATCTCCAGCGCAAGCTCGAGGCGATCCTGGAAGGCGAGAAACCCTACGACATCTACGTGCGGTGGAAGGAGCTGTACGAGCAGCCGATCAGGTGGGAGCCCGATCTCAATGACGGTGTCCGCCTGAACATCCGGCCCTTCGTAGAGGCCGACGTGCTGAGAGCGAAGGTCAACGTCCACTGGAAGAAGGACCGCGGTACGAATTCGGACGCATCCGAACGCCTCAACGACATTCACTTGTCGCTCGCCGAGAAGCGAGAGGCCCGACGGCGGGCGGGTCGCACGTGAGTGAGACGGTGCTCGATCGCCTCGTGGCCCGCATCGAGGCTGCGCTTGACTTCAACGCCAACGCTCTGGTCAAGCCATGGGCCCTGTTGTGGCCGGACGAGACGGCGCAATGGCGTCTGGTGATCAAACGAGTCGCGGAGCGGCTGCCGGTTGTGACGCTCGGCGAGTATGACGTTGAGCGGCGCCAAGGTCCGGCGTACTGGGTTCGCTGTGTGGTCGCCGGCACAATCGAGATCGGCCTACCCGACGACGCGCCCATCGTCTACTTACCCGGTGTCCCTCGCGCTGAGCTCCGCGCTGTCGAGTCGTGCCCCCCAGAGTTAGCTCCCATCGCCGAGCTGCAGTACCGGAGCAACGAGTTCACCCAGCCCAAGAGCAAGCGTGAGTGGTCGATTCGTGCGTTTCTCGTCAACGCCGACCGCGGCCTGGGGCTCACTGTCGCCGACGGTGCAGACACGGCGGCCGCGATGCTGCTCGCGCTGGATCGGTTCCTCGACGAGCCGTTCGACCGGGTCTTCAAGCAGGTGTTGGATGCGGATTACTTCAACCAACTCGTGAATCCTGATCCGACCAGCATTCTGTTCGGCTGGCTCGACGACCCGGCAGGCTATCGCTCACGGCTCGACGACGCGCAGTGGACCGCCTTCGAAAAGCAGTGCGCGGCTGACTGGGGCTTTCGTCCCTCGAGTGACGGGCCTGTTACTGCCGCACGCAGATTAGGCGAGCGAAGGGGGAAGTGGGCGGACGTCTGGAAGCGGTTCGCGGACATGCCGGAGCGGTATCCCGGCATCGTTGAACGGCTGCGCCAGGCAAAGCCGATGGAGCTGTCGTTCGAGCACAGTGACGCGTGGCCGCAGGACAACGAAGCGGCCGAGGACCATCTCCGCAACCTGCTGCGAGACTTCGAAGCACTCACCGCGGAGGGCGCCCGCAAGGAAGCGGCTCGCCTCGACGCTGAGCACGCTCCGCGCCGGCGAACGGTGTGGGCACACCTCGGCCTGGCGCCGCTGGCCTTCGCGGTCGAGCAGCTGGGCTTGCTGGCGGAGCGCACGGCGAGCGAGCCGTCGGCCGGCGGACTCGACGCCCTCGCGCTCGAGTACACCGAGCACGGCTGGCAGGCAGACGATGCAGCGTTACGTGCACTCGCCGCCGCCTCGAGCGCGGCTGACCGAGCCGCCGTCACGGCGGCCGTGACGTCGATGTACCGGCCCTGGCTCGATGCGGTTGCCAGCCGCTTCCAGGCTGCGATCGGACCGATGGCTCATGCGGGCACCTACCACCCAGGTCCGCCGGCGTCCACGGCGGCGGGTACAGCCACGCTGTTTGTCGACGGCTTGCGGCTCGATGTTGCCCATCGGTTGGCGCACCGCCTTGCGGGCGCTTCCTTGGGTGTCGAACTGGATACGAGCCTGGCGGCGCTCCCAACGGTGACGGAGACCGCGAAGCCAGCCCTGGTGCCTGTGCAGTCTGACGCATTGACTGCCGGCCCTGGTCTCCACCCGGCGAACGCGATCACGGGAACTAAGGCATCGATTCAGGTGCTGCGCTCGCTCATGATCGACAAAGGTGTGCAGGTACTTGGGCCGACCGAGTCTGGCGACCCGTCTGGCGTGGCCTGGACGGAAGCGGGTGAGGTCGACCACCGCGGCCACGACGTCGGCGCACGCCTGGTCGACTACCTCGACGAGGAGGTTGGACGGATCGCAAGCCGCATCCGCGAGCTCCTCGATTCGAGCTGGAAGCGGGTCGATGTAGTTACCGACCACGGTTGGATCCTGCTTCCGGTGGAAATGGAGAAGGTCGACCTGCCGGTGGCGACCACTGAGATCAAGAAAGGTCGGTGCGCACGGATCAAGGACGGTGCAGCGGTGCACGTCCCGACCGTTCCATGGTTCTGGGACCAGGACGTGCGCATTGCTCTCGCCCCGGGCGCCACGTGCTTCGAGGCCGGCACGCAATACGAGCACGGAGGTGCGAGCCCACAGGAGTGCATCGTTCCCCGGCTCAGGGTGACCGCCGGCGCGGCGGGAGCACCCACGACTGCCCCCGAGATCATCAAGATCACCTGGCTCGGGCTGCTGTGCCGCATCGAGCTCAGCGGGCTTGCCCCGGGCCTCATGGTCGACCTGCGGGCGATGCCCGCAGACGCGAAGACGAGCATCGCGGAGAAGGCCAAGGAGACCTCGGGCGCCGAGAAGGTGTCGCTTCTCGTCTCGGACGAGGAGCTCGAAGGGCAGCGGGCCCATCTCGTCCTCGTCGCGTCGGACGGGCAGATTCTCGCCCAGCGCGAGGTCGTCGTGGGGAAGAACCGGTGACCGAGCTCGACGAGCTCGACCAGCTCGCGGCAGATGTGTTCGAGGGGTACCTCGTCCGCAAGGACCTAGCTCAGCAGTTCCGAGGTCAGTACCCGGTGCCGACCTACGTCGGCGAGTTCCTGCTTGGCCGATACTGCGCAACTACCGACCAGGACGAGATCAACGAAGGTCTCGCGGTGGTCGAGCGCTCGATGAAAGAGCGGACCGTTCGGGCCGGCGACGAGGAACTGTTCAAGTCGCGAGCCCGCGAGAAGGGCAAGGTCAAGATTATCGACCTGCTCCGCGCTCGCCTCGACGCGAAGGCCGACGCCTACTCGGCCGAGCTGCCGAGCCTGCAGCTGAGCGACATCCACATCTCAGATCAGCTGGTAAACGAGCACGATCGCATGCTCACCGGCGGCTTCTACGCCGAGGTCACCCTTGAGTACATCCCTGCACTCGCTCGAAGTCCGGGTGGTCAGCCGTTCCGAGTGGAGGCGGTGCGGCCGATTCAGATGTCGACGCGCGATGCCCTCGACACGTTCGTGAAGGGGCGGGCTAGGTTCACGATCGACGAGTGGCGCGATCTCCTTCTCCGCAGTGTTGGGTTCGAACCCGCACACTTCACTCGCCGCGAGCAGGACGTCCTACTCGCCCGCATGATTCCGTTCGTCGTGGCCAACTACAACGCTGTTGAACTCGGTCCGCGGGGCACCGGCAAGTCGCATCTGTTCCAGCAGGTATCGCCTTACGCGCACTTGGTTTCGGGTGGCAAAGCGACCATCGCGAACATGTTTGTCAACAACGCGACCGGACGGCGAGGTCTCGTCGCTCAATACGACGTCATCTGCTTCGACGAGGTGTCGGGCGTCTCCTTCGATACCAAGGAGGGCGTGAACATCCTTAAGGGCTACATGGAGTCGGGCGAGTTCAGCCGCGGCAAGGAGAGCATCCGCGCCGACGGTGGCATCGTGATGGTCGGCAACTTCGACGTCGACGTGGCCGAGGAACTACGCCGTGGTCACCTGTTCGGGCCAATGCCGAAGGAGATGCGCAACGACACCGCATTTCACGACCGCATCCACGCGTACCTACCGGGCTGGGAAGTCCCCAAGCTCGCCCCGTCGTACTTCACCGCCCACTTCGGCTTCGTCAGCGATTTCCTGGCCGAGTGCTGGAGCCAACTACGGCGCACGTCTCGCCTCGAGGTCATGCAGGGGCGCCTTGAGTGGGGGAGCCAGCTCAGCGGGCGCGACCGCAAGGCTGCAAACAACACCGTAAACGGACTGCTCAAGCTCCTGTGGCCGAACGCGGAGATGGAAGTGCCCAACGACGCGCTGGCATGGGCTGCAGAGCTCGCGCTCGAGCTCCGCCGTCGCGTCAAGGAGCAGCAGGCATCGATAGGTGCGGCCGAGTTTGGCAATGTGGACCTTGGCTATCGCATCGGTGATCACCCCGAGAAGGTGGTCTACTGCGACGAGTCGGTCCAGCACCGCCTCCGCATGGAGAGCGAGCACAACGCGTCGGCACTCCGTGGGCAGCGCGATAGCGAGATACTCCCCGAGCCCGACCCCGCCGAGGTGAAGTCGTCGGTCGGGGCGAAGGCTGCTGATTACGTGGTCGGCGACGTCATCGACGCTCGCTTCGAGATCCTCAACGTCCTCGGCCAGGGTGGGTTCTCAAAGGTCTATCGAGTCCGCGATGATGTCGAGGGCGAGGAGCGCGCCCTGAAGCTGTTCGACACCGCTGCCGGATATGATGCCGTTCGGCGAGAGATCGCTGCGCTCCGCAAGATCGACAACCCGAACGTTGTGAAGGTCTACTGGGCGGGGAAGACACAGGCTGGCGACTGGTACTTGATCACCGAGTACATCGACGGCGAACCGCTCGAGGACTACGCCAACGGCAAGCGGCAGCTGCGGGACAGAGAAGCCATCGACGTCGCCCTCGACATTCTCGACGCGCTAGTGGCAATCCACCCGGATGCCGCCAGGATCCAACAGCTCGACGTCAAGCGTCGGGACGGCGACCTCTCTGAGGCCGAGTACGCAGAATGGATGGAGCTCCAGGACAAGGGTCTGGTTCATCGCGACATAAAGCCTCTGAACATCATCCTCACTCGCGCAGGGGCGAAGCTGCTCGACTTCAACATCGCTTCTAGGGTTGGCGATCCGGTGTACACACAGTCCGGAACTCCGCCCTACCAGGCACCCGATGCAGATCTCACCCGCTGGGACGTATCGACCGATCTCTTCGCTGTAGGTGTGGTGCTGTATCAGTTGCTATGCAACGGCGAGCATCCGTATCCACACTCAAAGCCGATGGTTGGGGAAGTGGTAGTGGATCCTCGGTCGGTCCGAGCGGATATCGTCGAGAAGCTGGCGGCATTCCTAGTCCGTGCGTGCGCAGAGGATCGCCGTGATCGGTTCGGAACTGCGGCCGAAATGAGGCGCGAACTCGCGGCCATACGAGCTGGCGGCTAGGGAAACGCCAGCAGTCACAAGTGCCCGATGTCGCGCGCCGCGTTCACCACGTGGCGACCGGAGTATGGCGTCGAGCGCAGCAGGGCGGGTGTGTACGAACTTCGGAGGATCTAATGTTCCAGCTTTCGGTCGGCGCAGCGACGCACGTCGGCTTAGTTCGAACCTCTAACGAGGACAGCGTGTTTGCTCGACCGCCGGTGTTCGTCGTCGCGGACGGCATGGGTGGCCACGCGGCGGGTGAGATAGCCAGTCAGCTCGCTACTTCCAAGATGGCCGAGTTGGCTGAGCAGGTGTCTGTCTGCCCCGATGACGTCCTCGCAGCGATTCGGGATGCACATCGAAGGATCTTGCAGGAGTCTCAGAGCGGCGGCCGGGACGGAATGGCAACGACGTTGTCCGGCGTCTGCGTCGTCCGTGTCGATGGAGTGGACCACTGGATGGTCTTCAACGTCGGTGATTCTCGCGTTTACCACCTTGCCGACGAGATCTTGACCCAGGTGTCGGTCGATCATTCCGAAGTTGCTGAGTTGGTGGCGGTTGGACGACTCACGCCGGAGGAGGCGAGAAACGATCATCGCCGCAACGTGGTCACGCGCTCGCTCGGCACTGGCTCGAACCCTCAGCCTGATGTTTGGCTATTGCCACCTTCGCCCGGCGAGCGGTTCCTAATATGCTCCGATGGCTTGAGCTCGGAACTGGACGACGAGTCAATTTCGAGTGTGCTCAGCGTGTCGGGTCCTGCCGGCGATGCCGCAGAGGGACTTGTAGAGGCGGCCATCCTCGCCGGAGGCCGCGACAACGTTACTGCAGTCGTTGTCGAGCTTGTGGTGTGTTGACGGAGCATCATTCTCATAGTCGCGCCAATAGGCCGACTCCCTTGAGCCGAGCTGTTCGAGCGCGTGAACCGCTGGTTGCGCGGCCTTCACCAACCGGCTTTCGACAGAGCCAAGATCGCAAGTCTATTCGGGCAGGTCAGGCCCAAGCGGCCGCTGGACCCATCTGCTGCTCCGCCGTCGTTAAGGTGTAAGGCTACAGTGCCTGGCCGACAATTGCCCGAGCGTGGAATGGCATGCTCTTCCGGGCACGTATTGTCCTGTAGCGCAATGAGTACCATCCGCTACACGTCAACTCCGCTGTCAATCCGGTTCGATCCACGGCTGCTCGAGCGGCTGCGGCGTCGTGCCCAGTCCAGTCCGGGAGCCACGCCGTCGGGACTGGCGCAGAGGCTGGTCGACGAGGGTCTGCGGATGGCCGATCACACGGGAGTCACCTTCAGGGACGGGCCGAGCGGGCGCCGGGCCGCATTGGCGTTCGGGCCGGACGTGTGGGAAGTGGTCAAGGTGCTGCGCGAGATCGAAGCGCGCGGCGACGCGGCAATTGCTGCCACGACGGAAGTCCTCGCTTTGCCGGAAACGAAGATCCGTGTTGCCATGCACTACTACTCCGCCTACCCGGAAGAGATCGACGCCGAGATCCAGGAAGCCGACCGTCTCTCCAACGACGCGGAGCAGGCCTGGCGAGTCGAGCGCCGGCTCCTTGCGTGGGCGTCGCGCTGTTGCTCGACGAGATGCACGCCCCGGTTATCGCCGCCACCCTGCGCGAGCGTGGCTACGACGTCCTTGCGGTCGCAGACTAGGACGAACTCCGCGGTCTCACCGACGAGCGATTGTTCCGATGGGCGGTAGAGCACGACAGGTGCATCGTCACCGACAATGTGAAGGACTTCGCTCCTCTTGCGCGACAGGTCGACGAATCGCGGCAGCACGGTGCGAATTTGTTGTTCACCAGCAGCCGCCCTTCCCCCGATCGCGCCGCAACCCTGGCTCGATCATCGAGGCGCTCGGCGCCTGGTTCGACGCCGCCGGCTCGAGCGACCCGCCCGCCGAAGACTGGCTACAGCTCGCCGCCACTGAAGCGTGACCGGTGGCAGCCGGCCCACCAGGCCCTAACCCGTGGTCGGCGACGAAACGTATCTCCGTACCTTTAGGTACGGCGGGGTCGTCAAGCATGATCATCGGGTAGCCATCCGGGTAGCCAATGGCAAAATCCGCCGTTGTTCCTGAGCGTTCGGTAAGGTTGGGAGAGAGCTACATCGCCTACGTAGCAGGGGATTCCGGACGACCACGAACCCGTGCAAATATTCGAACGTACGTCTGGCAGGTTGGGCGCGGACGATAGCGAACGAATACGAACGTTGGCGGATCCATTTGAACGTTCGTCGCTTTTCCGGCTGTGTGGTGGTCACCGGGACTCTGTCATCGTCTTCGACGATGGCCCCGATGCCCAGGCGATGCAAGTCTCGGGCCACCGGACCAGGTGTAGCGGCGCGCGGTCGAAGAACTGGTCCTGAGCGGGAGCGATAGGTGGTCTTGAGTGGGAATGGCGGCGGGAGGGGTTCGGCGGTGCGGCACGATGGGGTCGTGTTCTCCCGCGACCTCGATCAGTTGGATGGCGACCTGCGTCGCGCCGCGTCCGGGCCCGACGAGGATTACGCAGTAGTGCTGGAACGGGCCCTCGATGCGTGCGCGGCAGACCAGGTCGTCTCGGAGCAGTTGAATGAGCTCGAGCTGCACAGTGACCTGGCCGACGTTTATGACCGGATGGGCCGCGTCGAGGACGCCCTCCGGCATGCCGACGTGCTCGTCGAGTGTGGCTATGCGTGTTCGCCGGATCCGCGCTGCCGCCGCGCTGAGATCCTCATGCGGCACGGGCGGGCGGGCGAGGCAGCACCGATATGGGACGAGGTGCTGCACGACTGGCCAGATGACGTCTGGGTTTTCAACAACGCCGGCCTGGAGTACGGCGCGATCGGTGAGCACGACGTCGCGTTGCGCTGGTTGACCTCCGGTCTGGAGCTGGCCATACGGACCGGCGACCCCGAGCGTCTCGTCCCGCAACTTCGTTCGCTGCGAGCCGAAAGCCTCGCCGCACTCGGGAAGGAACCGGACGAGCTGCAAACCGTCGAGCCGGTGATGCCCCCGCGGTTGCCGGCGGGGTTCAGCGCGGTGCCACCGCCGATTGCCTCGCAACGTCTGGCGGGACACCGCGCTGGCGATGTGGCGCTGGCCTATGCGTGGTTGCCGGCCGACGAGTTCGCGCTCATCGAACAGCTGTGGCGGGATATCGCTACCGAGGACTCCATGCGCGACGGCGGACGGCTGGTTGGTCATGGCGAGTACTGCCGGCGACTCGAACGCACCCTGCGCGAGGCGGCCGACGCAGGTCTGCGGCGGCTTCGCGTCGCGACCTTGCGCCGCGCGGCGTTCGACCACTGGGTCGCCGAGGAGGGGCGTGGGGGTGAGGACGAGGCTGCGTTGCGTGCCGGCTACGCCGCCGAGCTGAGCCGTTGCGGGGTGGACGTCGCGGCGTGGCCGCCCGGCCGCAACGAACGCTGCTGGTGCGGGTCGGGCGTGAAGTACAAGAAGTGTTGCGCCGCGGCGGTCCGGTCATGAGAACGCTGCGGGTGCAGGCGACACTGCGCGAGGTCAGCCCACTGGTGACGCGCATGGTCGACGTCCCGGACGCAGTTTCGCTCGACGAGCTGCACGATGTGCTGCAAGTCGCGCTGGGCTGGACCGATTCGCATCTGCACTACTTCGACACCGGCTCGGTGCGTTACTCGTCGCCGTTCGAGGACTGGGACGACGACGACGTCGACGAGCGGGGTGTGCGCCTGGCGTTGTTGCCGCCGCGGTTCGTCTACGCCTACGACTTCGGCGACGGCTGGGAGCACGACATCGAGGTCGTCGGCACCGGTGGCGCTGAGCCAGGGTGCGTCGACGGTGAAGGCAACTGCCCGCCGGAGGACTGCGGCGGCCCGCAGGGGTACGCCGAGCTGCTCAAGGTCCTGGCCACTCCGCGGCATCCCGATCATGCGCACATGCGCGAGTGGGTCGGCGATGCCCTGCGTCCGTTCGATCTCGCGGCGACGGATCGCAAGGTGCGCGCGGTTGTGGGGGAGGTGCCCGAGAGCGTCCGGCTGCTGCTCGAGACCGTCGGTGCGGGCGTGAAGCTGACGCCAGGCGGTCGGCTGCCGCGGGTGACACTTCGTGCGATGCAGCAGCACCGACCGTCCTGGTATCCGCTCGACCGTCCGGCGAGCATCGAGGAGGACCTGCTGCCGCTGACCGTCCTGCATGACATCCTTCGGCGCGTCGGGCTGCTCAGACTGGCCAAGGGTGTGCTGCAGCCGACGAAGGCGGCCGGCGACGACGGGCAGGCGGTGCGCCGGCTCCGGTCCTGGTTCGTCACCGGCTCGTTCGATCTGATCGTGGCCGAGCGGGCGGCCGCACTGTTGGTCGCACAGGGGCCGATGAGCGTCGACGATTTAGCGGCCGCGGTACTGCCGTTGCTCGGTCACGCGTGGCGCCGCGGCGACGAGCCGATTACCGCTCGCGACGTGCGCGGCGAGCTGTGGCGCATCGGGCATCAGCTGGAGGCCCTCGACATGGTCGTCGATGCCGGGCGGCTCTGGCAGCCCGGTCCGTCGATCCTGAGCGTGTTGCCGGGCGTCGCGTTGCTCGCCGATCTGGTGTGACGAGCCGAGGTCGTTTCTCGCGTCTCAGTCGCTCGACTGGCCGGCTGCAGCGCCACACCGTCCGCCGTGATGAGGACGAGGTTGCGGTCGCAGAAACGTTGTCGCGCGCGGCGCCAACGGTTTACGACTCGAGCGTGATCGAACCCGTCGGCATCTCGACTACCGCGAACGCGAGAGCACCGTCCCTCAAGGACACGTCGAAAGCCACTCTGTCGTGCTCGGCTCCGGTGCCTGGCAAGTAGCAGCACAGCCATAGTCGGTCGGTGTCCAGCATCTCCGCGCGGAACATCGACACCTGGCGGACGACGACGTCGTCCAGCGAACCGTCGCCGGTCGTCCGCAGCGCCATCCGCTCGTCGTTCACAAGGCCAGACTGTAGGCGGTCTGCTACTTCGAAGCGATCGAGTTGCATCGTCCCGACGACCGGAAGTAGGCGGCGGCAGTCAAGGTTTGACCCGCGGCCGTTGGTAGCACGCGGATAAGAGTGTTGCACGATGATAGATGGCGTGCGACACTTCTATCCGTGTCTCGGCTGACGTCGCTGCCGGCGACGTTCACGACGTCGACGGCCCTAGGACGCGGAGTGCATCCGCGCGAGCTGTATCGCTGGCGCGATGACGGAGACGTGGTCGAGCTGTCGCGAGGCGTCTTCCGCCAGGCCGACGCGCCGCCGGCAAGCTATCCCGACCTGCTGGCGGTCGCGTTACGAAGCCCGATCGCGATCGTGTGCTGTCGTACCGCGGCAGCCGTGTACGACCTAAGCGATGAGATCCCATTGTCGGTGCAGATTGCCGTCCCGACCCGGCAGCGGCCACCGCGCATCACCTACCCGCCCACCGAAGTGTTCCGCTTCGACGTCGTGAACTTCGAGCTCGGGCTCTCGCGGATCGAGGCCGCACCGGATGAATGGGTACGCATCTACGATCCAGCACGGACCGTGATCGACTTAATGCGGCTGCGTGGCCGGTTCGGTGAACCCCTCGCGCACGCAGCGCTGCAGAGGTATTTACGGCGACGAGGTGCCCGCCCACCCGAGCTGCTTTCCATGGCCACTCGCCTCGACGTGCTCGGTCCGGTTCGGCAGGCCCTCGACGTTGCGATGGCGCAATGAGCCGGCCGACCCGAGATTCGGCGGCCGGCCGCGCCTATCTCGACCTTCAGAACCGTGCGCGCGCAGAGAAGCGCGGAACGCAGGAGCTGCTGACCCTGTATGCGGTTGAACGCTGGCTCGCTCGGCTCAGCGCCTCGCCGTACGCGGATCAGTTCATCCTGAAAGGCGGGATGCTGCTTGCCGCTTTCGGCGCCCGCCGGCCGACCGCTGACGCCGACACGCTCGTCAGGAACCTCGCCAACGACGAGGTCACGGTTGTCGCAAGCGTGATCGACATCGCGAACCAGCCGATGGGGCACGACGACGGAATCGTGTTTCTCGTCGACACGGTGAGATCACGGGTGATCCGTGACGAGGAGCTCTACTCGGGGGTGCGCGTCACGATGGACTGCGCTGTCGCGACGGCAAAGATCAAGCTGCGTCTGGACATCAACTTCGGTGACCCGGTAACACCGGCACCCGGACTGGTCGACATCCCGGCACTACGAGACGGCGATCTGGCGATTCGCGTGCTCGGGTATCCCATCGAGACGGTGCTCGCCGAGAAGGTCGCGACCGCGATCGCCCTCGGGGCCGCCAACACTCGCGTACGCGACTTCGCCGACGTATTCACACTCACCGGCCTGCACAGCGTCACGCACGCGGGTGCACGCAAAGCGCTGACCGCAACCGGCGCCTACCGCAACGTCGTCCTCGTCCCACTGTCCGGTGCCATCGGCAACCTGGTCGAACTGCGCGCACGAACGTACGCGGCATATCGCGCCGGGCTCGGACGAGACGGCACGCACCTACCCAGCGACTTCGACGTGGTCGTGCGAGCTGTCGCGTCGTTCGCCGATCGCCTCGTTGAACAGGCTGATGCGCCTCTTCGGTGGAACCCTCGTGCGCGAGAGTGGGAGTGGTGAGTGACACCGCCACGCTCAACGCAAAGCGAGAGCAGTGCTCTTGAAAGCAAGAGCGCTGCTCTCAAGAGCATGATCATCCGGTAGCCATCTTGATAGCCATTCGCCAAATTCGCGCTTGTTCGCCCAAATTCGCGAACTTTTGCTCTGGGCCTGCATCCCTTATACGGCAGGGGATTGCGAACAACGGCGAACATACCTAAATATTCGAACAAATGTCTGGCAGTGTGGGGGTCAGGGGTTCGAGTCCCCTCAGCTCCACCCTGCAAGCCGCATTATATTAGGATTGCATGCGGTTTGAGTGATCAAGGTTCGCTGTGATGTCATTCAAATGTCAGACAGTCCGACGACCGCAAGAGCACATATCGCCCGCATCATGCGCAACATGAACTGGCCCCACGGAATCGAAGTGGGTGATTCAGTTCAACTAACGCTTCGGCTGATGATCGGGCCTGGATCTCCTGCGGCGTCAGGTGATCAGGATGGCGAGATCGAGCTCGACGTCTCGGCCGTCGATGGTAACCACGACGCGGGGTCGGTCCCCGGCAGCTTGTAGGTAACCGGTCAGGGTGGACAGCAGCATGTCGTGCTGGCGCTCGAGGCGCACACGACGCTCTGCGGGACGCCATCCGTTCGGCGAGCGCGACCTGGGTCAGATCCGCGGCGTGACGGATCGCGGCCAGGTTCTCCGCGTGGGGCGCGGTCGGTGCCGGCCATCTCCGTACGGACCTGTACGACCCGTTCCGGTACGCCGGGGATCGCGCGGGCGCGCTTCTGCGCGGCCGTTACGGGTCGGACGAAGCTCGTCTTCTCACTCATCGGTACGTCCTCCGTTGCTCGGCGGCGGAGGCCCCGACCCTAATCCGGTGATCAACATGCGTGACGATCTACACCCTGGATGGTCGTGCCCCGGGGAGTGGTGTAAATCGTTCGCGTACAGCTCTGCGTTGCTGC
>NZ_CAXTHK010000032.1:0-41678 GCF_964244045.1 uncultured Jatrophihabitans sp. | reverse complement strand
GCTTCCACGAGTTGCTCGAAGACGATGACGCGTTCGCTCAAGCCGTAGCCGAGATCCCCGGCAGCAAGAAGGAGGGCGTCTGGCAGAACTTCTTCGAGGCCAATCCATGGATCCTGGGTCTGAGCCTCAACGGTCAACTGCTGACCAGCTGGGACGACGAGAAGCTCGAAAAGATCGTCGCTGGGCGCACCGTAGCCGGGGTCGGCAAGCGCGCGGACGCGCTGCTCGCAACATCGGGGCGAATACGCTCCATGGTGTTTGCCGAGTTCAAGACACACCAGACGCCGCTGCTTAGTACCGAGTACCGCGATGGCTGCTGGGCTCCGTCAACCCACGTTTCGGGCGGCGTGTCGCAGGCCCAGGGGACCATCCACCGCGCATCAACAGCCATCGGCGAACGCCTTGCGCTTCTGGATAAGGACGGTGCTGAGCGACTTGGTGAATTTGGCTATCTACTTCGGCCGAAGTCGTACCTAGTCGTCGGCCGCCTAGACGAGTTCGTTGGTGCCTCGGGTGGCCATCACGTTGATAAGGTCCGCTCGTTCGAGTTGTACCGTCGTCAGCTCGTCGACCCTGAGATCGCGACGTTTGACGAGTTGCTCGCCAGGGCGGATTGGCTCGTTGCCTCATGAGCCTCGGGCGTTGCCGTTCCCGAATGCGCTCCTCCCCGTGGTAGCGAACGATCCAGGAGCGATCGTCACCACCTGCACGCAAGCGATCCTTCGCCGGCACTCGTAGGACGACTGGAATCGCGTTCGGAAGTACCTGCCGTCAGCCCGCCACCACCTGCAAGTGCAGTGAACCGACCCTCGAGATCCCAGCAGCGGGGAATCGGCTGCCGGTTGTCCCTATGGTGTCCCCATGGTCCATGGCATGTTTTGCGTCGAGCACGCAAGGCACGAGCACCTTGTGGACGCGACGGCTGTCTGTGACGGCCGGAGCGTCTGCCCCGATCACGCCGAGGCTGCTCGGCACCTGGTCCCGATCGCATCGACCGAACAGTCTGGCCAGTGCCAGTGGTGCCGTCTGGCGCACCATCGTGCCTACTTCGTCGTCGATCAGCTTGCGCTGTGCGTTCGGCATGCTGCTGACGCGGTGTTCAAGGAAGACGACATGGGTGCGCACAATATGGCGCACGCGGCCTACCTCAGCCTCCGAGCTGCCGGAGTGACGGACGCCTACTAGCCCGATGGATCGAGCGCCAGCCGAATCAGCGATGACATTCCGGTAGACGATCCGCCAGCAGGACAGTGAAGTCTGCGCAGTGTGCGGCAGCTGCTCACTCGGGTGACGGGCTACGTCTGATCGGCGAGGGCTGAACCGTCGCGGCCGATGAGGTCCACACGGTGGATGTCCAGTTCGCGTGAGTGAACCAACACGGCCACTCGCGCGCCCAGCCGATCCGGATCGCCATACAGGACGAGGTCCTCCCGGGTCCCGTCCGATAGCGTGATGACTACTGCTCGGACGTCGGCTGTAACCCGAGCGATACAGATGGCAGGCGCATCATCGCTCGAGC
Organism: uncultured Jatrophihabitans sp.; assembly: GCF_964244045.1. Lineage (NCBI taxonomy): Bacteria > Bacillati > Actinomycetota > Actinomycetes > Jatrophihabitantales > Jatrophihabitantaceae > Jatrophihabitans > uncultured Jatrophihabitans sp. The sequence continues at coordinate 40,159 of NZ_CAXTHK010000032.1, read as the reverse complement.
CGGTGCAGACGTTGACACGATGGCCCGGTTCGATGGCCGGCCCTGCGCAGCCCGATCCCCATGGTGTTCGTCCGTCGGGAAGCGAAAGCTCGACGATGGTGTGCAGGTCGTCCGCGTCACCCGATACATCCAAGGAGCCACGAGGCGCCTCCTACGGCGACACCGCGAGCAAGAATCGTCATCGGCACACCACTGGCCCGACGGTCTTGGTACCACGCTGCCATCGTGTCTGACGCGCACTCGGTCCGCCACCCGCGACGACGGAGTCCGACTCTTCGGCGAGCAGCCGCCATGACGCAAAGCTGAGCTACTCAGCTGCCCGCATCACACGCAGCGCGCACCGCTGTCGATTGCCCACGTCCCATTTAGCAGCCGCACCGCATGCAGCGAAGCCGAGCCGTCGACGAGCGTCGCCTCACCGCGACCGACCTTCCCGGGGTCAGCCGCCACCCACACCGACGACTTCGTCCCAAACCCCGCCACTGCGCCGCGACGAACGAACAATTGAGCAGCCCCCACCGGATCTGGGCACCTCGGAACCCCTCGGCAAGCGATAACTCAAAGCCGCTGCCCCGCGTCCGGCATGGAAGCGGCGCAGAGCGCACCGTGGGCTCCAGCGGCTTCGACCTCGGCCGCACCGTTGTCGACAACGGCGTCGCCACCGGAGTAGTCGATGAGGCGTGGCCGACCGTCACCTCGCCCCTGCCCGCGCAACCTGACACAAGGACCGCGGCCGCCAGACCAAGAACGTCGCTCCCGCGCGCGTCCTCGACCCAGCCGTCATCGCTGCGTCCCTCCCACGCTTACCCAGACACAACTGCCGCCGGTTTTGTTGCCCAAACCGCTCACAACACCCACCTTCGAACATTCGGACTACGTAGGCCACCGGTTTGTTCACCCGAACATCGGACATCATCGTCGTGAAGGTCTTTCTGGCTGTTCTGCGGCTCGGCCCCTACGGCTTGATCAGGGTGATGGCGACCGGGGCTGAGATCACAGCGTGACGAATGTTGCTCGTGTCCAGGTGCAGGCCATACCTACCCAGGGGCAATCGCGGCATCTGGTCGTGATTGATACCGATACAGGCAGGAAAGCCTGCGGTCACCCCGGCGTGCGGGTCCTGAGAGCAGGACCGGTAGGTCGTCTCGACGGTGCGCGACAATCGCGTAATTCCCGGGTGGATCGTGTCGTTGGCGCAACCGACGGTCGAATACGCCGGGTCGAAGGGGATCGCCGCCGAGGCAAGTCCCGCGGCGAGCCAGCCACTACATTTTCCTGGAACTGGGAACGTGTGGCCGAGGCCATTGACGAGTACGACGCTGGCGATGAAGTCCCGCTCGTCAGACGCGACCCGGGCGGAAGGCACCTGGACGTAGATCTCGACCTTTCCACTGACGGATGGGTAGTGGGTCGCCAGAGCGCGAGTCGCGGTGCGGCTGGGCTCGTTCCGGGGCTCGGTGCGGGTGTTGGATGCTGACTTACCAGGGTGTGAGGACACGGTGTCCGGGGCCGAACTGCACGCGGTCGCAGTGAGTGCGAGCGCCGCGACCGAGGCCGCGATGAGCGCGACCGACTTCCTGCGGGATCCGACCTTTCGACGTCGCACAACATCCTCCCTGAGGTCTTCAGCATTATGACGTGGCGGACCCGTCGTTCGGTTCCCGCTGCGGGCACGATCGCCCTGGGTCGAGAGTCAGCCCGAGGAAGGGATTCAAGTCTTGCCTGCCGACCGCGGTTGGACTCGACCGAGGCAATGCAATTCGGCACGCTGCTTGGGGATTGGACCGTGCGCCGGAGGATGCGAGGCTTGATCAATGCATCAAGCGAAGAGCGCTGTGCCGCCCGAAGGACACGGCTCCGAGGACGAGTCGGCCGCAGCTCTTGCGCGTTACCGGGCCGCGCAGCGCAAGCCCCGCATCGTCTACGCGGCGGCCATCACTGTCGCCGTTGCCGTGCTCGCCGCCCTCGTCGCTGTCGCCTACTCCCGCGGCGAGGCCAACAACACCACGTTGAGGACGGCTGCACGCGCACCGGCTCCGGTGCGCCCGGAAGCCACCACGCCCGCCCCTCAACGCCAATGGACGAGCAGCGACACCGCTGCCTTGGGCGTCCCGATCGCGGGCGGCATCGTCGTCACCTACAGCTCTCACACGATGCGCGGGCGCGATGCACTCACCGGCCACGTCCGCTGGTCCTACACCCGCTCCGATCGCTCGATGTGTGCCGCGATCCAGGCCGGCGGCGTCGCCGTGGCCCTGTATCGGTTGTCCGGAAATTGCGACGAACTCACCGCCCTCGACGCCCAAACAGGTCAGCGGCGATGGACACGGACCCTTGACGAGGACGGAGTCCCGTTCATCGGCACCGCCAGATACCAGGTGCTGGGCCAGGAACTCATGTTCGTGTCCGACACAGCGATCTACGCCATTTCGGCCTCGGGCAACCAGTACGCCGGTAACGACACCGGAGGCGTGGACTACTGGGTGTTCAATCACCCGGGCTGCACCATCAGCAACGCCGTGCTCGGACAGAGCGGAGCGTTGATCAGCCAGACCTGCCGCGGCCAACGATGTGCTGGGCTGACGCATTGCCGCAACGGCTCCCAACTGCTGCTGCGGCCCGCGATGAATCCAACGGCGCGGCGAAAGGGCCCGCGGCGAACCCCGACTTCGTCACCTGGGACATCCCGACAGCAGCACTGATCCCCGCGACAGCCAGCAACTCCGTCACCGCCCTCGAGCCCCTCGCCGGCCGGCTCGCGATCCTGAACTCCCGGACCGGCTCGACCGAACATACAATCGCACTGCAACCCGGACGCGATCTCGCCGAACCGGTGTCGGACACCCCGACCAGCGATGCCGACCTGATCTGGGTCGGCGGAACGACCTACGCGCTCCGCGCCGGCGAATCCACCTTCGCCTGGCACGCCCGCACAGCCGGCCCCCCGACCGTCTCCCCGCCTGACACCGTCACCGACCCCAACGTATCGATCAGCCTCGCCGGCGCGCGACTGTTCGTCACCGGCACTCGCAGCGCCGTCCGACTCGACACCACCAATGGCCTTCCCGCGAGCCGATACCCGCAGCCGGTGACACCAACAGGTCGGATCTACCCGCTCGGGGACGGACTGCTCGCCTCCGGCCCCAACATCAGCTACTACGCCTAACGCCGACGTGTGTCCCGACCGCCGGTCGGGACAGGCCGATCCGCGACCGGGCGTCACGCGTAACTGCTCGCGGCAAGCACATTCGCTTCTCTATCCGCTGGTCGGTGCTAATCGCTTGATCGCGACGATCGCACCGCGCTTATCGCGGCCGACGAGCGTGCTCGACATCGATGTGACCTTGGGGGGTACGACTCCGATGGCCCAGCCGTTGGCGGGGTTCACGGTGAGTGCGTAGCTCTGTCCGTCCGGGTAAACGAGATCGATGCGGGTGATGGCCGGCAGGGTGGTGTGGGCGACCACCTCATAAGTGAGCGACGGCCAGGGCCGGCCAGCTGCGCTGAGACCACCGCTGAATTTTTCCGTCGGTGGTTTCGGATAGTTGGCAGGGCGTTTCGACTCGCACCCCACAGCGCCGTCCTCCTGCCCGTCTGGACCTACTGTGCGAACGTCTTGGCAGGTCTGGCCGGCTGAATTTCTCGCTATCCAGACCTGGTCCCTGATGCCATTGGCGCTGACGTGCTCGACGAGCATGCGCACGTCGGTGACCTTCGCGTCAGGAGCGCTGACGGAGTGAATAGCCCGGATCACCCCGGGTGGGGTCACCCCCAGCGCGACGGCCACCCCGCCAGCGATCAGAAACCCGAGTGCGCCCGTACCTACCGCGACCTTCTTTCGACGAGCCAGACCGAAGCGCGACCTGCTGACCGTCCTTCCGAGATCGGAAGCGTGGCTCAGTATGTCGTCCCGCATTGCCAGTGCCACGGGGTCCAAGGTGTCCTGCGAGTCGTGGGCCGGCATCGGATTGGTGGAGGCGATTCGGCCCAATACGGCGTCGTCTTGAATGTTCACTGAGTGCGCTCCACTGTTACGCCCGAAGTGGCAGGGTGAGGTTGGTCGTCGGCTCGGTCGGCGACTTGCAGATCGGCGGCGAGCCTGCGGCGAGCACGATGCAGGCGAACGGTTACTGCGGATTCGGAACAGCCCAGCACGAGCGCTGCGTCACTCAGCGTGACCTGTTCCCAGCACAGGAGTCGGATGACCTCTAAGTCTTTGCCGCGCAGGCGGGCCATCGCTGAACGAGCTCGATCGACCGACGTGATCAGCTCGCTCGGATCCCTTGGTCCCGATGTTGTCCTGGCATCTTCCGCCAGGCGACCCCTCAGCCCAGACCTCCGTCGGGCGCTGCGGCGATAGTTACCCACCGCGTTCCACGCCGCTCTATAGAGCCATGGCAATTCGGGAACCGGAACCTCGTCGAGCTTCGTCCAAGCCAACAGAAATACGTCCGCGACCAAATCATGTGCATGGTCGGCAGGTACGCGCCGGGCGACGTACCGGAGGAGCAACGGGTAGGTGCTTTCGAACGGTTGCTTGAACCGCTCATGTCCGTTGTCGACTTCGGCCACCATGACCTCTTTAGGTCGCCATCTGCTCGAACCTTATGGTCGAGGAGAGATTGGACGGCGGGACTCTCTGCAGGCGTGAAGTCGCAAGCGGACCCGCCAGCGGATGCTGCCGGCTCTGGCCAGCTTCTATCGGCAGCCGGTCGCTCAGCCCCGTAACCGGATCCTCTTGCGAGATCCGGCGACCACGTTCGACAGCCGGCCGCCGAGCCGTGGTCCAGTCGTTGAGCCGGGCGTCGGCGAGCCGTCGAACGGGACGTATCCAGCAGTCGTTGACCAACCCCGATTGACAGTTCCGCGTTGCTCCATACTGGCGTGGTGTCGCTGTGGCCGGTGCAAGTGGCGTCTTGGCAAATCGAGTGTTGCGGGACGCCGCCGTCGGTGGGTGACGTCGTGGAATGGCAGCTGTCCTGGCTCTCGCCACAGCCGGAGTCCGACTTCGCGGTCCGTGAGGTCACGTTCATGGAGGCGACGGCGCTGCCACGCTCCGGCGCAGTTGTCGCGGACTCTGGCGTGGTTCTGCAGGCGGGGGCGTTGGCGGCCTGGTGGGACGGCGGCACCGTCCGCACCGCCCCGTTTCAGTTGCGCGGCTACCTCGTCGAGGATCACCACGGCTCCGTGCCGGATAACCTCCCGACCACCCGCGGAGTCGTGCGCCAAATCGATGTGGCGACCTGCGCCTACCGCCGCGAGTTCGCGGGTGGCCGAAGCTGGGTGCCGGTGCCTGGCAGCGAGCGGCTCCGTCCGGTTCGGAAGAGTCCGAAGTGGTTTCGCCACGACCTGCCGCGGGATGACACAACGGCGGCTGGCGAGTTGGAAACTGGGCTGCTCATCATGCTCGACGTTGCCGACCGCGAGGTCGACGCCGACGAGCAGCGGGTCTAGCTCGGCACGTCGCACCTAAACGGAGTCACCGGAGTTCGGCTGTCACGCGTCACCAGATGAGGATCGACAGCTGGGGCAGCGCGGCCGCAGTGTGGTGGCGCCTGGCGCGGTCGGCCCTGACGAGGACGCCGCCACCCGGGCACACCGCGTGCTGATCGTCGACTCGTCGGTGACGAACGCCGTCACAGCTCGTCGCCGGTCGCGCGCGCCCGGATCGAGGCGAGGACGAACAGGGCCGCGACGACGGCCGCCAGCGGGTACGAGCTCTGCACGGGCACCCGGAAGACGGTGAACCGGTGAATCATCCCCTGCGTGACGAGGTTGATGATCACCAGGTAGGCGGTGAAGAAGACGGCCGCGGCCCGCGCGCGCGAGCCCAGCGGGGCGGCAGCCAGCCCGGCGATCCAGGGCACGAACCAGACCCAGTGGTGCGACCACGACACCGGCGAGACCAGGCACCCGGTGATACCGACGATCGACACCGCGAACGGCTCCCGGCCGTCGGCCGAGATCCGCACCGCGATGCCCAGACCCACGACGAGGATCGGAACGACGAGCGCTGCCCAGAGCGGCTTCGCGACGCCTGAGCTGGTGAGCCGTTCGGCGACACCGAGCACCGACTGGTTGCTGGCGCGGGTGATGTCACCCAGCCCGGTGCCCCGGACAAGCTGTCGGTCCAGTACTTCGTCGAGGAGTGCGGCAGCAGCAGCCACGACCCGCCGGTAACGACGGCGAACGTCACGGCCGCAGTCCCCGCGGCTCGGAACCGTCGGCGCAGCAGCAGGTAGCCGACGAAGATCGCCGGGGTCAGCTTGATCGCGGCGGCGAGCCCGACGAGGACACCTTCACCGCGGGCTCCGCGACGTCCGACGAGATCGACCATGACCATCGCCGCGAGCAGCAGGTCGACCTGCCCGTTCCACAGGGTGGTGCGGACCGGCTGGCATCCGACCAGCGCCACGACGAGCACCAGCGTCGCCACTGTCGGCGTCCGGCTCAGGCGGCGCAGCAGGTCGCCGTCCGAGAGGCCGATGAGCACGGTGAGCGAGCCGAGCGACAGCAGGGTCATCAGCACGATGTCGAGGCCGAGCGGCAGCAGCGACGGACCCGCGAACAGCAGGGCCGCGAACGGCGGGTAGGTGAAGCCGTACTGCCGCACGCCGACATCGGACGAGTACAGGTCGTGACCGTGCAGCACCGCGCGACCGCCGGCCAGGTACACCTTGAGGTCCAACACCTCGGTGCCGTTCAACAGCCGGCGACACGGCCACAGCACCGTCAGCATCAGCATCGCGGCCACCACCGGGCGGGTCACGGGACGGCGCAGGTCGAATCGCGGACGGGTCCGCGCCGACCCGGGTCGAATCACGCACAGAAGATAGCCCGCGCCTCGGCACCGGCCGCCGCTCGGCACCCCCGTTTGTACGGCGGTGGAGATCGACTGACCGCGATGTCAGAGTGCCAGGGAGGCGACCATGTACGCAGCCACGCTGGGCAGCCGAACGACGCCGTCGACCTCAAGCGCCCGAGCGCGCTCTCGCATCTCGACCTCGATGCGCGCCTGCGTCGCCACGTCCTGGGCCAGGTAGGTCTCACCGATCGACGCGACTCCGCTGCTCACAGCCGCCCACAGGTCGTCCCAGGCAACGGTCCACACCCACTCCAGTTCTCGGGCGACGACAGTGGTCAGGCCGGCCGCGGCAGTCAACGCCTCGAGCCCCGTCGGCGACCGGTCGAAGTCGACTTCGGCGGGTAGCCGCTGGCCGGACACCGGCACCGCGCCGGCTGCGGTCAACGACTCGGAGAACAGCACAGCCTGGGCGGTGCGCCTCCCGGTCCACGTGGTTATCGCCACCCGACCACCCGGCCGGACGACCCTGGCCAGCTCACGCACGGCAGCGCGCGGATCCGGCAGGTGGTTGATGACGATATTGGCGGTGACGGCGTCGTAGGCGGCGGACGGCAGGCCGAGCTCGGGCAGCGACATCTGCTCGACGTGCGCTTCGGGTGCCTGACCGCGGGTGAGCTCAACCATGTCCGGATCTGCGTCGACCGCCACCACCGACCGGCCCGCTGCCGCCGCCGCACACGCCAGCGTCCCGGTGCCGCAACCGACGTCGAGGTGATCCGGCCCGAACGTGTCGGCGAGCAGCACGTCAACGGTGCCTGCACAGAGCGTGGCGAAGGAGCGCCGGTAGGCCGCGCCGACCCCGCTCCAGCGGGAGCTAGCCGACATGGAGGGGAGATCGAGCGGGCGGCAGCACCGTCCGAGTATCCCGTGCTCCGCGGGTCACGACGCGCCCCGCCGACGCGCTTTCGTGCCTAAGATGCGTCCCGCGCGGCTCGACGCGGCCCCGGGCCGGCGCCGCGGTCCGCACCGGCGACCCAGGGAGCGTTTCGATGCCTGCACGCGACGCCGACGACTCCGCGCGGCCACGTCCGCGCCCCACCTCGGCCGAGGTGCCGACACCACCCGCGAACCCTTGCTATGCCATCGCCGCACCTACACGCGGGTGACGCCGCCGGCGTGACCCGCTCGACCGAATATGTCTTGCGTCAAGTAGTGGCAGGGACGGCTTGTGTCACAAGCGGACCCGTCATCAGGACGAGAGCGACCCCTTCGGTCGTAACCAGCTCGCTGATGATCTGGTGTCCCGTTAGCCCTGCCCGGAGGATTCCCGCACGGGTGCGCCAAGCGGGGCGGTAACTTACGCGCCGAGACAGGCCTGGCGAGGTGTCCTTGTCGTCGAGGGCCTGGTGGGGTCGGATGCGGTTGTAGATGTCGCGGAACCGGGCGGTCTCCGTGGCCAGCGCACTGCGGTCGTCTATCGGTGCGTGAACTGGTGCCCGTGCTCAGCGGGCCGACGAATTGTTCAATGACGCCGTTGGTCTGCGGCGCGCGGGTACGGGATGTGGCGCAGCATCGGGCCTTCGCCGGCGAACGCGGTTTTGGTAAGTCTCGCCCCGGAAGCACGAGCCGTTTTCGGGCACGACGCCATCGGTGCCGAGACGACGTCGAGGACCTCACCGGTGGTGGCGTCGACCAGCTCTAACTCGCCGCTGTCCTCGCGTAGATCATCCAGGTCTAGGACACCTTGAGCTGAGCGTCGGCGACCACAGCGTGCAAACAGGCAAGTGCATCCGAGCCGCGTCCTGTCGGGGTGCGAGCACGGCAGGCACAAGCAGCAGCCGCGCCTCCACGGGCACCGGAGAACAAGCCCTGAATTCACTTCTTACTGCGCCGTCGCGCCGTCTGCCTGCGCCCAGATCGCGGGCGTGATGCGGTCGACGCGCCAGCCTGCCTTCGCCAAGGCCGCGGTCACCGTCGGCTCATCATCGGCCTCGACGAGGGCGAGAACGACGTCGTCGGCAGGGACGACCACAGCGCAGACAACGTGCACGTCCGCCGGCACCGCGGGCAGTGGCTGCGCCCGCCCGGGGGTCCCTGTGTCGTCGTACCGCTCGACGACGAACAGTTGGCCCGTCACCCGCCCTACTTCAGCTTCGGGATCATTGCGCGTATGAGGGCGACGGTGAAGCTGTCGGGGAACGAGTTGTCGGTGGCGGAGATCGTCACGTTGCCCACCCGAACCACCGGGTCGTCGCCGTCGTCGTACGCCTCATCGCCGAGTCCGGTGGTCCTCGTGTCGTTCGGACCCACATGGAACGATGCCGCCGGCTGGAAGCGGAAGGTGGCGACGCCCTCCTCGACGCCGTCGGCGATCCCGAACTTGCAGCTCGGATCAGTGCCGGACTGCAAGGTCGCCGTCAGCTTGTAGACCGTGGACGCGTCCTGGAGCTGGTCGAACCCCTCGGCGTGCCCGACGCGGTTCGCGTCGGCCGGGGTGAGCAGGGAGCAAGGGTGCAGGGCGGCGAGGTCGATCGACGGGCCTGCCGGGGCGGACGACGTCGGGCTCGGCGCGGTCGCGGCCTTGATCTTGGAGTACTGGGCCTGGGCCGCGGAGCTGCCGCTCGAGCCGCTGCTGCTGCAGGCGGTCAGTACAACCGCAGCGGCCGCCAGCACCGCCAACGCGCAGGGCTGGGTGGTGGACATGGTTCGTGTTGATCTCGTGGTCACGAAGTCAAGCTAGGTCGAGCCACACCTTTGACGAATCAGTCGGTTCCCTACGTTTGCCGCGGCGTCGGTTGAGTTGCAGCCGGGGCGACCCGCGTAGGGAAACGCCCGATTCATCGGGGCTCCCGTAGACCTAACTTTCTGACGTGGTCGACAACCGAGCGACGCTGCGCCGACGCTGTGCGCGTTTGCCAAAGCTGCTGGTGCCCGTGGTGACCGCGGTGGTGATGCTGGCGGGCTGTACCGGCGGCCAGGGGCATCCCTCGTCCTCGCGCGCCGTGAAAACCGACGGCGGACACAGCGGTCGCGTCGTCCAGCTCCGACCGGCCGCCACGCCCACCGGAGCGCAACGGCACTACGGCACCACCATCGGGCGCATTCCGGGCGTCACCTACCAGTCCGACGTGGTCGTGCTCGGCGGCGGGGCGTCGTCGATCCAGTCCGCTGACGGCAGCGGGTACGTGTGGACCGTCGACGACTCGGCGCCCGGCGCGGGCAAGCTGCGGGTCGGTTCGGTCATGATGGCGACCACGCTCGCGACGGGCCGGGTCCTCGCGATCAAGAACGTCGCGGGCGGCGGGCGGCAGGTCGTCCTCGGGCCGGTCGCACTGACCGACGTGATCAAGGACGGAAAGTTCACCACGACGACACCGATCGCGGTCGACAATCCGCTCGCCTACACCTTCCCGTCGGATCCGACGGCCCGACAGATCCCGGACACCGACGCCCAGGCCGGACCGCACTCCGTTCGCGAGCACAGCCTGACCGGGGCCGGTGAGAAGAAGCCGCCCACACCGCACCTGTCGCAGATCCCGCACGACGTACCGTCCGGTCTGCCGTCCGAGGGAGGGGCGGCCGGCTCGGTCGGCGTCACCCTGCCGCAACCGACCAGCCAGCCGACGCCCATCAACGAGGGCGACGTCAAGCTGACCCCGAGCTGCTGTTCGCCAATTCACGTCCTGGTGGATTACCAGGGCAACAACGGCAGGATGCACGGCGATCTCGGACTCGACGTCGGCCACCCGCAGATCCAGGCGTCGGTGACGATCGGCGGCTCACACCTGCTCGACGCCTCGGTCAAGCTCTACGACGCGGCAGCAGTCTTCTTCGACTTCAACGCGGCGACGCGCAACGTCGACGGCAACAAGCCGAGGACGATCTTCCGGCTGCCGGTCGAATTCACGATTCCCGTGACGCCGTTCTCGGTGTCGGTGAGTTTCAACCTCAGCATGGCGATCCAGCTCGCCGGCCAGGCCACCCTGGCATCGGACGCCAAGTACGCGTTGGACGGACCTATCGGCGTGTCGTTCGTCGATGGCAGCCTGAAGACCTTCACGCCCACCGTCAAGACCGTGACGAGCCTGTCGAAAAGCGCCTTCTCGGCCGGGGTGTCGGTCAACGCCATCTCGCTGGCCTTCAACGCCTCGCTGAGCATCGGCTTCGGCGTGCCCGGTCTGCACGTCGGCCCGTATGTCGGGATTACCGCGTCGCTCGCTTTCGACAAGGACGGCAGTCCACCGCTGACGTCGCTCACGCTCGGTTGCTCGGTCGCAAGAGTGCTGATCACCGGGGTCGTCGGCGTCGGTTACTCGATCTCCAAACCGATCGCTAAGGCGATCAACTTCTTCTTGAAGATCTTCAATGTGAAGCCGATACAGCCAACCGCAGGGCCGAGGTGGCCGTTCACCATCTGGGATCCGGGGCAATCGCAACGCTGTCTGAAGCGAAAATGACGCGCTCAAAAGCTGGAGGATCCGTGCACCGCACCATGCTGCCCATCACTGTCACGCTGGGCCTGACGCTGATCGTCGCGGGCTGCTCGTCCGGAGGCGCGACGGCGACCCGCACGGTCACGGTGACGCGCACCGTCACCGCCCCGGCGTCCCAGTCAGGGGCGTCCCAGCCGGTGCCGACGGACGCCGAGTTGACCGGCGTACCGGCAGCGCCAACTGCGTCCGCCGCCGCCCTGCCGGACCCGTGCACGCTGCTCCCGTTGGCAGACGCGACGAAGCTGGCCAACACGAAGTTGAACGCACCAACCAAGGCCGGAGCGCCCGGAGCGCCGACCCTGTGCCAGTACGTCGGCCCGACCTCCGGCCCGACCGCGCAGGTGGAGGTGTTCGTCGGCGACGGCGCGAAGTCGCAGCTGCACATCGACCGCGACAACCTGCACCACAAGTTCGTCAGCATCGCCGGCATCGGTGACCAGTGCCTGGAGGAGGACGACGATGCATTCGTCCTGAAGAATGGGCTCCTCGTGTCGATCAACCTCGTCCGGTTGAACCCCGCCGCCCAGAACAAGGCGCGTCTGACCGCGGCCGCCCGCACGGTCGCCGCCAACATGCCCTGACCGAGCTGAAAGGCGTTCGAGAGCTACCTACGTCTGAGCGTGCGCGCGGGCCCGGAGTGCCGCCGCGAGCTCTACCCGCCGCCCGATCGCGAGCTTGCGGTAGGTGCGAGCGAGGTTGGCCTCGACAGTCTTGGGGCTGATGAACAGGGCATCGGCGATTTCGCGGTTCGTGGCTCCGGTCGCGGCGAGTTCGGCGACCCGCAGCTCTGAGGACGAGAGCTCATCAGGTGTCCCGATCCGCCCTCCCGTCCGGTCGGCGTCGGCCCGGGCGCGGGCGGCGAAGGCCGGGGCGCCGAGCGCGTCGAACTCGGTAGCCGCGGCAAGCAGAGCGTCACGCGCGGCACGCTTGCGACGTGCTCGCCGGTGCGCAAGGCCCACGACGAGCAGACAGCGGGCCCGGTCGAACGGCACGACATCTGCGGGTGTCGCGTCACGGGCGGCCAGCAGCGCGTCGACGAGCGGCGTGGTGTCCTGGCCCGCCGCACTTGCGATCAGCACTCGCGAACGGGCGAGTGCGAGCGTCGTCCACGGCCGGGGCAGGCGGTCGTGGCGTCGGGCGAGTCGGTCGAGGGCGACCTCGGCCGTAACCAGGTCGCCAATGCCGACGCAGGCCTCAAGCCAATCCGGTTCGAAGCGTGACGCCAGCGGTTCGGCGAGACCGGTCGCATTCATCGCCGCGTTGAGCTCGGCATATGCCGCCGCGGCATCGCCCGCGCGACCGTCGGCCAACGCTACGAAGGCGGTGAGCTGCAGGCTGATCCGATGCAGCCACGGGTCGCGCGACACCGCAGCCTCGGCCAGGCCGGCCTCGCCCGCCGCCCGGGCCTCGTCCGGCCTCCCGCGCAGCGCGTCGAGTGTTCCACCCAGCCAGCGTTCTGCCGCGACACCCGCACCTAGCTGGGCCGCGAGCTCGCGCGCGCTGGCGATCCACGTCGCGGCCCCCTCGTAGTTGCCGGCAAGTGTCTCGGCCTCGGCGAGGTGTTCCATCAGCTCGTGCTGCAACGGTTCGTCGCCCGCGCCGATCGCAACCTCGAGCATCCAGTGCAGTCGCTCCCGGGCCCGCTCATGCTGATCGGTGCCCTTCCACCAGATCGCCGGGATCGTCCCGGCCAGCCAGGAGGGGTTGCCGTCCTCCATCGCAAGGGCACGGTCCAGCAGATCCACCCTTGGTGGAAGACCGGTGCGCACCTCGTTGAGGAAAACCAGCATCAGCACGGACGCAAGCAGCGCGCGGTCGGTGCGACCCAGGACGCCGGCGCCGCGCAGGTCGCGCTCGCCGGCTACTGGCTCGTTCTCGAGCAGTGCGAGGGCCGCTTCGGCGTGCTCGCGCGCCGGCGCCGCCAAGTCGACGAACACCGCGAGGTGGGCGTGGATCCGGCCGGCCAGTCGTGACGAGGGCGTCGCCGAGGCGAGTGCGCGCTGCGCCGTCGACGCCGCGAGTGGCAGGTCGTCGGTGGCGAACGCGATCGCGGCGCGCAGCAGCAACGCTTCGGCGAGCAGGTCACCGTCGAGGTCGCCGGCCACGGCGTCGACCTGCTCGGCGGCGAGACGGTAGTTGCCGCAGTCGAACAGGCAGTACAGCGCTCGCAGCCGAAGGGCCACGGCCCCGGAGCCGTCGACAGTGAGCGCGCCGGCCCGCTCGTAGAAGTCCGCAGCCAGGTCCGGGGCTCCTCGCGCGCGGGCTCGCTCGGCCGCCTCGGCGAGCTCGAGCGCAACCTCGTCGTTCGCTTCGGTGGCGCACTGGGCGAGGTGTCGTGCCCGTTCGTCGCGGTCGGTGCTCGACCGCGCGAGCACCTCGTGGAAACGCCGCCGGACCCCGGGCGGGATGCTGGCCCGGACGGCGCTCGCGTACACCGGGTGGACGAAGCGGACGTAGTCAGCGTCGTCCACCGTCACCAGGCCGACTTCCTCCACCGCGTCGAGTGCGTCGGCGGCAATGCCAGCGGCCGCCAGCTCCGACACATGCGGGGCTGACAGCAGCGCCGCCAGGCGGGCGGCCCGGACACTGTCGGGACGCAACGTGCCCAGCGAGGCGTCGACCAGTTCGTACATCGACGCGGGGACGGGGAAGTCACCGCCGGGTCCGGGCATGCGAGGCAGGCGAAGCGCGGCTCGGGTGAGTTCGATCGCGAGGAGGGGATTGCCGCCGGACTCCCGCGCCAGCCTCGCGACGATTGGCCGGCTCAGCGAGACGCCGAAGCGCTGCGCCAGTAGGCGATGCAGCGGGCCGACCCCGAGCGGCGTCAGCCGCAGCCGCTCGACCGGGTACCGAGCGTCCAGCTCGAGCGGGACACGCGGGTCAAGACGGTCGCCCGTACGTCGGGCGACTGCGACGCGAACCCGTGGCGACACTCGACGCAGTGCAAACTGAAGCGCACGCTCGGTGGGCGGGTCCAGCCAGGGAGCGTCGTCGATCGCAACCAGCAGGCCGGTCGAACTGCGGTCGGCGACCGTATCGAGCAACGAACGGACCGCCGCCGCCAGTGCCCGCTCGTCGACGGGCGCAGAGTCGTGCTGCAGGAGCAGGGCCGAGCATGCAGCGCGCAGTTGTGGCGCAGGCAGGCTGTCCAGGTCGCCGACGAGGGGTTGCAGCAGGTCACCGAGGGCAGCGAGTGGGAGCGCGGCCTCGGTCTCGGTCGGAGCGCAGCGCAGAACAACCGTTCCGCGCTCCTGTGCCTGCCCGACCAGCGCCGTCAGCAGGGCGGTTTTACCGATCCCGGCCGGCCCTTCGATCAGTACCCTGCCGGCGGTGCCCAGGGTCGAGACGGCAAGCTCGAGCACTGCGTCGCGCCCGACCAACGTGCCGCGCACGTGCGCCAGTGTCGCACGGCGTCACGGGTTGCCGTGGGCCGGATCAGCGACCGAGCAGCCGGTTCACCTCCGCGATGTAGCTTGTCTTCGCGTCGTCGGCAGATGTGCCCGCGACCTTCGTCCATGCCTCGTACTTGGCCTTGCCGACGAGGTCGAACCGGCCTGGCTTCTTCGCGCCTGTCGCGTCACCGGCGGCGCCCTGCTTGAACAACGCGTACAGACGCAGCAGGTCGTCGTTGCTCGGCTTGCTGCTCAGCGTTTTGACGTCGACCTGCGCCTGCTGGAACTGCGCATCGAGATCCGTCATGGTGTCTCCCGCTCGTCGGCGGCTGCACTGCCGCGGTCGTGTTCCACCGTAGAGCGCCCACCCGGTTCACGGGCGGCCCGTCCGTCCCGCCGTGGTCAGCGCGGTCGGACGAAACGCTCGTGCCATGCCACCGCCGAGGTATCAGTCAGCTGGGCGACCTGGTCGATCACCACGCGCAGCCGGTCGGGGTCGGACTCGGCCGCCTGCCAGGCCGGCGCCAACCCGCGGTCCAGCGTCGCGGGCGCGCCGTCGACGAGCGCGGCCACCAGCTCGCCGAGCAGCCGCCGCTGGCCGGCCTGCCGGTCGGTTGTGCCCTCGCGACGCATCACGAACAGCACGGCGACGGCTTTGAGCAACGCGCATTCGGCTGCCACCCGGTCAGGGACGATCAGGTCGGCCGCATAGCGCGAGAGCGGCCGGTCGCCATCCCGCGATAGCGGCTCAATGCCGTAGCGGTCCTGGGTTGCCACGACGGCCGCCCCGACGAAGCGTCCGGTCAGCTCGCTCGTCGCCCGCTTGGCCGCGACCTGCGAGCGGTACGACCCGTCGTAGCCCGCGAGGTCACGCAGGGTCGGCAGCTGCAGCAGGTCGTCGAGCACCGGCGCCAGCTCGTCGGGTCCGGACGTCGAGTACTGCGTCGCGGCGATCCCGCACAGCGCTGCTCGGTCGTCGTCGTCCAGAGCGCCGAGGCGGATGTGCCCGGCGTGCACGCCGTCCTCGACGTCGTGCACCGAATAGGCGACGTCGTCGGACCAGTCCATGATCTGCGCCTCGAGGCAGCGACGACCCTGCGGCGCGCCCGCTCGCAGCCAGTCGAACGCCGGCCGGTCGGCGTCGTAGACCCCGAACTTCGGGGTGTCCGCGCGACGCGACCACGGGTACTTGCAAGTGGCGTCGAGCGCGGCGCGGGTCAGGTTCAGACCGGCGGCGCCATCGGGGCGCAGCACCTTGGCCTCGAGGCGGGTGAGCACCCGCAGCGTCTGGGCATTGCCCTCGAACCCGCCGCACGGCTGGGCCACCGCGTCCAGCGCCGTCTCGCCGTTGTGCCCGAAGGGCGGGTGCCCGATGTCATGGGCCAGGCCCGCAGCGTCGACGAGATCGGCCGAGCAACCCAGCGAGTCCGCAATCTCGCGACCGATCTGGGCCACCTCGAGGGAATGGGTCAACCGGGTGCGCGGGAAGTCGTCCTCGCCCGGAACGACCACCTGCGTCTTGTCGGCGAGTCGACGGAACGCGTAGGAGTGCAGCACCCGTGCACGATCGCGGGCGAAGTCCTCACGGTCCCGCGCCCCACGCTCGGCTCCCGCCCGCTTAGGCGGCTCGTCGACCCAGCGGGCGCGGGCGTGCGCGTCATAAAGAGCCACAGCCCGGGTCAGATCTGCTCGTCGATCCAGTCGCTGAACCGCAGCAGGATGTCGATCCACATCGCCACGGCGTACTTGACCTGCGCACGAGTGGAGCCCTCGAAGTCGTGGCACTGCTCCGCGCACACGCTGACCATCCCGTCGTCGGGCAGGATCGTGTACGCCTTCGCGAACAACCGGGTGCGGTTCCACTCGTCCAGCAGGACAATCAACGCATTGCGGTCGTCGACATCAAACCTGCGGGTGAGGTAGAGCCGGGCCTGCAGCACTTCGTTCTTGTCGCCGTAGAAGAAGAAGTACACCGTGCACTTCTCCCACCGCACAATGAGATCGCCGTCGGAGTCGATCGCGTGGCGCAGCCCGAACTCGTCGAGCAGTTGCTGCACGAGTCCCACGCTGGGCAAAACCTGGGTACCACCGTCAGGCAGTCCGCGACGGGCGAGCGACGGCATCGCTGGTTGGTTTCCGGCAACGGCATCGACGTCGGACGGGTTGCGAGGCCGGCGGCGGAACACGCCTCGACCGTACCGGGTGACGAGCGTGCCATCCGGTGTGCTCACGACAGAGAGGTCAACCGATGAGAGTCGCGCTGATCGGCACCGGGACCATGGGGGCGGGCATGGCCCGTTCCGCCGCCCGAGCGGGCCACGAGGTTGTTGCTTGGAACCGCACGAAGGCGAAGGCCGAGCCGCTGGCCGACGACGGCATCGAGGTCGCCGACTCGGTTGCCGCGGCAGTCCGGGGCGCAGATGCCGTCGTCTCCATGCTCTTCGACGCGGCTGCGGTCCTCGACATCACCGCCGAGCTGACCGACGCCTTGGGCGCCGACGGTGTCTGGCTGCAGTCGGCCACCGTCGGGCCTGCTGGCATCGCCCGCATTGCTCAGGCCGCCGGTACTGACCAGCTGCTCGACGCACCGATGCTGGGCACGAAGCAACCGGCCGAGCAGGGCAAGTTGGTGCCGCTCGTATCGGGCCGGCAGGAGCTGATCGCGCGAGTTCAGCCGGTGCTCGACGCTTTCGGCGCCAAGACCGTCGTGGCCGGTGCCGAGCTGGGCAAGGCCAGCGCGCTGAAGCTGGCCTGCAACGCGTGGATCCTGTCGATCACCGCCGCTACTGCCCAGTCGGTGTCCTTGGCCCAGGGCCTCGGGGTCGACCCGCAGCTGTTCCTGCAGGCCATTGCGGGCGGCGCGTCGGACACGCCCTACGCCCAACTCAAGGGCGCCGCGATGATCGACGGCGACTTCGCGCCGTCGTTCGGGCTCGACGGCGGTCGCAAGGACCTCGGCCTGATCGACGACGCAGCCCGCGTGGCCGGCGTCAACGTTGCCCTAGTCGACGGGCTGCGCGCGCTGTTCGACGCGGCCTCGCAGGGTGGGCACGGCGACGACGACCTGGCCGCCGTCTGCACCGCGTTCTGAGTGGGTGTCGTCAGTCCTGCGTCGGTCCCGCCACCGAACGCCCGGCCTCGAGGCGGGCCACCGGAACGCGGAACGGTGAGCACGAGACGTAGTCCAGCCCGACCTGCTCGAAAAAATGCACCGAGTCGGGGTCGCCGCCGTGCTCGCCGCAGATGCCGAGCTTGAGCCCGGGACGTCGGGACCGGCCCTTCTCGACCGCGGTCTCGATCAACGCACCGACACCCTCGACGTCTAGGGACTCGAAGGGGCTGACACCGAAGATGCCCTTCTCGAGGTAGGCGGAGAAGAACGCGGCCTCGACGTCGTCGCGGCTGAAGCCCCAGGTCGTCTGGGTGAGGTCGTTGGTGCCGAAGGAGAAGAACTCGGCCGCCTCGGCGATCTGGTCAGCGGTCAGCGCAGCGCGCGGCAGCTCGATCATGGTGCCGACGAGGAACTCGAGGTGCACGCCGGTCTCGGCCCGCACGTCGCGCGCGACCTCGATGATGGCGTGCTTGATCGTCTCGAACTCCTGGACGTTCGCCACCAGCGGCACCATGATCTCGACTCGCGGTACCCCGCCGATCTTGAGCCGAGCCGCTGCTGCTTCCAGGATCGCGCGGGACTGCATCTCGAACAGTCCGGGAATAACGACACCGAGACGGACGCCGCGCAACCCCAGCATCGGGTTCTGCTCGTGCAGCCGGTGCACGGCCTGCAGCATGCGCAGGTCGTTCTCGCGTTCCTCGCCCCTGGCCTCGGCCACCGCGACGCGTACGGACAGCTCGGTGATGTTGGGCAGGAACTCGTGCAGCGGCGGGTCCAGCAACCGGATGGTGACCGGCAGGCCGTCCATCGCCTCGAGTATGCCGACGAAGTCCTCGCGCTGCATCGGCAGAAGGTGAGCCAGTTCCTGGTCGCGGTCGTCGTCGGTGTCGGCCAGGATCAACCGCTCGACGAGGTGTCGCCGCTCGCCCAGGAACATGTGCTCGGTCCGGCACAGCCCGATACCTTGTGCGCCGAACCGCCGGGCGCGGGCGGCGTCCTCGGGGTTATCGGCGTTGGTGCGCACGGACATCCGACGCACGCCGTCGGCGTGGTTCATGATCCGGTCGACGGCCCGCACGAGGTCATCGGCGTCCTCGCCCAGGGCGTCCAGTCCCTCCTCGAAGTAGCGCACGACCGGGGAGTCGACGACCGGTACCTCGCCCAGGTAGACGTCGCCGCTGGTGCCGTCGATGGAGATGACGTCGCCCTCGCGGATGGTGCGCCCGCCAGGAGCAGTGACGACCCGCTGCTTGGTGTCGACCTTCAGCGCCTCGACACCGCAGACGCACGTCTTGCCCATGCCGCGCGCGACGACCGCGGCGTGCGACGTCTTGCCGCCCCGCGAGGTCAGGATGCCGGCGGCGGCGATCATGCCGTCGAGGTCGTCGGGGTTTGTCTCGCGACGTACCAGGATGACCGCCTCTCCGGAGCGCGCCCACTTGACCGCGGTGTAGGAGTCGAAGACGACCTTGCCGACCGCCGCGCCGGGCGAGGCGTTCATCCCGCGCGCGATCGGCTTGGTGCCGGAGTCGTGATCGAAGCGCGGGAACATCAGCTGGGCCAGCTGCGCGCCGTTGACCCGCGAGATGGCCTCGTCCATGTCGATCAGGCCCTGATCGACCAGCTGCACGGCGATGCGGAAGGCCGCGGCCGCGGTGCGCTTGCCGACACGGGTCTGCAGCATCCACAGCTTGCCGCGCTCGACGGTGAACTCGATGTCGCACAGGTCGCGGTAGTGCTCCTCGAGCGTCTTCATGATGCCCATGAGCTCGTCGTAGGAGGATTTGTCGATGGTCTCCATGTCGGCGAGCGGCACCGTGTTGCGGATGCCGGCCACGACGTCCTCGCCCTGCGCGTTCTGTAGGTAGTCGCCGTACACGCCCTGCGCGCCGCTGGCCGGGTCGCGGGTGAAGGCCACGCCGGTGCCGGACTCCATGTCGAGGTTGCCGAACACCATGGAACAGACGCTGACCGCGGTGCCGAGGTCGCCCGGGATGCGCTCCTGACGGCGGTAGATGACGGCACGCTTGGTGTTCCACGAGTCGAAGACGGCGCGCACGGCAAGGTCCATCTGTTCGCGCGGATCCTGCGGAAACGGCCGGCCGGCGTGCGTGATGACGACGTCCTTGAAAGTCTCGACCAGCTTGCGCAGGTCCTCGTCGTCGAGATCGAGATCGCTCTCGATGCCCTTGGCCTCCTTGGCCGCGTCGATCGCGTCGTCGAAGTGCTCACCGGCGATACCCAGCACGGTCTTGCCGAACATCTGGATCAGGCGGCGGTAGGAGTCGAAGGCGAAACGCTCATTGCCGGCCTGGGCCGCCAGACCGCGCACCGACTGATCGTTGAGACCGATGTTGAGAACCGTGTCCATCATCCCGGGCATCGAGAACTTCGCGCCCGAGCGCACCGACACCAGCAGCGGGTCGTCGGACTGCCCGAGCTTCTTGCCCATCTCCTTCTCGAGCGCCTCGAGGTGCTCGGTGACCTCCTCGTCGAGCCCGTCCGGGATCCGGCCGCTCTTGAGGTAGGCGCGACAGGCCTCGGTGGTTATCGTGAATCCAGGCGGCACCGGGAGCTTTAGGTTGGTCATCTCGGCGAGGTTCGCGCCCTTGCCGCCGAGCAGGTCCTTCATGTCCCTGTTGCCTTCGGCGAAGTCGTAGACGAACTTGATGAGTGGCGGCACTGGGGTCTCCATCCGTCCGGATCCGGTTGGATCCGATCAACATCCGAGCAACGTCCGAGCAACATCCGATCAACATCCGAGCAACGCGGTGGCCGCAGCTTAAGCCGTGCAGGTTACGGGTAACACTGCCGGTACCCTTAGCCGGGTTTCAGTTGACACCTGTGCACTCAAACTGACACCGTGGTTTCGCACCGCGGCAGCGACGAAGGAGACTGCATGGTCGAGATGGGCGCCACCCCGAAGGTGTCTCTCGTGCGCCGCCAGGTGTCGAGGATCGGGCGAGCGATGACCACCCCGTTGCTGCCCGACGACTACTTCGCCCTGGTTCGTCCGACCTGGTCCACGCGGGAGTCGACCGGCACCGTTGTGCGCACGATCCGCCACCACGGCAACGCCGTCACCGTCGTCATCAAGCCCGATTTCGCGTGGCCCTCGCACCAGCCGGGGCAGTATCTGCGCATCGGGATGGAGATCAACGGCATCCGCCACTGGCGGGCCTATTCCATCACCTCGGACCCCGACCACCCGTCGGGCCTGGTCAGCATCACGGTGAAACACACCGAGGGCGGTCGCATGTCGCCGGTCTTCAACACGAAGGTCGAACCCGGCCAACGCGTGTACCTCGGTGAGGTTGAGGGCGAGTTCGTCCTGCCTGATCCGCTGCCGACGCGCACCCTGTTCATCTCGGCAGGAAGCGGCGTCACCCCGATCATGGCCATGTTGCGTGAGCTCGAGCGCAAGCACGCCCTTGACGACGCCATCCATCTGCACAGTGCCAAGACGAAGGACGACGTCATCCTCGGCACGCCGCTGCGCTCGCTCGCCGAGCGGGAGACGGGGTATCGGCTCGTCGAGCTCTACACCAGCGAGCGTCCCCGACTGACGCCCGAGGGCCTCGACGAGTTGTGTCCCGACTGGCGTGAGCGCGAGACCTTCCTGTCCGGCCCCCGCGACCTCATCGACGCGATCGAGAAGCGCTTCGCCGACGAGGGTCTCGCCGAACACCTGCACCTCGAGCGGTTCCAGCCGGTGATCGGTGTCGGCGGTGGCTCCGGCGACGGCGGCACCGTGCGCTTCCGGGTCACTGAGCTGGAGGCCGAGTGCGAGGGTGGGGTGTCCATCCTCGTGGGCGGCGAGCAAGCCGGCGCGAAGCTGCCGTTCGGGTGCCGAATGGGCATCTGTCACACCTGCGTGGGCCGGCTGCGCGACGGCGCCGTCCGCGACCTGCGCACCGGCTCCATCACCGAAGCCAACGGTCAGATGGTGCGCACGTGCATCAACGCCCCGGAGGGCGAGATCGAGATAGACCTCTGACCGTCCGCTTGATTCGAAGACACGACTACCCGAAAGGATGCGCATGCCCGCAAAGTTCGCGCTCCCGTACAACCCCGAGAACCCGCTGTACCGCCTGTCGCCCGAGCAGATCGAGGAGCTCGGCAAGGAATTCGACACGCTGCACGACGAGATCTTCAATACCCTCGGCGACACCGACGCGCAGTACATCCGCAACATGATCACTTTGCAGCGTCGACTGATCGCGATATCACGCGGGGTACTGCTGTTCTCCCGGTTCAAGCCGGCATGGGTCCTCGGCACCACGGGGCTGTCCGTGGCCAAGATCCTCGAGAACATGGAGATTGGCCACAACGTCATGCACGGGCAGTGGGACTGGATGAACGACCCGAACATCCACTCCTCCACCTGGGACTGGGACACCGCGTCTCCGGCCGCGGCCTGGAAGCATTCGCACAACTACGTCCACCACACGTTCACGAATGTGATCGGCAAGGACAAGGACGTGGGCTACGAGATCATGCGGATCGACCCGCGCCAGCCCTGGAAGCCGTCGTTCCTGCTGCAGCCGATCTACAATCTGCTGCTGATGGCGTTCTTCGAGTGGGGCGTCGCCGTGCACGACCTCGACTTCGGCGCGGTACGAAAGGGCAAGAAAACCCAGAAGCAGTTCAACGACGAGCTCAAGGCCATCGGCACAAAGGGTGTCCGGCAGATCGTCAAGGACTACCTGGTGTACCCGGGCCTGTCCGCGGCCGCGTCCGGCCCGGCCAACGCCAAGGCCGGTTTCAAGTCCGCGTTCTGGGCCGACTTCACCGCCAACATCGTGCGCAACGTGTGGTCGAACGCCATCATCTTCTGCGGGCACTTCCCGGACCAGACGTTCGTGTTCACCGAGGACGAGGTGCAGGACGAGAGCCGCGGCGCCTGGTATGTCCGTCAACTCGTCGGCGCAGCCAACATCGACGGCGGTCCGTTCTTCCACGTCATGAGCGGCAACCTGTCCTACCAGGTCGAGCACCACCTGTACCCGGACATGCCCAGCTCCCGTTACCAGGAGATCGCGCCGAAGGTCCGCGAGATCTGCGAACGTTACGGCCTGCCCTACAACACCGGCCCGATGCGCAAGCAGTGGGGCGGCGTTCAGCGCACGATCCTGCGCCTTGCCTTCCCGGGTGGTCAGCGTCGTCCGAAGGGCGAGCCGTTCGTCGAGGCGCCCGAGGTCAAGGCCCAGCGCGAGCACCAGGACGACCGCGTCCCGGCGTTCCCGTGAGTCGCGTTCCCCTGGGTGGTCTTTCCCTCAGCGGCCTTTCGATCAAGGCTGTGCTGAGCCACCTGAAGCCGACGCCGTGGGGGGAACTCAGCACGCCGCGCAAGGTCCGCCGGGTGGTCGGGATCGTGTCGCAGATCGGCGCGCTCGGCATGGTCGCCTCAGCTCTGACCTCGGAATCTGAGGTCGGGCTGCGGGCCGACGGATCGACCCGCAAGGAACACAAGGACGACGAGTCGGTACAGGGCGACGCAGTACAGGGCGACCCGAAGGTGAAGGCTCAACGCGATCAAGCCGGCGAGGAAAAAGACAGCACCGGCTCCGGCGATACCGAGGCCCAGAGCGGCAACGCCGCCGAGGACACCGAGAAGGCCGCCGACTCCACGTCCTGACACACTCCAATGATCAACAGCGCCGAAACGTCGGATCCCGACGTTTCGGCGCTGTTGATCACGAGGGGGTGCTCCGCCTGAGGCGGTCAACCGCCGCTGTGCTCGGTCTCGGCGCCCGCCGGCACCTCGCAGGACTCACGCGTCTCGAGCCAGCCCTCGGGCAGCGAGACCCCGTGCCCCGCCGTCGTACGTCCGCGCGGCTGTCCCAGCACGACCTCTGGGAACGGTTCGGAGTGCTCGAGCTGGGCGAGCAGGCCGTCGAGTTCGGCCAGGCTCGAGCTCTGCGCCAGCGCTCGACGCAGCGTGCCGCCCGCACTGAAACCCTTCAGGTACCAGGCGACGTGCTTGCGGAACTCGGTGACGCCGCGCTGCTCCCCCAACCATTCGCCGAGCAGCTCGGCATGCCGATGCATCATCGTCGCGACCTCGCCGAGGCTCGGACGGACCCGCTCGGCGTCGCCGGCGAACGCGGCAGCGAGGTCGGCGAACAACCATGGCCGCCCGAGGCAGCCACGGCCGACGACCACGCCGGCGCAGCCGGTCTCGCGCACCATGCGCAGGGCGTCGTCGCCCTCCCACACGTCACCGTTGCCGAGGACCGGGATGTCCAAAGCGTCGACGAGGTCGGCGATGCGCGACCAGTCGGCCTGCCCGCCGTAGTACTCCTCGGCGGTACGCCCGTGCAGAGCCACGTAGGCAGCGCCGGCGTCCTGGGCGCGTAGCCCCGCCTCGCGGTACGTGATGTGTTCGGCGTCGATGCCGACGCGCATCTTCACCGTCACCGGCACCACGTCGCGCGCCTCGCGGACCGCGGCCTGCACGATCGACTCGAACAGCTGGTGTCGCCACGGCAGCGCGGCTCCCCCGCCCTTGCGGGTCACCTTGGGCACCGGACAGCCGAAGTTCATGTCGACGTGATCGGCGAGATCCTCCTCGACGATCATCCGCACCGCGGCGCCAACGACGCCCGGGTCGACGCCGTAGAGCTGCAGCGAGCGTGGTGACTCGTCGGGCGCGAAACGGATCAGCTGCATCGTCTTCGGGTTGCGCTCGACCAGCGCTCGCGAGGTGATCATCTCGCTGACGAACAGCCCGCCACGCTGTCCCGGCTCCAGCTGCATCGACATCGCCTCGCGACACAGCCGCCGGAACGCGGTATTGGTGATGCCGGCCATCGGGGCGAGTACCACCGGCGGGTCGGCGACGACGTTCGGCGACAGCACGAGCGGCGCAGCGGCGAGGGTCTTCACGAAGCAACTCGGAGGTCGGTGTAGCGAGCCATGACGTCGAAGTCGCGGTCGTCGTGCAACACGGCGACACCGTGACGGATCGCGATCGCTGCGATCAGACAGTCATTGAGCGAGCGGATGGTCTCACCCGAGCGCCGACACACGTGATAGATGTCAACGGCCGATTCGACGTCGTTCCTTGCCGATTGTGAAAGATCGATACAACCGTCGAGGAATGCGGTCAGGTCCGAGCGACCGGGCTCTCGGTACGAGCCGGCCAGCACTTCGAGCCGTACTGCGTCGGTGGTCGCCGCTTCGCCGCCGTCGATCGCGCGCCGCACGGATCGACCGACCTCGGCCCCTGTCCCACGAATGAACTCGATCCACGCCGACGAATCAACCAGCAAGGTCATTCGCCTGCGGGGCGGAAGCCGCCCTTGATCTGGTCGAGATTGCCTTCCCACCCGATGCCCTCCATGGCCAGCATTTCCTGGCGGGTCATCGGACGACGGCGACGGGCCTTACGTAAGGCGAAATCAACGGCCTCGCGCTTGCTGTTCAGGCCGTACGTCGACATGATCTCGCCGATCAGCTCGTCGTCGATATCGACGTTCGTACGGGTCATGCACCTACGATACCCATTGATGGTGTACTGATCAGGCTCCGACGAGGCGCAGCGCCAGGTACGCCTCGACCTGGTCGATCCCGACCCGCTCCTGGGTCATGGTGTCGCGCTCGCGGACGGTCACCGCGTCGTCCTCGAGCGTCTCGAAGTCGACGGTGATGCAGAACGGCGTGCCGATCTCATCCTGCCGGCGGTAGCGCTTGCCGATGGCCTGCGTCTCGTCGTAGTCGACGTTCCAGCTCTGGCGCAGGGCGGCCGCGAGGTCGCGGGCCTTCGGCGAGAGGTCGGCGTTGCGCGAGAGCGGCAACACCGCGGCCTTCACCGGCGCCAGCCGCTTGTCGAGACGCAGCACCGTCCGCTTCTCCATAACGCCCTTCGCGTTCGGCGCCTCGTCCTCGGTGTAGGCGTCGAGCAGGAAGGCCAGCACCGCACGGGTCAGGCCGGCCGCGGGTTCGATGACGTAGGGCGTGTAGCGCTCGTTCGTCACCGGGTCGAGGTAGCTCAGGTTGGTTCCGGAGTGCTTGGAGTGCGTCGAGAGGTCGAAGTCCGTGCGGTTGGCGATGCCTTCGAGCTCGGCGAACTCGCTGCCGCCGAAACCGAAGCGGTACTCGATGTCGACGGTGCGCTTGGCGTAGTGCGAGAGCTTCTCGGCCGGGTGCTCGAAGCGGCGCAGGTTCTCGGGGTCGATACCCAGGCCGACGTACCAGTCCCAGCGCTGCTCCAGCCAGTACTCGTGCCAGGTGTCGTCGGTGCCGGGCTCGACGAAGAACTCCATCTCCATCTGCTCGAACTCGCGGGTGCGAAAGATGAAGTTGCCCGGCGTGATCTCGTTGCGGAAGCTCTTGCCGGTCTGCGCGATGCCGAACGGTGGCTTGCGGCGCGAGGTGTTCAGGACGTTCAGGAAGTTGACGAAGATGCCCTGCGCGGTCTCGGGGCGCAGGTAGTGGATGTTCTCCTCGGACTCGACCGGGCCGAGGTAGGTCTTGAGCATCATGTTGAAGTCGCGCGGCTCGGTCCACTGCCCACGGGTACCGCAGTTGGGGCACGGGATGTCCGTCAAACCGTTCTCGGGCAGCTTGCCGTGCTTACTCTCGTAGGCCTCTTCCAGCTGATCGGCCCGGTTGCGCTTGTGACAGCTGAGACACTCGACGAGCGGATCGGTGAAGACCTCGAGATGGCCGGAGGCCTGCCACACGTCGGTCGACAGGATGACGGCCGAATCGAGTCCGACGACGTCGTCGCGACCCTGCACCATGGTCTTCCACCACTGCCGACGGACGTTCTCCTTGAGCTCGACGCCCAACGGGCCGTAGTCCCATGCCGAGCGGGTGCCGCCGTAGATCTCGCTGGACGGAAACACAAAACCACGGCGCTTGCTCAGGTTGACGACGGCATCGTTTCGGGCTGAAGACACTCGGACAGGGTATCCGGGGTGTGGTCGGCCTGGTCGGGACGTCGGCGCCGTTCGATGCGGTTGCCCACCTTGTGGATCACCAGCGCGACCAGCGCACCGGCCAGGCAATCGGTCACATAGTGCTCGGCGGTGTAGACGAGGCTGAACGTCATGACCAGCGGGTAGGCAACGAGCATCGGCCGCCACCAACGATTCAGTCGCGGCCACATGAACAGGACGAACAGCACCGTGCCGCCCAGGTGCAACGACGGCACCGCCGCCACGGCATCGGCGCTGACCCGGCCCTCCTCGAGCACTCGGGTGGCCACGTGCAGGTGCAGGTCGGAGAACCCCCGGGTAATCGTGCGTTCGACGTAACGGTGCGTGCCTGGCTGGCCGCCGGTGTAGCGACCCAGGATGCCGCCGCTCGCGGTTTTGCCGGAGGACCCCAGGCACGACGGGTTGCTGGGGTGGCCGGCGATCACGCGCGCGGTGCAACGGGCCGCCGCCCACGGCGGGGCGGCCGGGATCAGCACGAAGAGCAGGAAGCCGGCAAACGACAGCGCCACGAAGCGCAGCGACCACCGGTAGAAGTCGGTGCGGCTGCGCAGCCACATCACACCGGCGGTGAGATAGGGCAGGAAGAAGAACGTGTAGTAGCACGCGCAGACGGCCACGTCGTACCAGCGCACGTCGGCGTGCTTGAGGTGCTCCTGCAGGAACACCGTCGGTTCGTGACCGAAGAAGAGCGCCCGGTCGATGTCGCGCTGCGGGTGCCACCACGTCGGCAGCCCGACGGTGTCGGCGATGCCGCGCAGGTGGTCGTAGACGATGAGGACGGCGACCAGTGGTACGAAGTCGAGCAGCACCCACAGCAGCCACACCGGGTGTCGACCGATGCAGCCGCACGCCAGGCCGATCGCGATCCACAGCAGCAGATCGGTGCGTGCGAACGGCACTCCGTTACGTGACCAGTTGACCACCAGGATGAGGAAAAAGGTGATGACCCCGCCGATGCGTAGCCCGCGCAGCACCTGCCCCATCGTGGTGTCCGGCGGCAGCCAGTCGGTGCGCTCACGCCAGGCCGACGGAAGCCTCAGATTCACGCGTCGGGTTCGCGATCACTGGCGTGCGCGGTGGTCTCGCCCCCCGCAGCGATCTCGACGAGACTCTCGAAGCCGCTGGGCAGGTCGCGGGCCAGGGCCAGCAACGGGGTGGCATGCAGCTTGACGTCCCACGTGCCCAGCGCGCGCCGGTAGGACCCGACGTTCGCCCACTCGGTGATCAGCACCCATGCGTCGGTGTCGTCGGTGCAGCGGCCGATCGAACCGCGGCGATAGCCGACGCACTTCGACAACGCTTCGAGCGCCGGCCGGGCCCGCGGCAGGAACGCGTCCCCCTCATCGGTGAAGTGGGTGATGGCGATCATCCGGGGTCCCCGCGGAATCGAGGAGCGCGAGCGGAGCGATGTCGTGGGGTGGTCATGACGTCGGGGCCTCAACCGGACCGGCCGCACCGAACCTTCGATCGCGCTGGGCGTACTCGAGGCACGCCTGCCACAGGTGCCGGCGGTCGAAGTCGGGCCACGGCGTGTCGACGAACGCCAGCTCGGCGTAGGCGGACTGCCACAGCAGGAAGTTCGACGTGCGCTGCTCGCCGGACGAGCGGATGAACAGGTCGACGTCCGGCAACCCCTGCTCGTCGAGGTACGCGCCGATCGTCCGCTCGTCGATCTTGGCCGGATTGAGCGTCCCGGCCTGCACGTCCTTGCTGATCGCCCGGACGGCGTCGACGATCTCGGCGCGGCCACCGTAGTTCACGCAGAACTGCAGGGTGAGCCGGTCGTTATCGACGGTGTACTGCTCGGCATCCTCGAGTTGACTGATGACACTGCGCCACAGCCGTGGCCGGCGGCCGGCCCAGCGGATGCGGACGCCGAGCGCGGCGAGTTCATCACGTCGGCGGCGGATGACGTCCTTGTTGAACCCCATCAAGAAGCGCACCTCCTCCGGCGAGCGCCGCCAATTCTCGGTTGAGAAGGCGTACGCCGAGATGGTGCTGACGCCGAGCTCGATGGCCCCGTGCAGAACGTCCATCAGGCTGGCCTCGCCGGCCCGGTGCCCCTCGGTGCGCGAGAGTCCGCGCGCATGGGCCCAGCGCCCGTTGCCGTCCATGACGATCGCGACGTGCTTGGGCACCAACGCGGCAGGGATCTCCGGCGGCCGCGCGCCGGACGGATGCGCGGGCGGATCGGGCCACACCGGGCGGGTCCGACCGAGCAGGCTGCGCTGGGTCGGAAGGCTCATCGGATCAGGCTATCCCGATACGCTCTACTCCCCGGTGATGCTGCCCGTCTGCCACTTGGTCCACGGAACGCTCCAGTCGCCGCCCTGCGCGACGTCGATCGTCGGGCCGTGCGTGCCGGAGATCTGGACCGGGTCGCCGATCATCGAATGGTCGAAGTACCAGACCGCGTTCGGATGATCGAGGTTCAGACAGCCGTGCGATACGTCGATGCCGTTGTCCTGGGCGTAGATCGTGTCCAGGTAGTGCAGGTAGATGCCATCGGTGCTGATCTTGGTCGAGTAATAGATCGGCTCGGGCGCATAGCCGCCCGGATCCTTGGGCGACAACCCGTAGCTCTGGGAGGACATGATCGCCGGGTTGTCGTGCTCGAGCACGGTGTACGTGCCCTGCATGGTGTGGAAGTCGATGTAGTTGCCACCCGAATACGTGCCGGAGTGCATGCCCATCGAGGTGTTCATCGTGCGCACCAGGGTGCCGTTTCGGTACACCCGTACCTTGTCCACGCCCTTGGGGGCGTTGTCCTCGGCGATGGCAATCTCCTTGCGGCCGATGGTGAACGAGGCCTGGACATCGGCGGAGCCGTACACGTCGTGCCCGAGATCCTTGCCGTAGACCTTGGCCGCGACCGTCACTTTCGTGCCGCTGGGCCAGTAGCTCTGCGCACGGAAGTGGACGTCCTGGGTGCCGTACCACGCCCAGGCGCCGACGACGTGTGGCGACGTCGTCACCGACAACGTCTTCAGGACGGCGGCCCGCGCGGCCTTGCCGGTGATGGCGTTGTCGAAGTGCACGATCGGGACGATGCCGACTCCGTAGGTGGCGCCGTTCGTGAGCGCGTAACCGCCGATGCGGTCGATGGTGGCGTGCACCTGCGCGACCGGGTTGACGGTGGTGAAGCTGCTGCGCTCGGTCACCGCGTGACCCTGCGCGTCGGTGCCTACGGCCGCGACGGTGTACCGACGGCCGTAGCCGAGGTCTTCGCTGCTTCGCCAACTCGTGCGGCCGGCGCCGAGCGCGCCGGTGACGACCTTGCCGGCCGGGTTCGTCATCCGCACCGACGTCAAGGTGCCATGGGCGATGCTGACCGTGATCGGCTGCGATGGGTCGACCCTCGTGGCACCGGTGGCCGGCGCGGTGGTGATGACCGCCCGCTGCACCTGCGTGACGGCGTGCGGCTGAGCAACGCCGTTGCGAACGCTGGTGCTTGACTTGACCGTCGCCCCCACGTTGTGGGCAGCACTGCAGCCAGCGACGACGATTGCGACGATCAGTGCTGGGACGAGATACCTGGTTGCCTTGCGGGTGGCACGCAGAGTCGGGCGCGTCTGCTCATCTCTCACATAGCAAAGACGGCTCAACCCGGTCGGTCGTTGCCATCGATATCGAATCGTCATCTGGATCGAAGCCCGTCCTCAGCCAGTGGTAAGTCGGTGGTCAGCAGAACTGCGTATCAGGTGCGGTCGACGAGCGGCAAGGAGCGCAGCCCGCGCTCGAGGTGCCACTGCAGGTGCGCAGCGATGAGCCCGCCGGCCTCGCGGCGTGGCTCCGCGGCCGCTGCGTCGGCCACCGTCCAGTCGCCGCCGAGCAGCGCGGCCATGAGTTCGACGGACTCGCGTTGTGGGCGCGCGGACCCCGCGGGTCGGCAACCGTCACACACCGCACCGCCGGCGGCCACGTTGAACGCCGCATGCGGCCCGGGCGCCGAGCACTTCGCACACTCGAGCAGGGCCGGTTCCCAGCCGGCGTTGGACATGGCCCGGATGAAGAATGCGTCGAGGACCAGGCCGGCATCGTGCGCGCGCACGGTCAGCGCCCGCAGGGCACCGACAACGAGCAGGTACAGCCGCAGCGCGGGCTCGCCCTCCTCGGTCAGTCGCTCGGCCGTCTCGCAGATCGCTGAGGCCGTTGTCCACCGTCCGTAGTCGTCGGCCAGGCGGGCCCCGAACGGGTCTATCGATTCGGTCTGCTGGACGACATCGAGCCCGCGGCGCCCGCCCGGTGCGGTCTGTCCCTCAGGAAGGCGCGAGTACAGCTGGACGTCGATGTGGCTGCCCGGCTCGAGGCGAGCCCCGAACCGCGACGACGTGCGGCGCACGCCCTTGCCGACCGCCCGCACCCGGCCGTGCCGCCGGGTGAGCATGGTGACGATCCGGTCGGCCTCGCCGAGCTTGTGCACGCGCAGGACGACCGCGTCATCGCGATAGAGCGGCACTCCTCCATCAAAGCACCGTCAACCGACGGTCACCGGTTTCGACGCGGTCATGCGCAGCCGGCGATGCGCGACGACGGCGAGTCCTGCCATCAGCACTCCCGCAGCGATTGTGACGCCGAACGCCGTCCGGGCGCCGTGCGTGTCGGCGATGCGACCGACCAGCGCGGCGCCGGCACCGTAGCCGACGCTGAGACCTGTGATCAACCACGCCAGGCCCTCGGTCAACGACGCAGCCGGGACGATGCGCTCGATCAACCCGAACGCCGTCGTCAGGGTGGGCGCGATGCCGGCGCCGACGACGAAAGCGCAGGCCGCCAGGACGCCGATATTTACCGCGGCCAGGAACAGCAACGGCAGCAGGCCGAAGAGCAGGGCCTGCAGGCGGAAGCGGTCGAGCAGGTCGGCCCGCCAACGCCGCGCGCCGTAGAGGAAACCGGACGTCGCGCTGCCGAGGGCCAGGCAGGCGAGCACGGCGCCGCTGAGACCGCGGTGTCCGTGCTGGCCGCAGAAGGCCACGATCGTGACCTCGGCGCTGGCGAAGATCATGCCCATCGCCGCCGCGAACGCAGTCAGCAGCGGCATGCCCGGCTCGAGCACCGCGGGGCGGCGTCGGGCCGCGTCGGCGTGTTCCGCCGGCGGTTCGCTGTCACGGCGGCCGGCGAGCCACAGCGCACCGCACAGCACGAGCACCGCCGCTACGTAGAGCACCAGCACCGGGTCGACCTGCGTGGCGATCACGGTCGCGACGAGCGGCCCGAGGACGAAGATGACCTCGTCGAGCGTGGACTCCAGCGAGTAGGCGGTGCTGAGCTCGGGACGGTCGGCGAGCACGAACGACCACCGGGCGCGCACCAGCGACCCGACGGACAAGAAGGCGAAGCCAACGATTGCCGTGGGCGCAATCAGCGTCCAGTCCGGCCAACCAGCCTGGAAGCAGGCGGCGAGGGCGACCGCCGCGAGCGCGTGCACGAGTGAGGCCACGACCAACAGGCGTCGTTGCCCGAGGCGGTCGCTGACGCGGGCGAGCGCCGGGTTGCCGACCCCGTTGGCGACGACATAAATGGCGCTCAAGACGCCGGCGAAGCCGTAGCGGCCGTCGCGCGAGGACACGATCAGCACCAGCCCTATCGGGTACATGGCGATCGGCATGCGCATGATGAAACCCGCGGCGCAGAAGGCGGCGGTACCAGATGTGCGGAAGACCGAGCGGTAGGTGTCCAGCACTCAGAACCCGAGCCGATCGAGCTTCTTCGGATCCCGCTGCCAATCGCGCTCGACGGCCACGTGCAGGGCCAGGTGCACCTTCTCGCCGAGCAGCGCCTGGATGCCGGCGCGGGCGTCGATGCCGATGCGTTGCAGCCGCGAGCCCTGGGGGCCGATCACGATCCCCTTTTGGCTGTCGCGCTCGAGGTGGATGGTGGCAAAGACCTCAAGCAGCCCCGAGTCGCGCCGGGTGATCTCGTCGATGGTTACCGCGATCGAGTGCGGGAGCTCGTCGCGCACGCCCTCCAGCGAGGCCTCGCGGATCAGCTCGGCCAGCCGGGTCTC
Source organism: uncultured Jatrophihabitans sp. (assembly GCF_964244045.1). Taxonomy (NCBI): domain Bacteria; kingdom Bacillati; phylum Actinomycetota; class Actinomycetes; order Jatrophihabitantales; family Jatrophihabitantaceae; genus Jatrophihabitans; species uncultured Jatrophihabitans sp. The sequence goes on along the minus strand of NZ_CAXTHK010000032.1, from coordinate 7,402 downwards.
GTCGTCGTTGTCCGTGATGACGTCGTCCGGGTAGAGCATCGGTCCCTCGGGCAGCTTCCCGACGACCAGATCGGCAAGCAGGTTGACCTGGCTGCCGTCGACGGCCGAGACCGGGACGATGTCGACGAAATCCCCCAGCTTGGACAGCGCCAGCAACTGCTCGGCGACCTTCGACTTGGACGTCGTGTCGGTCTTGGTGATGATCCCGATGACCGGTGCCTTGAGCTCGGCCAGCTCGGCGGCGATGAACCGGTCGCCGGGGCCGATGCGTTGGTCGGCAGGTACGCAGAAACCGATGACATCGACCTCGGCCAGTGTCGAGCGCACCACGTCGTTGAGCCGTTGTCCGAGCAAGGTGCGCGGGCGATGCAAACCCGGGGTGTCGACAAGCACCAGCTGCGCATCCTCGCGGGTGAGGATGCCGCGCACCGCGTGCCGGGTCGTCTGCGGCTTGTCGCTGGTGATGACGATCTTGCTGCCGACCAGCGCGTTGGTCAGCGTGGACTTGCCGGCGTTCGGGCGGCCGACGAAGCAGCAAAAGCCCGAGCGGAAGGTCACAGGCACATTCTCCCACCCGGCCGGACGCCGTTTGACACCACGACTCCGTGCTGCGTTCCCGCTCCCGCTTGCTTGCCGGGCTGGCGTCGACGGCGCTCCTGCTCGCAGCCTGTACGTCCGGGTCGAGCCCAGCTTCATCGCCGTCGACTCCAGCGGGAGCTTCGACGAGCGCAACCGCCGCGTCGACGCCACCAACGCCACCAACGCCACTGTCGAGCGGGCCGACAACCGTGGCCCGATCGGCGTCGTGCCCGTTGGCCACCCAGAGCTTTGTCCGCAACACGATCGGCATGCGACTGGGCCGGATCACCCAGCTGCGCGCGGGCGGCAGGACCGTCGGTTGCCGCTTCTACGCCTACCAAGGCGGGGCGCTACACGCCTCCGAACACCTGCCCGGGCCGAACCAGCCCGCCGTCGAGATCACCACCCAGCGCTACGCGTCGAGCACCGCCGCCCACAACGCTTTCGTGCTGCGGGCGGGAAGGTCGGCCAGCGTCACGCAAACGGACCTCGGCGGCGCCACCGGGCTGTGCTTCCAGAACGAGTTCGACCCGCAGGACAAGGGCGCCGACTGGGCGTGCACGACGAACAAGGCTGCGGTGCTGGTGCTGGTACGCACCGTCGACACGACCGGGACGTTCAACACCGCACTGGTGCTGAAGACCGTCCTGCGCGCCGTCACCGCCTGATGCCGGCAGCGTCGCGGCGAGGGTTTCTCGCTGCGCTCGCGGTCGCGCCCGCTGGTCTCATGGCCTGTTCCGGCGGCACATCGCCCGCGGCTCAGAATGGGGACGTGCAACCCACCCGCAGCAATTACGGCACAGACCAATCCCAGTTCGGCGAGCTGTACCGCCCGGACGACGTCACGCACAAGGGCACCGTGGTGATCGTGCACGGCGGATTCTGGCGCGCGCAGTACGGCCTGGCGCTCGGCCGGCCGTTGGCGCGTGATCTGGCCGAGCGCGGCTACGTCGTCTGGAACCTGGAGTACCGGCGGGTCGGCGACGGTGGCGGCTGGCCGGCCACGTTCGACGACATCGCCCGCGGCGTCGACCATCTGTCGACGCTTGCGGTCGACACCGCCCAGGTGGTGGCGGTCGGGCACTCTGCCGGCGGGCAGTTGGCCGTCTGGGCGGCCGGTCGCCCCACGCTGCCGGCCGGGTCCCCCGGTGCCGCGCCTACCGTCCGGCTGACCGGCGCGGTGTCGCAGGCCGGCGTGCTCGACCTGACGGTAGCCGAGAACACCGGAGTAGGCGCGGGCGCAGTGGCCGACCTGATCGGCGGCACGCCGGCGAAGGTGCCTGAGCGCTACCGTCTCGCCGACCCGATCCAGCGCCTGCCACTGGCCGTCCCGGTGCTGTGCGTGCACGCGCGGGGCGACGAGAACGTACCGTTCGCCCAGAGCACGGCCTATGTCGCGGCGGCGCAAGCGGCCGGCGACAAGGCAGCGCTACATGAGGTCGCCGGCGACCACTTCACCCTCATCGACCCGACGACACCCGCCTGGGCCGTGGTGCGCGACGCACTGCCCGCGCTCCTGGACGGCCGGCTGCCCTAGCCGGGTGGAACGAGGGTGCCGTCGGCCGCGGCGTGGTGGATGACGGCTGACGGGGCGACGTCGCGGACGGCCTGCTCCCCCGCCGCGTCGCTCGGGTCGTCGCCGAGAACGACCGCGGCCTCCAGTCCGGGCGCGCCGGACGAGACAGCCATGGCCACCGCGACCTGCAGCGCCGACAGTGACAGCGACGGCAGCGATACCGACGACGCGACGTACGTGCGGCCGTCGCCGTCGCGCACGGCAGCACCCTGCGTCGCACGAGTGCGGGCACGGGCCGAGCGAGCGAGCGTCACCAGCTTGGCGTCCTCGGCGTCGAGCTGCGGGTCAGTCACGGGCGGCCACCTCGGCGTCGCGGATCTCGGAGTCGGCGTCCGCGTCGTCCTCGTCGGGCACCCGGGTGACGAGAATGGTGTCGACTCGGTTGCGGCGGCCGCCGATGTCCTCGGCCGTCAACTCCAGACCGTGCACGATCGCGTGGGAGCCGGCGATCGGCACGCGCCCCAGCGCCTCGGCCAGCAGTCCGCCTACCGTCTCGACGTCATCACGATCGGGCAGCTCGACGCCGAACAGCTCCCCCAGGTCCTCGACTGCCAGGCGGGCCGTGACCCGCGCGGTGTCATCGTCGATGCGTTCGATGGGCGGCCGTTCGTTGTCGTACTCGTCGGTGATCTCACCGACGATCTCCTCGAGGATGTCCTCGATGGTGATCAGGCCTGCCGTGCCGCCGTACTCGTCGATGACGATGGCGATGTGCGAGCGGGCGGCCTGCATCTCGCGCAGCAGCGCGTCGACCGGCTTGGACTCGGGCACGTAGGCGACCGTGCGCATGACGTCACCGACGTTCGTGGTGTGCGCGGCCTCTGCGTCCTGCCCGCGACGAACGAGATCCTTGAGGTACGCAACCCCGACGACATCGTCGAGGTTCTCGCCGGTGACGGGGATGCGCGAGAAGCCGCTGCGCAGCGCGAGCGCGATGGCCTGGCGCAGGCTCTTGCCGTTCTCGATGAAAACGACCTCGGTGCGCGGCACCATGACCTCACGAGCGATGGTGTTGCCGAGCTCGAACACCGACTGGATCATCTGTCGCTCGCCGTGCTCGACCACGCCGCGTTCCTCGGCCATGTCCACGAGCTCACGCAGCTCGACCTCGGACGCGAACGGCCCTTCGCGCAGACCGCGTCCCGGCGTGATCGCGTTGCCGAACAGCACCAGCAACGCAGCCAGCGGATTGAAGAACGCACCCAGCACGCGCACCGCGGGCGCGCCGGCCAACGCCACCCGGTTGACGTGCTGACGACCCAGCGTGCGCGGGCCGACGCCGATGACCGCGTACGCGATGACGATCATGAGCAGGACGGTCAGCACCGGCACCGGCCAGGCCGACCCGAATTCGCGTCTCGCGCTGATGGTGACGATGACGGTGGCGGTGAGCTCGCACGTCATGCGCAGCAACAGCAGCAGGTTCGTGTACCGGGCGCGATCGGCCATGATCACGGCCAACGCCTTGGCGCCGGGCACGTCCTCGCGCAGGAATTCGTCGGCCCGTGCCTTCGACACCCTGGACAGCGCCGAGTCGACGCAGGCGAACAGGCCGGCAACCGGCACGAGCACGATCGCGACGACGAGCGCAACGATGTCGCTGGTCATGCGACGACGCAGTCGGAGCAGGACAAAGCGGAATGGCCTTCGGCGCCCGCAGCGCGGCGGAGGGCGGCCATCAGCCCCGGACCTCGCCCTTCGTGCCGGGCAACGGCGCACGAATCGGCCCGCGCTTGCTGGCGCGCGACCACTCGCGAGTGAGCTGCGCCTGCAGCTCGAACATCTCGCGTTCCTCTTCCGGATCGCCGTGGTCGTAGCCGAGCAGATGCAGGATGCCGTGCGTGCACAGCAGGTGCAGTTCGGCCTCGGTGCTGTGCCCAGCGCTCTTCGCCTGATCGGCTGCGACGTCCGGACACAGCACGACATCGCCCAGCATCGTCTCGCCGGGATTTTCGTCCGTTCCAGGCGGCGCCGACGGGTCGACGCGCTCGGCCGGCCCGTCGGCGCCGTCCATCGGGAAGGCCATGACATCAGTGGGGCCGGGCAGGTCCATCCACTGTTGATGCAGCCCGGCCATCGTGTCGATGTCGACGAGCAGCACCGACACGTCCGCCAACGGGTCGATGCCGAGTGCGTCGAGGACGAAGCGCCCGAGCGCGGTCAGCGCGACCTCGTCGACATCGGCACCGGATTCATTGTTGACCTCGACGCTCATTCCCTCACCGACGAGGTTTCGAGGCGCGCTCACTGGCAGCGCTGGTCCGCGCATCGTGCCGCTCGTAGGCGTCGACAATCTCGCCGACCAGCCGGTGCCGCACGACGTCCTTCGACGTGAGGTTCGCGAAGTGCACGTCCTCGACGTCGCCGAGGATGTCGCGCACGACCCGCAGCCCGCTGTGCGTTCCGCCGGGCAGGTCGACCTGCGTGACGTCACCGGTGACGACGACCTTCGATCCGAAGCCCAGTCGGGTCAGGAACATCTTCATCTGTTCGGCGGTCGTGTTCTGCGCCTCGTCGAGAATGATGAACGCGTCATTCAAGCTGCGGCCCCGCATGTATCCGAGCGGCGCGATCTCGATGGTGCCGGCCTGCATCAGGCGGGGCAGTGAGTCAGGATCGAGCATGTCGTGCAGTGCGTCGAACAACGGCCGTAGGTAGGGATCGATCTTGTCGAACAGCGTGCCGGGCAAGAAGCCGAGCCGCTCACCGGCCTCGACGGCGGGACGGGTCAGGATGATGCGCGTTACCTCTTTGGCCATCAAGGCCTGCACGGCCTTGGCCACGGCGAGGTAGGTCTTGCCGGTACCGGCCGGGCCGATGCCGAAGGTGATTGTGTTCCGGTCGATGGCGTCGACGTAGTGCTTCTGGTTCAGCGTCTTTGGCCGGATGTTCTTGCCGCGCCGCGACACGATGTTGAGGCTGAGCACCTCGGCCGGGGTTTCCGTCGTGTTGGTGGTGAGGATGCCGTACGCACGCGACACGGCGTCGGCGGTGAGGTTCTGGCCGTGTTTGATCAGCTCGAGCAGTTCCTCGAACAGCCGGACCGCCGTGGCGTTGTCGGCTGCGGCACCGGTGATGGTGATCTCGTTGCCGCGGACGTGGATGTCACTGTCGAGCTTTGCCTCAATGACCCGTAGCAGCTCGTCGCGCGAACCGAGGAGCGCGACCATCGCCTGCTCACCCGGGACAACGAGCGTGGTGGACACGCGGTCGGCGTGTGGTTCCGTACTGGAAGACGTATCGGTCAACGCGGGCTTTCTGATCGGCGGTGTGTACACCCCACTGTACCGGCGCAACGCCCCCCGATAACGGCTGATTCCGCTCCGCGTCAGCCCGGCGGCCAGCCCATCGGGCGCCCGGCCAGCACGTGCGCGTGGACGTGGAAGACGCTCTGCCCCACGCCCGCGCCGGTGTTGAAGACCGTGCGGAAGTCGGTCAGGCCCTCCTGCGCGGCGAAGCCGCGGATGCCGGCGAGCAACCGGCCCGCCGCCGAACCGTCCCGACCGAGGTCCGCGATGTCGGTGAAGTGCTCGCGCGGCACCACCAGCGCATGCACCGGGGCCTGCGGATTGGTGTCGGCGAAGGCGTAGGTGAACTCGTCGTCGTAGAGCTTGGTGGACGGCACGTCCCCGGCCACGATCGCGCAGAACAGGCAGTCGCTGGACATGCGGCGAACTCTAGCGGCGTGCAACGTTTGCCCCGGTGGCCGCGTAGGGACGGGTGACCGGGTTCGATCGAGCGAAGGGGTGCAAGGTGAACGACGCCGCCGTGCGCGCCGACTTCGAGGCCTTCGCCAGGGACAACTGGTCGACGCTCATGAGCATCGGGCTGGCCGTCGCGGGCTCGCGGGCCGAGGCCGAGGACCTGGTGCAGACGGCTCTGACCAACGCGTTCGTGCGGTGGCGGCGCATCCACCGCGACCAGGCACTGGCCTACCTGCGGCGGTCGATCCTCAACGCGAACGTGAGTCGCTGGCGCCGGCACGGGGGTGCCGAGCTGACGGTGGCCGACGTCCCGGAGGTCGAGCCCCCGCGCGCCGTTCACGACGGCATCGACGACCGGCAGACCCTGCTGCCGTTGCTGCGCGCGCTACCCCCGCGCCAGCGCGCCGTTCTCGTCCTGCGCTACCTCTGCGACCTGCCCGACGCCGAGATCGCCGAGACGCTCGACATCTCCTCCACCACCGTCCGCAGCCAGGCCTTCCGCGGCCTGGCCACGCTTCGCACGCTTGCCACCCTCCCTACCTCTGAGGTGACCCGATGATGGATTCCGACGACTTTGCCGACGCCCTGCGGCGCGAGCTGCACGGCGCAGCCGTCCCGCACGACGACGACCACGCCGACGCAATGATCCGCACTGCAATTGCTGCAAATCCGGTCGGCGGCCGCAACTGGGCGGCACCGCTCGCGGCTGCGGCCGCGGTGGTGGTCGTCGGCGGTGGTGTCGCAGTGGTCGCGGCGTCGCACGACGGAGGTGGCTCGCCCTCCGGCGGTGGACCCGCCGCGTGCCCGACCGTCCAGCCAGCAGGCACCGTTGCGCCGTCAATCAGCAGTGCGACGCCCAGGCCATTCACCGGCACGTCGCGTGGTCAAGATCAGTCCGGCGAGATCGGCCCCCCTGCCAGCTACCTCCCTGTGCAGACTGTCCCCACCGCGAGCGCCTCCACGCAGGCGCCCGCGCCGTCAACACCCACGGCGGCGCCGTCGGACTACGACGCTTGCACTGCGGCCCCGACTTCGTCGGCTGTCGACCCGCTCCCAACGACGACCGCACCGCTTAGGTCAGCCGTGCCTCAGTCGACAACGATCAAGCTGCATGCCGGCGCAGGTGTGCGAGTGACCGTCCCGATCGAGTTGCGGGAGTCCAGCTCGTCTCTCTACGTGGTTCAACTCATTCGGCTTTCTGGGCAGGAGGGCACTATTGCGGCCTCGGACGGGCCGAGCACTTACTTCGTTCAGGACATCGCGAAGATTGCTCCTGGCCACGACATTGGATACACCCCGCGGAACCCAACCCAACTCACGCTCAACTGCTCCGGCACGACCGCCTGCAGCATCGTGGTAACCGTGTCCCCCACGGTCGCAGTGGGTAGCGGCATCGCAACAGCAACAGCATCAGCATCGCCATCGCCATCGCGTTGACGAACCCCACCGAGGCAAGACTCAGGTCACGTGCTGATGGGTCGTTGCTCCGGATCAAGCCATTTCGGCGGGATCCATTGTGGTCGACCGTTGCTCATGACAACCC
>NZ_CAXTHK010000031.1:0-43127 GCF_964244045.1 uncultured Jatrophihabitans sp. | reverse complement strand
CTGGAGCACTTTTCAGTTGATCACCACGCTGTCAGCGTGAAAGCGCCGGGCTAACTGCACCGACAATGATCAACCAGCCGATCGCCCTCTACGCGACGCCGGCCCGTGGAGTTACCTGCACGACGAGGTCAGCATCCAACGCGCTGGCGAGCCGTTTGAGCACCGGCAGGCTCGGCACCGTGCCGCCGCCCTCGAAGCGGGCAACGGCGGACTGCGTCATCGATGCGGCCTTCGCCAGCTCGGTCTGGCTCCAGCCGCGCGCCTCGCGCAGCTGTCGCACTGTGCGCCCGAGCTCGTAGGCCAGCCGAGCAGCGTCGTAGGCCTGCTTGGCGCCGGGCTCAGCCATCCGCCGCTCCCGGACCTCTGCCCAGCTGCTGCGATCAGCCATCTGTCTCATCCTCCAGCGTGTGGTCCTCTGCGATACACCGGTCCAGCGCTCGCCGTGCCCGGTCGACCTCTCGAACCTCGCGCATCCGGTTCTTGACGAACGTTGTCAGCAACACGATCCGCCGACCACGTGCAATCCAGTACGTCACGCGCACTGACTGTCTATCGAGATGAAACCGAAGCTCGCGGAGCTTGCCGTCCAGTTGACGCGTGTACGGCTCGCCGAGCAGCGGACCTTCCTCAGACAACAGATCGACGTAGAACGCGACCGTCGCGAACTGCTCGACGGGCAACTGCTTGAGCCATTCGCGAACCTCAGGCTCGAGCTCGACGGTACCCCAGGTCATAGCGTTGATGCTATAGACCAACCGCTCGACCAACGCTCGCCACGCCCAGCCGCGCCTACCAACGGGCCCGGTGAAGTGAACAAGTGCGGACTTTTTGCGGACTAACCGCGGAGTCCCCTACGCCTTCAGTAGCGAATGAGACGTCTTACCCCAATGAATTCGGGGGCTCCAGTGGTGGGCGATACTGGGATCGAACCAGTGACCCCTGCCGTGTGAAGGCAGTGCTCTCCCGCTGAGCTAATCGCCCGGGACGGCCACCCGGGCAACCGAGCGGCGCAGGTCAGACTACAGGCAGCACTCAGCGGTACAGCACGACGTAGACGCCGAGGAAGACGGCGGCCAGGAACACAGCGCCCAGCACTCCGACGACACCCTGGATCCAGCGGGGCTGGCGTTTGACCCAGTCCGTCCACTGTTGCACCTGGTCGCGCGCGAAGCGCAGCAGCCGCTTCGCCCACTCGTACTCGGTGGCCAGGACGCCGAGGCCAGCAAAGATGATCAACCAACCAGGGCCGGGCAGCGGCAGGAGCACGATGCCGCCGGCGACGATGGCTACGCCGACGACGGTGACGCCGATACGCCAGCCGAGCGCGCCGCCGGGCTTGGACCTGACGCGGTCGCGGAACGCCTCGACCTGGCGCACCGACCTGTGTGACGAGACCTCGGTCGTCTCGCTACTCGCGCTGTCCATACGGGCCATGGTGCCCAAAGTATGGTGCGCGGCTGTGCCTGGGCTGGGCGCGCAGCGAGTGACGTAGCCGACGAGCGCCGTCCTATAGTCGGCCGAAAGTGTGCCGTGACGAATGGAGTACGCCAGTGCGACTCGACGGAGCCGTTGCAATCATCACCGGAGGGGCCTCGGGACTCGGTCTCGCAACGGCCCGCAAACTCACCGGCGAGGGCGCCAGCGTGGTCCTGATCGACCTCCCCAGCTCTGCTGGCGCGGACGTCGCGAAGGAACTCGGCGAGAAGGCACGGTTCAGCCCGGGCGACGTGACCTCCGAGGAGGACGTGACCGCCGCGCTCGACGTCGCCGCCGACCTCGGCCCGTTGCGAGTTGCCGTCAACTGCGCCGGCATCGGCAATGCGATCAAGACGGTCGGCAAGGGCGGCGCGTTCCCGCTGTCCGACTTCACCAAGATCATCAACGTCAACCTGATCGGCACGTTCAACGTCATCCGATTGGCCGCCGAGCGCATCGCACGCACCGATGAGGTCGACGGTGAGCGGGGCGTCATCATCAACACCGCTTCGGTTGCCGCCTTCGACGGCCAGATCGGCCAGGCCGCGTACTCCGCATCGAAGGGCGGCATCGTCGGCCTGACACTGCCGGTGGCGCGCGACCTGGCGAGCATCAAGATCCGCGTCGTCACGATCGCCCCGGGCCTGTTCGAGACCCCGCTGCTGGGCGGGTTGCCCGAAGACGTCAGGGCCGCGCTCGGCGCGCAGGTCCCGCACCCGGCCCGGCTGGGCAACCCGTCCGAGTACGGCCTACTGGCCAGTGCGATCATCGCCAACCCGATGCTTAACGGCGAGACGATCCGTCTCGACGGCGCCATCCGCATGGCTCCCCGCTAGGAGCCGGGCGTGAGCGACGTCGTTCTCGTCGAACACATCGACGGCATCTCGATCATCACCATCAACCGACCAAAGGTGCGTAACGCCATTACGAACGCCGTCGCCGTAGGCATGGCGGCCGCCGTCGATGAACTCGACGCCGACGATTCGCTGACCATCGGAATCATCACCGGGGCCGGCGGCACCTTCTGCTCAGGCATGGATCTCAAGGCCTTCCTGAAGGCGAGCAGGTCGCGGTCGAGGGACGCGGCTTCGCCGGGCTGTGTGGACGGCCGCCCCGCAAGCCGTTGATCGCCGCGGTCGAAAGCTGGGCATTGGCCGGTGGCTGCGAAGTGGCGCTGGCCTGCGATCTGATCGTCGCCGCCGAGAACGCAAAGTTCGGCATTCCCGAGGTCAAGCGCAGTCTGGTCGCCGCGGCCGGCGGGCTGCTGCGCCTGCCCCGCGTGCTGCCGCCGGCGATTGCCATGGAGCTCGCCCTCACCGGCGATCCGATGGGCGCCGAGGACGCCCACCGCTACGGCCTCGTCAACCGCCTCACCTCACCCGGGGACGCACTCGACGGGGCTCTCGCGCTGGCCCGCCGGGTCACGCCGAACGGTCCGCTCGCGGTAGCGGCCAGCAAGCAGATTCTCACCGGCGCACGGGACTGGACGCTTGAGGAAGGGTTCCGCGAACAGGAACCGATCATGAGGCCGGTGCTCACCTCCGCCGACGCCCGCGAGGGCGCGACGGCTTTCGCCGAGAACCGCGCCCCCGTCTGGCAGGGCCGTTGAGATGGACGACCTGCACATCACCCTCGACGCCGGCCGGCTGACCGTCCGGTTCAACCGCCCCGGGGCCCTGAACGCACTGACGCCGCCCATGCTGCAGCAGGCGGTCGAGCGGGTCGAGGCCGCCGCGCACGACCCGCAGATCCGTGTCGTGGTCGTCACCGGCGAGGGCCGCGCATTCAGTTCCGGCGCCGACATCTCCGCCGACAGCGCTACCACCTTGACCCTCGACCTGGGCAACGCGCTCGTCCGCGCGGTTGTGCACTCCCCCAAACCGGTCGTGGCTGCGGTGAACGGCCTGGCCGCCGGTATCGGCGCGACCATCGCGCTCGCCTGCGACCTGCAGGTCACCCGCGCCAGCGCCTACTTCCTGCTCGCCTTCGCCAACATCGGGCTGATGCCCGACGGGGGCGCCACCACGATCGTGCCGGCAGCAATCGGTAGGGCCCGGGCGTCGAGGATGGCATTGCTCGCCGAGCGCGTGCCTGCCGCCCAGGCGCTCGAGTGGGGACTGATCTCGCACGTCGTGGGCGACGACACCTTCGACGACGAGCTGACCGCGGTGGTCGACAGGCTGGCAAGCGGTCCGCCGCTGGCCTACGCCCGCACGAAGGCTGCGATCGCCGCTGCGACGCTGCCCGACCTCGACGCCGCACACACGCTCGAGCGCGAAGGCCAGCTCGAATTACTGCGGACCGTCGACTTCGCTGAAGGTACGGCGGCGTTCCGCGAACGCCGTCCGGCGAAGTTTGAGGGGCGCTAGAGCAGTTCGAGGATCGTCGCGTTGGCCTGGCCACCGCCCTCACACATGGTCTGCAGGCCGTAGCGGATGCCGTTGTCGCGCCGCCGTTGGGGTTGAGTCGCGCCGGATCGGCGCCGGTCTCGTGCAGCCACGCCAGCGGAACGGGCGCGAAGGCCTCGTTGACCTCGAAGGCGCCGATGTCGTCGATCGACAGCCCGCTCTTCGCGATCGCCTTGGCGGTCACCGGGATCGGGCCGGTGAGCATGATGATCGGGTCCGAGCCGGCGACCACGGCGGTGTGCACGCGAGCGATCGGCGTGAGGCCCAGCTCGGCCGCTTTTCGGTGGTCGTGATGAGCAGCGACGAGGCACCGTCGCTGATCTGCGAGGCGTTGCCCGCGGTGATGGCCCCGTCCTCGCGGAACGCCGGTTTGATCTTCGCCATCGATTCCATCGTGCCGCCGCGTCGCACCCCCTCTCGGCGGTGATCTTGACACCTTCGGGGTTGGCGACCTCGACGATCTGGCCGGCGAAGCGGCCCTCGTCCTGTGCCCGAGCCGCCTTGGCGTGCGACTCGAGGCTGAACTCGTCGAGCTGCTGACAGGTGAGCCCCCACTGGTCGACGATCATCTCGGCACCAACGCCCTGTTTCGGTCGGGTATCGCCGTAGCGCTCGCGGAACCCCTCGCCGAACGGTCACGCGCCGCCGGACGAGCTGCCCATGGGCACCCGGCTCATCGACTCGACGCCGCCGGCGACCACGGGGTCTCAGTGGCCGGCGACGACGCTGGCGGGTTGCGGCCGATGTCCGAGGTCAGCTCACCGACCTGGCTCATGCAACCCCAGATCACGTCGTCGACGAGCGCCGGGTCGATGCCCGTGCGCTCGACGATCCCGCGCAGCATGCGCCGACAGATCGACCGGGTGGATCCCGGACAGCCCGCCGTTGCGCTTGCCCGTCGCCGCTCGAGCCGCCTCGACGATGTCCGCATCTCGCATGGAGCACTCTTCGCATCCGGGGTGCCCGACCAGCACCGCGAGGTCGACCGTACGTCCCTCGGCAGATCGGAGGAATAGTCTCCTGCTGTGGGCACACGAGCGCAGGATTTGCTGGAGTCGGTACGGCAGTTCATGGCCGAGGAGGTGTTGCCGGCCGAGACGGACTATGCCGCCTACCGTGCACAGGCTGGTCCGGACGACCACACCGTGCCGCCGGTGATCGAGGAGCTGAAGGCGAAGGCCAGGAAACAGGGCTTGTGGAACCTGTTCCTGCCCTCGGAGTCCGGGCTGACGCAACTCGAGTACGCGCCGATGGCGGAGCTGTCGGGTTGGAGCCTCGACATAGGGCCGGAGGCGTTCAACTGCGCGGCGCCGGACACGGGCAACATGGAGCTGCTGCACCTGCTCGGCACCGAGGAGCAGCAGGCGACGTGGCTGCAGCCACTGCTCGATGGCGAGATCCGCTCAGCCTTTGCGATGACCGAGCCCGAGGTCGCCTCCTCCGACGCCACCAACATCGCGACCCGCATCCAGCGCGACGGCGACGACTACGTGATCAATGGACGCAAGTGGTGGACGTCGGGCGCGAACGACCCGCGCTGCCGGGTGCTGATCGTCATGGGCAAGACCGACCCGGACGCTGCCACCCACCGCCAGCAGTCGATGGTGATCGTCCCGGTCGACACCCCGGGCGTGAATATCGCGCGGTCGCTGCCGGTCTTTGGGCGGCAGGACCAGCACGGGCACGCCGAGGTTATTTTCACCGATGTCCGCGTCCCCGTCTCGAACGTGATCGGCGAGGAGGGCGGCGGCTTCGCGGCAGCACAGGCCCGCCTCGGCCCCGGTCGCATCCACCACTGCATGCGGGCCCTCGGAGCCGCGGAACGTGCGTTGGCGTTGATGGTCCAGCGCTCACTTGACCGGGTCGCGTTCGGCAAACCGCTTGCCGAGCAGGGCGTTGTGCAGAACCAGATCGCTGAGTCCCGGATCGAGATCGAGCAGGCCCGCGCGCTGTGCCACCTCGCCGCGCACACCATCGACACGCAGGGCAACAAGGCAGCCAAGGACCTCATCGCCGCCGCAAAGGTGGTGGTGCCCCGGGCGGCGCTCGCCACCATCGACCGGGCGATCCAGGTGCACGGCGGCGCGGCGGTCAGCGATGACACGCCACTTGCGGCCATGTGGGGTTGGCATCGGGCGATGCGCCTGTTCGACGGCCCGGACGAGGTGCACCTGCGCTCACTGGCCCGCTCTGAATTGCGTCGCGAGCCGGTGCTGCCGCTGCGCTGATGATCAGCGCAGGCAGGCCCGCCACGTCAGCAGCGTTCCCCCGCCGGTGGCGGGCTCGACGCTCATGGTGCCGCTGTGCAGCTCGGCCCGGGCGCGCATGTTGCCCAGACCGCCGCTGTGGCGCTGGGGATCGACGAGCCCCACCCCGTCGTCTTCGACGATCACGACGATCTCACTGGCTACCACGCTGACGTCGACCGACGCCGAGGATGCGCGCGCGTGCTTGGCGACATTGGTCAGCGCTTCACGTACTACCGCAGTGATGTCGTCGGCGAGGTCGGGATCGGCGGTCAGGTCGACGGGTCCGTCGAACGCGACGCGGGCCGGAAAGCCCAGCGCGGGCGTGAGGTCGGAGGCGATCTCGATGACCTGCTGCCGCACACCGTCGGTATTCAGGTCAAGCGGCCCGCGCAGGGCGAAAATCGTGGTGCGGATGCGCCGGATCGTGCGGTCGATGTCCTCGACCCGCTCAGACACCTTCTGGGCCGCGCTGTTGCCACGCCCCAGGCCGGTCGCCACACTCTCGAGCCGCAGGCCGATGGCGAACAGCTCCTGGATCACGTGATCGTGCAGGTCGCGGGCGATCCGATCGCGGTCCTCGAGCAGGACGAGCCTCTTCTCCGCCGTCCTCGAGTCGGCGAGTTCCAGCGCGACGCCGGCACACGTGGCGAACGCCGCGGCCAGCTCGAGTTCGTCGACACTGAAGGCAGCGCGACCTCGACGACGCGCCACGGTGAGCAGACCGCGGACCCGCGCGCCGGCGGGCAGGGGCAGCACGAGCACCGGGCCCGGGTCGAGCGCCGGCCCGAATTGAGCCGGGTCGCCCGCCTGGGCGGCGGCGAGCAACACCGCCTGCCCACCGTCGAGGACGAGGGCCGCAGCGGTGTCGCTCACCAGGAGCCGTTGGGCAAGCAGGTCGTCGGCGCCCTCGCCGACCGCGATCTCGACGACGATCTCGCGCTGATCGGGGGTCAGCAGGCCGACGGTGACGAGGTCGGCCGCCGCGGCGTCGAGTGCGCTGGTGGCGATCGCGGGCATCGGATCGGCGCCGGTCGACAGCAACGCCGACCCGATCTCGGCCGCGGCGCGCAGCCAGCGTTGTCCGGCGTCGACGTGCTTAACGGTCACGTCAGGACTCCTCGACCAACACGTCGACCAACCGCCTACGGTTGGTCGCGGAAGTGCTCGAGCCCCGGCCGACTCGCAACAGCATCTGGGGATGTCCGCTCAACCCCAGCGCGCGCCGGAGTCGAGCACGTGCGGACGCAACCTCGATGACCTGCGTCGACGGCCGAACGTCATGTCCGGCCGCAGCTGCGACCTGCCGGGCCCGCATCATGGCCTCGCCGGCCCGCAGCCAGTCCGTCGCCTCATCGCCGTCAGTGACCAGCAGGGCAAGGCACTCGTCGGCCCCGACGACCCGGTCGCGGTCGCCATTCGGGGTCCACGCGTCCAGCTCGGCGCGGTAGGTGGGATCCAGGTTCTCGATCCGGTCGGCCTGGCCGTTCAGCTCAGACACCAGCCCGCGCTCGAGCTCATCGAGCACGTGCAGCCGCACCCCCTCGGCGGTCACGGCGGTACGAACGTCGCCGAGCCAGTCGCCGTCGGAAAGCGCGGACGCATCTACCGTGGCGCTCGCATCGGGTTCCAGGACGGCCAGCAGGTCGGCGGCGAAGGGATCCGGGAATCGCCGGACCACGACGCCGTAGCCGTCGGCCGCGAGCGACGCACGGGCGGCGAACACCGCACAACCAACGCTTGCGGTGAGCACGCGACGCTGCGGGTCGAGAGCGGCCAGTTGACGGCGGTGGTCGGCGTGCACGTGCAGCGCACCGCGGTGGATTCGCAGCTGCCACGGTTGGGTGTTCAGGACCGAGGGCGCCTGCGCGGCGCGCACGGCGGCGCGGCGTAGGGCCCCGACACGGCGAGCGGCCGCGTCCGGTCGGGGGAGGTTGCTCGGGTGGACCATGGGGACCTTCGTGGGCGCTGACTGGTATGCCCGGAGTCTCCCTCACGCCTTCATCACTTCGGACAGTCTTTCGGCCCGGGTGTCCGGAGTCAGGTGTTACGGCTCCGCCTCATCCGCCGCCCACCGGACACCCACGTTCGCTGCTTAGGGTGTGCTCATGCGAGGAGCCCCGATCCGTGCGGTTGCCGCTGTGCTGCTCGTTCTCTACACGCTGGTGATCGCCCGGCTGACCCTGCTGCCGGCGGACTCAGAGGCCGCCACCTTCGGGGCGCTGAACGACGTGGTCCGCCGGTTGACCCGCGGCGGGCTCGACTGGTCGCAGATCGAAATTTTGGCCAACGTCGCGCTTTTCGTCCCGGCCGGCTTCTTGGTAGCTGTCGTGCTGCGCCGTGTGTGGGTCGGCGTGCTGGGCTGCGTGCTCGCGTCCGCGGCCATCGAGTGGGCGCAGTACGTCTACCTGCCGAGCCGGGTTCCGTCGTTGGCCGACGTCGAGCACAACAGCCTGGGCGGCCTGCTCGGGGCGCTGCTGGCCTGGCCGCTGGTGCATTGGTTGCGGGCCACGCCCGCCGCCCGGCCTCAGCCTGTGATGCCGGTGAGCGCGCCCAGCCGCATGCGGTGATACACCGGCGCACCGAACAACAGCTCGTCGGACTTGGCGCGCTTGAGGTACAGGTGGGCGTCGTGTTCCCAGGTGAAGCCGATGCCGCCGTGCAGCTGGATGTTGGCCCGGGCCGCCTCAGTGAATGCCTCGGAGCACAGCGACGCCGCCAGGGCCGCGGACAGGGCCGCCTCGTCTCCCCCGGCGTCGACCACGGCGGCGGCGTGCGCCATGGCACTGCGTGCCGTCTCGAGGGCCAGCAGCACGTCGGCGGCGCGGTGCTTGACGGCCTGGAACGACCCGATCTTGCGCCCGAACTGCACCCGCAGCTTCGCGTACTCAACCGTTTCGTCGAGACAGTGTTGCGTGCCGCCGACCTGCTCGGCGGCGAGCGCCACCACGGCCAGATCCGAGGCGTGCGCGAGCAGCTCCGATGCCTCGCCGCCGATGCGGGTCGCCGATGCACTGGTGAACGTCACGTCGGCCAGCCGGCGGGTGAGGTCCAGAGTGTCGAGTGCGGTGGGCTGCACGCCGTCGGTCGTGCGGTCGAGCGCGAACAACCCCACGCCATCGTCGGTGGCTGCGAACACCAGGAGCAGGCCGGCGGTGGCGCCGTCGATGACGAATCGTTTGGTGCCGTCGAGCGTCCAACCGTCGCCGGCGGCTGTTGCCCGGGTGGCAAAGTCGGTGACCCAGGTGCGGCCACCCTCGCCCACTGCAAGTGCGGCGGTGGTCGTGCCGTCGGCGATCCCGGGCAACCAGTGGGCCTTGGCCTGCGCGTCCTCGCTGGCCGCCAGCGTCTGTCCGGCCAGGGCCACGGTGGCGAAGTAGGGCCCGACGTAGAGCATCGAACCGAGTTCTTCCAGCACTATCGCGAGCTCGGCGGTGCCGTACCCGGAGCCGCCGTACTCCTCGGCCACGGCCAGCCCTGGCAGGCCGAGTTGGTCGGCCATCTGCGTCCAGAGCGCCTCGTCGTAGGCGCCCGGCTCGGTCATGTACCGGCGCGCAGCCGACACCGGTGAGCGGTCGGTCAGGAAGCGCCGGACGGATGCGCGCAGCTCGGCGTGCTCCTCGGTGAGGGCGAAAGTCATGGGGGTCGTCCGCTCGTGTCGTCGGCGCTCGAGGTGGTACAGCTTGTCTATCAAGTGCACCGCGCCGGCGGAAGGGACACACCATGAGCGACGTCGACGTCGACGGATTGGTCAAGCAGCTGCTCGCGGACGTCCCGCCGGACTCGAACGATGCGGCCACCTTCCTCGGCGCGCAGTTCGACGCGGGTCTGGCGTGGGTCCACCTCCCCCAGGGTCTCGGTGGGTTGGGGCTGCCCCGCTCGACGCAAGGCGTCGTCGACGAGGCGCTGATGGCGGCCGGTGCGCCACGTTCCTTCAACACCAACCCGATCGGCTACGGCATGGCCGCGCCGACGCTACGTGCGTATGCCACCGAGGCCGACCTCGCGCGGTTCCTGCGCCCGATCTTCACCGGTGAGCAGATCTGGTGTCAGATGTTCAGCGAGCCGGGCGCCGGGTCCGACGTCGCGTCGCTGTCCACCAGCGCCGTGCGCGACGGCGATGAGTGGGTGCTCAACGGCCAGAAGGTGTGGACGAGCCTGGCCCATGTGGCGAGCTGGGGTCTGATCGTCGCCCGTACCGACCCGTCGAAGCCCAAGCACGCCGGGCTGACGTACTTCTTCCTCGACATGCAGTCGGCCGGCGTCGACGTCCGGCCGCTGCGCCAGGCCACCGGTGACGCCGAGTTCAACGAGGTCTACCTGACCGACGTCCGCATCCCGGACACCCAGCGCCTCGGCGCCGTCGGCGAAGGATGGAAGGTTGCGATCACCACCCTGATGAACGAGCGCGTGTCCATCGGCGGTCGGGTCAACCCGCGCGGCGAGGGCAGCATCGCCGACGCCGTCCGGGTATTCCGTGAGAACGGCCGACCCCCTGAGTACGCCGACCGGCTGATGCAGCTGTGGGTGCGGGCCGAAGCACTTCGCCTGACCAACATCCGGGCGCGGGAACAGGCGAAGGCTGGGGCGGACGCCGGGCCCGAAGGGTCGACGGCCAAGCTGGGCGACGCCGAGCTCAACCAGGACATCTACGACTTCTGCGTCGACGTCTCGGGCGCCGACGGGTTGCTGTTCCCGATGACCTACACCCCGCCCGAGGGCCAGCGGACGCGGTCCCGCACCGGGCGCGACCACCGCTACAGCTACCTGCGCTCGATGGCCAACACGATCGAGGGCGGAACGTCCGAGGTCATGCGCAACATCCTGGCCGAACGGGTGCTCGGGTTGCCGCCTGAACCGCGTGTCGACAAGGACATGCCGTACTCCGCCAGCCCGCGCTGAGCGGTCGTTAGGGCATCGGGGCCAGCGCGGTCTGCCCGCCGTCGATAGTGATGGTTGCGCCGGTCAGGAAGTCCGGTGCGTCGACGATCAGGTAACGAACAAGGCCGGCGATCTCGTCGGCCGTCCCCGCCCGGCCCATCGGGTTGACCCGGCGCAGCTGTTCGGCGCTCGTCGCGGCCAGGTGAGCCTCGGTCATCGGTGTGGTCACCCAACCCGGTGCGACCGCGTTGGCCTGCACGCCGCCCGGCGCGAGGTCGACGGCGAGCGAGCGGGCGACGCTGATGATTGCGGTCTTCGCCGCGCTGTAGGCGATCGACTCAGGCTCGGAGTGCAAGCCGTTGACGGAGGACAGCAGCACTATGCGCCCGCAACCGGCTGCGCTCATGTGTCGAGCCGCGGCACCGGCGGCCAGCACCGCGCCGCGAAGGTGCAGGTTCAACGTCGTGTCCCAGCGCTCGGCAGTGACGCTGCGGACGTCGTCGAGGTCGTAATTACCGGCGCCCGCCACGAGCGCGTCGATAGCGCCGAAGCTGGCGGTGTGCTGCTCGACGACGCCGCCTGGCGCATCAGGCGTGCCGAGATCGGCGATGAAGGTAGCGACCTCGCCGTCACCGCCGCCGGCCTGGATCGAGTCGGCGGCGTGGAGCAGCGCGCTCTCGCGGCGTCCGACGAGCGACACGTCCCACCCCTCGCGATGCAACGTGCGGGCACACGCCAGCCCGATGCCGCTCGACCCACCGGTGATCAGCGCACTGCGACGTGCCGACATGGCCCTCCTTCATCCAGCTGCCCGGATCGGTCAAGCAGCCTGCTCTCGCGCTACGGCAAGGGCACGATCTCGTGCCCGAGAGGCGTGAGTGACACCGGAATCATTTTCATGCTTGCGACCCCGAGCGGGATACCAACGATGGTCAGGCACGGTGCGTCCGAATGGCCACAGCGCGTAAGCCGCGATGCGGAATGAGGCTATGCCGAACGGGATGGTGATGATCAGCAGGCAGAAGACTATGCCGGCGAGCACGTAGCCGATCGCCAGCCACAGCCCCGCAAGCACGAGCCAGATCAGGTTGAGCAGGGTGCGCATCCCACCACGTCAATCAGCGGGTCACAACACCCCGACCAACTCGTCGAGCATCGCGTCGAGCGCGCCGATGCCGATCGACAGGTGACCCTCGCCGTCGATCAGGTGGACGGTCGCACCGGGCACGGCCGAGGCCAGCCACCGGCCATGCGCGAAGGGGACCATGAGGTCGGCGCTGCCCTGCCAGATGAAAGTGGGTACGCGGATCTCAGCGAGGTCGAAGCCCCACGGCCTGGTGAACGCGAGGTCGTCGTCCAACCACCCGTCCACGCCGTGTCGCAGCGCCCCGGCGAACCCGGCCACCATGTCTTCGCCGAACTCGTCGGTGAGCACTGCGACATCGACGTCGGGCAGCAGGCTGCTCAGCGCCGAAACAATGTGGGCGGACGTGGTCGTACGCAGCTCCTTGGCGTCCTTGTCGAGGAACGCACGCAGCGCCTCGGGACCTGCCAGCGCCGCGCCGAACTCCTGGACGTTCTGCTCGCCCATTCCGGCCAGGAAGTCCAGACCGGCCACGCCGTACGGACCGACGCCGGCGATGGACAGCACGCCGGCCACCCGCGACGACAGGCGCGCGCCGCAGGCAAGGGCGTGCGGCCCCCCGCCCGACCACCCCGCCACCAGACAGCGCGGCGCGTCGACGAAGTCGAGCACTGCCTCGGCGTCGGCGACCACGTCGACGACGGAGCGCCCCGGAAGCCGAGACGAGTCGCCGTAGCCGGCGCGCGAGTACGTCACGAGCCGCAACCCGCGCGCAGACGAGGCGCGGCCGAACGCGCGAACCGGGGCCGAGGAGCCGGGTGTGCCGTGATGGAAGAGCAACGGGACACCATCGGCCGGGCCGCTGACCTCGATCTCCAGCCGGCGTCCGTCCGGCAAGTCGAGAAGCATCCTGCAGACCCTAGCGGCACGCAACGGCCTACGATCCGATGCATGAGCGTCGTCGTTGGATACGTGCCTGACAACTCCGGCCTGCTGGCCGTCCGCCTCGCTGCGCAGGAGGCGACGTGGCGCGATACCGACGTGGTGGTGGTGAACGTCGTTGGCGCGGCGGGGTACACGCACCCGACCGCCGCCGACGAGAAGGTTCTCGACGCGCTGGACGCAGAACTCGAAGAACTCGGCGTCCGGCACGAGATCCGCACTATCGAGGAGACGTCCGGCGCCCGCCCGGCCGAGGTGCTGCTCGGCGCCGCCGAACAGTCCGGCGCCGAGTTGATCGTCGTCGGCCTCAAACGGACGTCCGCTGTTGCCAAGGCCGTGCTCGGCAGCACCGCGCAGCGCGTGCTGTTGGGTGCGCGCTGCCCGGTGCTGACGGTGCGCGCCGCGGACTAGCGTGAGGCGACGCGAACGCTGAGGGAGGCGACGGGTGGACGACGAGGATTTCCGGCAGGCGTTGGCCGAGGTGAAGCGATTCGTCCGCAGCGAGGTGCTCCCGCGCGAGGCGGAGATCGACGAGAAGGACGAGATCCCCGAGGCGCTGCGCAAACAGGCCGCCGAGATGGGCCTGTTCGGCTTTGCGATCCCCGAGGAGTTCGGTGGGCTCGGGCTGACGATGCAGCAGGAAGAGGCGCTCGTCGTCGAGCTGTCCTACGCCGCACCGGCGTTCCGCTCGATGCTCGGCACGAACAACGGCCTGGCCGGCCAGATCCTGGTCATGGCCGGCAGTGACGAGCAGAAGCAGTATTGGCTGCCGCGCATCGCCTCCGGGGAGGTGATCGCCTCGTTCGGACTCACCGAGCCCGACGCCGGTTCCGACCCGTCGTCGCTGAAGACCACGGCGCGCATCGACGGCGACGAGTTCGTCCTCGACGGCACCAAGCGCTGGATCACCAACGCACCGGCTGCCCACCTGGTGATGATCTTTGCTCGGGTCATGAACGGCGACACGGATGAAGGCATCAGTGTCTTCGCCGTTCCCACCGACACCCCTGGCTTCGAGGTCGGCCCGAAGGACCACAAGATGGGCCAGGCCGGCAGTCTCACCAGCGAGATCTACCTGACCGGCGTGCGCATACCGGCCTCGACGCGGGTCGGCGGCGACCAGGGGTACCGCATCGCCATGAGTTCCGTGGCCCGCGGGCGTTTATCGGTCGCGTCCATCTGCGTCGGCATGATGCGCCGGTTGCTCGACGAGTCCACCGAGTTCGCCATCGGCCGCCGCCAGGGCGGCTCGCGCATTGCCGACTACCAGCTCGTACAGGCCATGCTCGCCGAGTCGGCCACCGAGCTCTACGCCGCCGAGTCCATGCTCAGCCGCGCGGCGAAGGCCTTCGATGACGGCACCATGCAGCGCACCGAACCGTCGATGGTCAAGTACTACGCCTCGGAGGCCGTCGGTCGGGTTGCCGACCGGGCCGTGCAAATCCACGGTGGCATGGGCTACATGCGCGGCGTAGCTGTCGAGCGCCTGTATCGAGACGCCCGGCTGTTCCGCATCTACGAGGGCACCAGCCAGATCCAGCAGCTGATCATCGGTCGCGGCGTGGTCCGTGCGGCCGAGAAGGCGAACTAGGACGCGGCCTGCAGCTCCTGCTGCACCCCGGGTCGACCGTCGGCGCCCAGGCGCACGACCACCGGCCGCAGCCACGCGGCGCTGCTCGTCGGGAAGTCCGCCCGCCAGTGGCAGCCGCGGCTCTCGGTCCGTGCTTGCGCCCCGGCCACGACCGCGCCGGCCACGGTGGCCATCGGCCCGTCGCCGAGTGCGGTTAGCTCGTCGCGCGCGGCCGCCAGACCGGCGGCGTCCCGGCGGATGCCGGCGAACGCCGTCAGCACCTCGCGGACCCGCTCGGGCTGAGCATCCGTACCAAGGAGTATGGATCGGGTCGCCTTCGCCTGGGCCGGCAGCGCGAGCGTCAGTTCGCCGGCCAGCCGGCGGCCGAAGACCAGGCCCTCCAGCAGGCTGTTCGACGCGAGCCGGTTGGCACCGTGCACGCCGGTGGCCGCCACCTCGCCGACCGCGTAGAGACCGGGGACGTCGGTGGCGCCGCGCCGATCGGTACGGATGCCGCCGCACAGGAAATGCTCGGCCGGCGCGACCGGGATCGGCTCCCGGGCAGGGTCGACGCCGATCGTTGCGCACGAGGCCAGCACGGTCGGGAACCGCCGACGCAAAGTAGCCGCGTCGATCGCCGTCGCATCGAGCCACACGTACGGCGACCCGTCGCGATGCATGGCCGCGTCGATCTCGCGCGCCACGATGTCACGTGGCGCGAGGTCCTCGAGCGGGTGCCGTCCGACCATGATGCGCCGGCCGCGGACGTCGAGCAGGTGCGCGCCCTCACCGCGCACGGCTTCGGTGACGAGCGGCAACTGGCCCGACGTAGCGCCGGTGTACAGCACGGTCGGGTGGAACTGCACGAACTCCATGTCGACGAGGGAGGCACCAGCTCGCAGCGCGAGAGCGATCCCCTCGCCGCGCACGGCTGCCGGGTTGGTGCTGGCACGGTAGGCGTTCCCGATGCCGCCGGTTGCGAGGACGACGGCCCGCGCGCGGTACTCGCCCTGCGACGTCACCGCGCCGACGACCCGGCCGGAATCGGTGAGCAGCAGACCTGTCACCCGCGCGTCGACGATCCGGACGCCGGCAGCGCGCACCGCGGCGAGCAGGCTGCGGGCGACCTCGGCGCCGGTGGCGTCGCCGCCGGCGTGCACGACGCGCGGCCGACGGTGACCGCCCTCGATGGTGCGCGACAGCTCACCGGACGCGGTGCGGTCCAACACGGCGCCCGACGCGATCAACTCGGCAACCCGGCTCGGGCCCTCCTCGACGAGCACCCGCACGGCATCCTCGTCGCAGATCCCCGCGCCCGCGACGTGCGTGTCCGCGGCGTGCTCGGCCGGGTCGTCGTCGCCGAAGGCGGTCGCGATGCCGCCCTGCGCCCAGGGCGTGCTGCCGTCACCGGCGCTGAGCACGACGACCGAACGCGTAGCCGCGAGCCCCAATGCAGTCGACAGGCCAGCAACACCAGCGCCCACCACCAGGACGTCGACGCTCATTCCCCGCCACCTGACTGACCGATCGCGATCATCCTTTCGACCGCGTTGCGCGCCTTCGCCGCGACGTCGACCGGGACCTCGACCTCGTCACGCCCTTCGCGCAGCGCTCGCAGCAGCAGGTCGGGGGTGGTCATCTTCATGTACCGGCACGACGCCTTGGGGTTCATCGGCAGGAAGGTGGTGTGCTGGTTGACCTTGCGCAGTTGGTGCAGCATGCCGATCTCGGTGGCGACGAGCGCGGTGCGCGACGTCATGCCGCGGGCGGCGTCGACCATGCCGCCGGTGGACAGGATCTGGGTGCGGCCCATCGGCAGCTCGCCCTCACCGGCCAGCCAGATCGCCGAGTTGGCGCAGCCGCACTCGGGGTGCACGAGCAGCTCGGCATCCGGGTGCGCGGCGACCTGCGCCCGCACGTCGGTGGGGCTGATACCGGCGTGCACGTGGCACTCCCCCAGCCACACCTGGATGTTGTCGCGCCCGGTCTGGCGGCGCACGTGTGCGCCCAGGAACTGGTCGGGCAGGAACAGCACCTCCTGCTCGCGCGGGATCGACTCGACGACCTCGACCGCGTTGGACGACGTGCAGCAGATGTCGGACTCGGCCTTCACCGCGGCCGAGGTGTTGACGTAGGCGACGACGGCCGCGCCCGGGTGCTCGGCCTTCCAGGCCCGCAGCTGCTCGACGTCGATCGTGTCGGCCAGCGAGCAACCGGCCAGCTCGGTAGGGACCAGCACCGTCTTGCCCGGGCTGAGGATCTTGGCGGTCTCGGCCATGAAGTGCACCCCGCAGAACACGATCGTGCTGGCGTCGGTCTGCGCTGCGATCCGCGAGAGCGCCAACGAGTCCCCGACATGATCGGCGACGTCCTGGATCTCCGGCGTCATGTAATTGTGCGCGAGAACTACGGCGTCGCGCTCACGCGCAAGGCGGTGCACCTCGTCCTGCCACGTCGCCACGGTCTGGGTCATGACGGCCTCCCTCTCGGAGGTTTTCGCCTGTCGGGCGATTACTGGCCCGACGATAGCATCACCGTCGTGGCAACGGGCGCGCGGAGTGATGCGGTAGACCTCCGCTGCTACCCGCACGAGGTGCTGGCGGTCGTGCTGTCGGTGCGCGACGGGCGGTTATGCGTACTGCTCTGGAAGCGCGCGCGGGCGCCGTTCCGCGGCCGTTGGGCCCTACCGGGCGGCGGCGTCGAGCCCGACGAGCGGCTGCGTGAGGCGATCGCTCGGCACCTCGCCGTCAAGGTAGACGTCCGGGAGCTGGCCCACCGCGAACAGCTCGCCACCCATAGTGCCGTTGACCGAGACCCGCGCAGCCGCGTCCTGGCCACCGCCTACCTGGGCCTCGTACCCGCTGACATCGACCCCGCCCTGCCCGGCGACACCGCATGGCAAGCGGTCGACGACCTCCCGGCACTGGCCTTCGACCACGGCTTCTTCGTCGGTGCCGCGGTCGAGCGGCTGCGGGCGAAGCTGTCGTACACCAACATCGGCTTCGCCCTGGCGCCGCGCGCGTTCCCCATCTCGGAGTTGCGCGACATCGTCAGCGCCGCCCTGGGTTACGAGGTGGGCGCCACCAACCTCACCCGCGTGCTCACCCGTCGGCAGATGATCGAATCGACGCGCCGCACCGCACCGTCGGGCCAGGCCGGCGGTCGCCCGGCGACGCTGTACCGCTTCGCCACTCGGCAGCTAACGGTCACCGATCCGTTCGCGGTGCTGAAACCACCGCACTGACCGGCCACGTCACCGCCAGGCGAAGACCGGCTGCTCGTAGTGCGCTACGCGGGTGTGCAGACCACGAACGACGACCTGGCAGAACTGGTAGACGATGGCCGCGGACGGTGCGTACACGTGCCCGCCGAGCAGCGGGAGCCGAATGACCGGCCGGTCCGACTCGGGAATGGTGATGAAGCCCGGTTCGACGTCGAAGTCGTTCACCGGAATCCGGTACACCTCTGCCACCTCGGTCTCCGCGCCGGCCAGCCTCGCGGGCACCGCGTCGGCCCACGTCACCACCGGGGTCATCACGTATCCCGAGCGGGTGACGTAGTCGTCGAGCAGCCCGAGCACCGCGTCCGCGCCCAGCGTCAGGCCGGTCTCCTCGAGCAGCTCGCGGCGTGCCGCATCCTCGACCGACTCCCCCGGGTCGCGCCGCCCACCCGGCAGCGCCCACTGGCCCGCGTGTGCGCGCAACCGGGGCGCCCGTCGGGTGATCAGCAGGGCCGGCCCCGGCACGACGCACAGTGCCACCGACGCCGCGCGCAGGTCCGGACGCGGCGCGGCGATGCGCTCGAAGCCGGCCAGGTGCGTGACAGCCACGTCTCGCGTCAAGCCGCCCTCGTGCACGCGTCCACATTAGGGTCGGCGACGTGCACGACGACGGCGTCATCCGGGTGCGCGGTGCCAACGTCCACAACCTGCGCGATGTCGACGTCGACCTGCCGCGCGATGCATTCGTCGTGGTCACGGGCGTCTCGGGGTCGGGCAAGTCTTCGCTGGCGTTCGGCACGATCTACGCCGAGGCGCAGTTGCGCTACCTCGAGTCGGTGGCGCCGTACGCGCGCCGGCTCATCCACCAGGCCGGCGCCGCACACGTCCGCGACATCGACGGCCTCCCGCCGGTGGTCGCCCTGCAGCAGTCGCACGCAACACCGGGCTCGCGCTCGACGGTCGGCACGCTGACCACGGTGTCGAATTCGCTGCGCATGCTGCTCTCGCGCGCCGGCGCCTATCCGGCCGGCGCACCGCGACTGGACTCCGACGCCTTCTCCCCGAACACCCCGGCCGGCGCCTGCCCGCGCTGCTCGGGCCTGGGCCGCCTCCATGACGTGAGTGAGAGCTCGTTGGTGCCCGACCCGTCGCTGTCGATCCGCGAACACGCCATTGCAGCATGGCCCGGTGCGTGGCAGGGCAAGAACTACCGCGAGATCCTGGCCACGCTCGGCTACGACGTCGACCGGCCGTGGCGTGAGCTCGCGCAGGCCGACCGCGACTGGATCCTGTTCACCGATGAGCAGCCCGTGGTCACCGTGCACGCGGAGCGCGAGGCACATCGCATTCAGCGCCCGTACCAAGGCACCTACCAGAGCGCGCGACGTTACGTGCTGCACACGTTGGCCGACACCCAGAGCTCGACGTTGCGCCGCCGGGTGCTGGGGTTCGTCGAGGTCAGCGCGTGCCCGCTGTGCGACGGGTCGGGATTGCGGGCCGACGCCCTCGCTGTGCGCTTCGCCGCCCGATCGATGCCCGAGCTCGCTGCGCTGCCGGTCACCGACCTGCGCTCAGTGCTCCGGGACCAGCTCGACAGCGACGTGGCCGCAGCGGTCGTGCCCGACGTCCTTGCCCGCATCGACGTGCTCGTCGAACTGGGCCTAGGTTACCTGTCGATCGCCCGGCCGGCCCAGACGCTGTCGTCCGGCGAGCTGCAGCGCTTACGGCTGGCCACGGCTTTGCGGTCGCGGCTGTTCGGGGTGGTCTATGTGCTGGACGAGCCGTCCGCCGGGCTGCACCCCGCCGACACGGCGGCCCTGCGAACGGTGCTCGACCGGCTGCGCGCCGCGGGCAACTCGCTCGTCGTCGTCGAGCATGATCTCGACCTGGTGCGCGCCGCCGAGTGGCTCGTCGACATCGGTCCTGGCGCCGGTTCCGGCGGCGGCCGCCTGGTCTACAGCGGCCCGGTCAACGGATTGCGCGAGGTCGCCGAGTCGGTCACCCGCCCGTACCTGTTCGCTGCACCCGCCGGCCCGCAGCACCAGCCGCGTTCCCCCACCGGCGTCCTCGGGTTGCGCGGCATCGAGCGGCACAACCTGCGCAACCTCGACGTCGACATACCTTTAGGTATTCTGACGGTCCTGACCGGTGTCTCCGGCTCAGGCAAGTCGACTTTGCTGGCCGTGCTCGCCGACGCGCTCCGCGAAGCGCTAGGCACCGACACCGCCCCTGAGGAGGGCGACGATGACCTGCTGGCCCCAACCGGCGGCGTCAACCACGTCATCGGTACGGCCGGTGTGCGCCGCCTCGTCCAGGTCGATCAGCGGCCAATCGGGCGGACGCCCCGCTCGAACCTCGCCACCTACACCGGGCTGTTCGACGGCGTCCGCAAACTGTTCGCCGCCACCGACGAGGCCCGACGGCGCGGCTACGGCGTGGGCCGGTTCTCGTTCAACGTGGTCGGCGGGCGGTGCGAGACCTGCCAGGGCGAGGGCTTCGTCGCGGTGGAGCTGTTGTTCCTGCCCGGCACCTACAGCCCGTGCCCGACCTGTCGCGGCGCCCGCTACCGACCCGAGACACTCGAGGTGATGTGGCGTGAGCACTCGGTGGCCGACGTCCTGGCCCTAACCGTCGATGCGGCCGTCGACGTCTTCGCCGACCAGCCGGGAATCGCGCGGAGCCTGATCACCCTGCGCGACATCGGCCTGGGTTACCTAACGCTCGGGCAGCCGGCGACCGAGCTGTCCGGCGGCGAGGCTCAACGCATCAAGCTGGCGAGCGAGCTGCAACGCCGGCAGCGCGCGGGCACGCTCTACCTGCTCGACGAGCCGACCACCGGCCTGCACCCCGCCGACACAGACCGGCTCATGACTCAGCTGCGGGCACTGGCCGACACCGGCGCCACCGTGGTGATCGTCGAGCACGACATGGACGTTGCCGCACGGGCCGACCACGTGATCGACCTGGGGCCGGGCGGCGGATCAGCGGGCGGGCGCGTGGTGGCAGCCGGGCCGCCGGCGTCCATCGCCGCCGACGCCACCAGCGTGACCGCGCCCTACCTCGCCGCGCGACTCACTACGCCGGGGACCGCAGCTCGACGAGGTCCGGCCGCTTGACGGCGACGTGGTCACCGCTGGACTGGTGCCGCACCCGCCGGCCGACCCACGGCAGCAGGTGCTCGCGAGCCCAGTGCAGGTCCTCACGACGCGAGCCCGCGGACGTCATCGTCGAGTACACCTCCTCCGGATTGCCGGACGGAATGCCGACGACGGACGCGACCAGACGGGCGACCCGCTCGTGCCCCTCGGCGGACAGGTGCAACCGGTCGTCGCTGAACGACCGGCGGTCGCGCAACGAGTCCAAGGACCAGAGGTCGACGAGGTGGCACCGACGTCGAAGCCGGGTGAACACGAGCACCCGGCTGCCGGCCGCGCGCAGCTGCCGGACGGCCTGCTCGTAAGGGGCCGCGACCTCGTCAGGGTCGCGGCCGACCCGCAGGATGTCGTTGCCGCCAGCCGAGAAACCCACCAGGTCGGCGCGCGCGGCGAACGCGACCGGCAACCGCTCGTCCACGATCTGCTGCAGCAGCCGCCCGCGGATTGCGAGGTTGCCGTAACGCGTGCCCGGGCGGGCCTCGTCGAGCAACCCGGCGAAGCGATCGGCCCAGCCGCGCATCGACCCATCGGCACGCGCGTCGTTCAGACCCTCGGTGAAGCTGTCACCCAGTGCAAGGAAACGTCACGGAACAAGTTCGTTAGCCACGCTAACCATTATGCGCCGGTCAGGTTGTCCAGCGAGCCGCCGTCCTGGTGAGCAGGACGGCGATCGCGTCGGCGAGCGGCTCGATGTCGCGGCGGGGGTCGAGGTCGCCGACGGTGACCCGCACGCCCGGCCCCGACGTCTGCCGGAACCGCGCACCCGGAGCCACTGCCCAGCCGGCGCGCAGCAACCCGGCCACGACGGCCGTCTCGTCGGGTACCGGAACCCACACGTTCAATCCGGTGGCGCCCACCGCCGGGACGTCGCGCTCGGCCAGCGCCTCGAGGAGCGCGGTCCGTCGCTCGTCGTAGGCCGCGCCGGCCCGCGCTACGACGTCGGCCGCCCGCGGGTTGCAGAGCATTGCCAGCGTCAGCTGCTGCAGCAGGCCACTGACCCAACCGGTACTGATGCGCATGCGGCCCTCGACGCTGGCAAGCGTTGCCTCGTCCGCAGCCAGCAGCGACACCCGCAGATCGGGACCGTATGGCTTGGACACCGAGCGGACGAACGCCCAGGATTGCGTCGCCGCGGCGAGGGTGGCCAGCGGGACCGCAGCCAGTTCACCGGCGTGGTCGTCTTCGACTACGAGCGCGTCCGTACCAGAAAGTATGCGCCGCAGCGCCGCAGCGCGTGGCGCGGTGAGGTAGGCGCCGGTGGGGTTCTGTGCGCGGTTGGTGACGACGAGGGCACGCGCCCCGGCGAGCAGTGCGCGCCGTACGCCGGCCGGCGTCGGGCCCTGTGCGTCGACCGGCAGCGGGTGCACGCGCAGGCCCAGCGCGCCGGCAAGGTCCAGGGTGTTGGGCCAACCAGGGTCCTCGAGCCCGATCACGTCACCTGGTCGCAGGTGAATCGACAGCACCCGGGCGATCCCGTCCAACCCTCCCCCGGCCACCGTCACGTGCCCTGCCGGCACGCCGTCGTCCGCCAGCCGCTGGCGCGCCACCGCGAGCAAATCCGGCAGGACCGGGGTGACAGGCGCTGCGGCGGTCCCGCTGATCGCGCCGCGCACCGGAACGAGCGAGGGCAGTAAATGGGCAGTCGGCTGACCGGAGGCGAGGTCACGAACGCCGGGCGGCACGGGCCAGGCCTGCGAACGCGCTGTCAGAGGCGGCCGAGAACGCACCCGGGTGCCTCCGCGACCCGACGTCTCGACCACGCCGCGGTCGCGTAACGAGCGGTACGCAGCGGCCACGGTGCCGGGCGCGAGACCCAGGTCTTGAGCGAGAGCGCGCACACTGGGCAATGCGGCACCGGCCGACAGTCGGCCCGTGCGCACCGCAGCCTCGACCGAATCGGTTATCGCCTTCGCGCTGTTACCGGTTGGCTTGTATTGTACTGGCATCAACGCGAAACTGTACCAGTACAAATTGAGGCAACCCCGTGACGCAGAGCTACCCGACCACCGTCCGCACGGCCGGCACCCGGCACCGCGAGCGGTTGGCCTACGACCGCAACGCCGTGCACGCAGTGCTCGACGAAGCGGTCCACTGCCACGTCGGCTTCGTGGTGGACGGCGAACCGGTCGTGCTGCCCCAGCTGCACGCGCGCGTCGGCGACGACCTCTACCTGCACGGTTCCACCGGAGCCCGCGCGCTGCGGGCCGCGCGCGACGGCGGCCTGCCGGTCTGCGTCACGGTGACCCTCGTCGACGGTCTCGTCCTGGCCCGGTCGGCGTTCCACCACTCGATCAACTACCGGGCCGTAGTCGTGCACGGGCGGGCCGAGGAGGTCACCGATCCCGAGGTCAAGCAGGCCGCGCTGCAGGCTCTTGTCGAAGGGATCGTGCCTGGCCGTTCGGCAGAGGTGCGCGGGCCGACCTCGAAGGAACTTGCCGCCACAACGGTGTTGCGCCTGGCCCTCGTCGAGGCCTCGATCAAGGTCCGCACCGGTCCGCCGGTGGACGACGACGCGGACCTCACCCTGCCGTACTGGGCGGGTGTCCTGCCGTTGTCGCCACCGAAGGCAGGCACGCCGCAACCAGCACCCGACCTGTCCGCGGGGATAGCGGCGCCGGCGCACGTCACCGCCTGGACGCGCGGCTGAGCCTCAGCCGGCGATGCCGTTCAGCTCGTCCAACGCGTCGGCGGGCAGGTCTAGAGCGGCCGCGGCCACGTTCTCTCGCAGGTGCTCGGGTGACGACGTTCCCGGGATGACGAGTAACGCCGGGGAGCGCTGCAGCAGCCACGCGAGAGCCACCTGCTGGTCCGAGGCGCCGAGCCGGGCAGCGACTGCCGACAGCGTGCTCGACTGCAGCGGGGTGAAGCCGCCGAGTGGGAAGTACGGCACAAACGCAATGCCCTGTTCGGCCAGCGAGTCGATGAGCGCGTCGTCGTCGCGGTGCGCCACGTTGTAGTTGTTCTGCACGCAGACGACCGGGGCGATGGTCTGCGCTTCGGCGACCTGCTCAGCGGTCACGTTGCTGACCCCGAGGTGTTTGATCAACCCCTCCTGCTGCATCTCGGCCAACGCACCGAACGGCTCGGCCAGCGAGCCGGGCAGCGGCGAGTCAACCCCGCCGATCCGCAGGTTCACCACGTCAAGAGCGTCGAGGCCGAGGTTCTCGAGGTTCTCGTGCACGGCCGTCCGCAGATCCTCGGGCGAGCGACGCTGTGGCCAACCACCCTTGGCGTCGCGCCGGGCGCCGACCTTGGTGACGATATGGAGGTCGTCAGGGTACGGGTGCAGGGCTTCCTTGATGATCTGGTTCGTGATGTGCGGGCCGTAGAAGTCGCTCGTGTCGATGTGCGTGATGCCCAGCTCGACGACCTCGCGCAGCACGGCGACGGAGCGGTCGTGGTCCTTAGGTGGCCCGAATACCCCGGGACCGGCCAGCTGCATCGCACCGTAACCCATGCGGGTCAGGGTGAGGCCGTCGGCGGGGGTGAAGGCCCCAGCGGCGGTGACGGATGACGTCATGTGAATCCTCTCCTCGGTTCTGTTGGCCACAAGCCGTCAGGAGGCACCGTGTTCCCCACCTCGATCGTCACCGACGACGCAACCGGCGTCGACGGCGCAGTCGGCCGGCTCGACACCGCGGTGCCGGGCCAGGGCGCGGGCGGCAGCGGCGCGCCGGGCCGCTCGCCCGCCGGCACTCGACGCTTCCCACCATGGCTCGCCACGCTCCCCCAGGGCGACCTTGGCGTCCTGGACGCGCGGGCGGGCGGACTCCGGGTCGGTACGCACAGCCCGGCGCGCTGCCATCAGCTCGGCAACGAGCTCGATACGCAGGTCCTCGGGCAGCGCCGGGTCGCTGGCGCGCCAACGGCGACCCGCTATGACGATGTAGCGCCCGTCGGCGGTGCGATCGATCCCGTCAATCTTTCCAGTGTCCACGTCATCTTTCATTCCCGCCCCGACAACCGCCCACTAAAGCGGCTCAGCCGGTGGCGACACGCTGACCGGTGGTCGAACGGCCGCGGCGCAGCGCACGCCGCTCCTGCTCATCGAGGCCACCCCAGATACCGGGTAAGCCCTGCTCGATCGCGACGTCCGCGCACCGTTGCGCGACCGGGCACTGCCGGCAGATGACCCGCGCCCGCTCGGCCAACCGCGCGGCGTGCGCGCCGCGGCCGACGGGAAAGAAGATGTCGGTGTCCAGTCCGT
The DNA here is from genome assembly GCF_964244045.1 of uncultured Jatrophihabitans sp. Classification (NCBI taxonomy): domain Bacteria; kingdom Bacillati; phylum Actinomycetota; class Actinomycetes; order Jatrophihabitantales; family Jatrophihabitantaceae; genus Jatrophihabitans; species uncultured Jatrophihabitans sp. The sequence goes on along the minus strand of NZ_CAXTHK010000031.1, from coordinate 17,938 downwards.
TGCAGGCCGCCCTCTCGGGCCAATCCCGCCATTGCGGTGTCATCTCTAACTCCTCGATCCTGAGCGCCGGCGCAACCCGGCAACCACCACCACACCGGCGACCGCGCCGCCGCCGACCGCACCCGCGGCAGCCAGCGCCACGCGACGCTGCACCACCTGGGAATGACGCACCACCGTGCCGATCACCCGCATCGACGTCGACCCGAGCTGCACCCGGTCACTGCTCAACAACAGGCGGCCAAGCACCGAATGGCAGCCGCGACCGAGCTCGAGTACGTCGCCGCTGTCGTCGACCACATTCGCGGTCAGCCCCAGCGCATCGAGCAATGTGGCGGCCTCAGCAAGCGCACTACGCAACGGACCGCGGCCCCCGGGTAGGGAGTCGAGGGCTCGAGCGACGAGCCGCCCTGCGTCGCTCGTCGACAACGTGAGCTGCCGGCCGTTGGCGATGAGCCGGGCCGGGACGCCGTCGACCTCGAGCTGCAGGTCGGAGTCGACCTGCAGCTCGCCGATCGGGATGGCAATCACGCCGCGCTTGCGCCCTCACTGGTCGTGATGCGCAGCGTGCCGTTCAGTTTCCAGGTGGCACGCGGCGAATCGGAGCCGGTCTCGCGAGGGACCTCCACCGTCATGTCGACGAACTCGTAGTTGATGGCGGCCCCCTTACCGGTCAGGTAGGCCCACATCTCCTTGCCGAGATCAGCGAAGCTGGTCCGGTCGTGAGCTTGGATGTCGCGCGTTCCGGTGGCCTCGTCAGCCATGAGGTGTCCTCTCGTGTCGCCTGTGGCGACGTTCGGTTGCTTCGATGGCCTACCCTCAGGTGCAGTCAGTTTCACGCAACTTTGAGCATCTGTGCGCAGTTCCGCGCAACAGCGGGTGTCGTGATCTCGATGTCATCGGAATGGGTCAGGCTGTCAGTGATGCTCGTTCCCGATCGCCACCGTGCCCTGCTCGACGTGCTACGCCGCAGCGGCTCGGCGCAGGTCGAGCACCTGGCGCATTCCGTCGGCGTCAGCGCCTCGACCGTGCGGCGCGATCTCGCCGTGCTCGAGTCCGAGGGTCTGCTGCGACGGGCTCGGGGCGGCGCGTACGTAGCGCCCGCAGCGGCTGCAGTGGCGCCAGTGGCGCCGGCGGCGGCAGTGGCGGCAGTGGCGCCGTCGACACTGTCGTCGATATTGCCGTCCAGCGGCGGTCACGAGGTGAAGGCCCGGCTCGGTCGACGCGCAGCCGAGTTCGTCGAGGACGGCATGACGGTGCTGATCCTGGGCGGCAGCAGCACCGAGGCGATGTTGCCCTACCTCACCGGCCGCACGCTCTCGGTCGTCACCAATGGGCTCGACGTTGCGACCGCGTTGGCGCCGCACCCGCAGATCACCCTGGTCCTGCTGGGCGGCGTCCTGCATCGCCAGCAGATGACCCTGCTCGGTCCGATGACGGCGCAGAACATGGCCGACCTGCATGTGGACGTGTTGTTCGCCGGCGCCTACGGGATCCATCCCGACATCGGGGTCACGGGCGTCAAGGTGACCCAGGCCGGCTACCACCATTCGATGCTGCGACACACCGAGTCGCTGGTGGTGTTGGCAACGGGCGAGAAATTCGGCCGGCAGGGGCCGACGCTGCTTGCCCGAACAGAGCAAGTCAACACCTTCATCACCGACGACACCGCGCCGCAGGATGTCCTGGACGCGGTGCGGGCCCAGGGGCCCGCGGTCATCGTCTGCTGACGCGGGTCAGCCGATGGTGCCCGTGCGAAGGACGTCCTCGGCGACGAGGCGCAGCTTGCGATTCTGGTTCTGGCTGGCCCGGCTCAGCGCCGCGAATGCCTGGTCGTCGGTGAGGTTGCGGGTGCCCATCAGCACGCCGACGGCTGCGCCGATGCGTCGGGCGCTGACCAGCGCTGAGCGCAGGTTTTCCAGTTCGGCCTCGGCCACCTTCAACGTGCCCTGACACTCGACGAGCAGATCGCGCTCGGACACGAAATCGGCGACTGCCTGGTCAGCGTCGCGGGTCTCGGAAGTCATGGACCGCACGATATCCGGTGAGTTGGACCAGGTGAAGACGTCCTGCGCACCAGCCGCAGGGTCACTTGGCAGAACGGGCGGCCCGACGTTCCAGCACTCGCCGGACGCCTTCGATTGCCGCGGCGCCGACGAGCGCCAGGGCGAACGCGAGCAGTAGCGCCTTCCACGTCTCGTCCTCGAACGCCGCGCCGCCGATGCGCCCGATCAGTGCGTTGTAGACCGACCAGACCGCCGCGCCGATCAGGTCGGCCAGCACGAAGCGCTTCAGGTCGTACCCGGTGGTGCCGGCGACGAACGTCGTCGCCGTTCGGCCGCCCGGGACGAAGCGGGCGACGACGATGATCGAGCCGCCGCGCTTGTCGAGTTGTCCTTCGGCCCAGTGCAGGGTCTTCTGGGCCCGGGCGCCGGAGAACACCGTCCGTCGGGCCCAGGGCCCGGCCCACCGTCCGAGCAGGTAGACCGCGGTGTCGCCGACGAATGCGCCAATGAGCGCGGCGACGATGACGATGGTCAGCGACAGCCCCGTATTCGACGACAGCACTCCGCCGGTGACCACGGCCGTCTCTCCGGGCAGGATCGGCAGCACCGCGTCGCCGGCAACGATGCCGGTGATGAGCGGGTAGGTCCACGGCGAGTCGGACAGTGTCGAGGTCACCTGGTCGAAGATGCCGAGAACACTCATGTTTGCCCTCCCGGCCGGTTGCCCTCAGCCTATGGGTCTCAGGTCCGTCGCCACACTGCCTCGCACAGCGCGAAGACCGCGAACGAGGCGAAGCCCGCCGCGGCGAGCAGGAGAAGTAGCGACCCGTAAGGCTGGCGCGCCAGGACGTCAAGGGCGGCGTCGATGCCACCCGCCTTGCGCGGTTCGGCGGTGATCGCCGCGTCGATCACCAGGACACCCGCGAGGACGAACACCGCGCCCCGGCCCAGGCCACCGATGCTCCCGCTCCACGTGGTCAGCCGCTGCCCCCATCGCGGCATGTCGTCGAAGTCGAAATGACCCATGAAGGTCCGCCGAACGCCCTGGACCAGGAAGAACCCGCCAAGGCAGATGACGACGGCGCCGATGACACCGACCACGACCTGACCCGGCACGCCGCCCAACACCTGAGCCGACAACCCCCGGTAACGCCTACCCTGTTGCGCCGAGCGGTCGTCGCCGAAGGCCACCGAGAGCGCGGCATAGCCGAACGGTAGGTACGCGACCCCTTCGACGGCCGCCTGGACTCGGGACAGGCGCGACTGATCGGGATCGGCCGTGCCCAGCCACGCCTCCGACCCGCGCCACAGCGAGTAGCACACCACTGCGATGGCGAGCGCGATCAACACCACCACGCCCACAGCTGATCGGCCCAGCACCTGCAGGCTGCTGCTCTGGTCGGTGTCGCGGCCGGCGGCACTGCGTCCGCGCACGGCGATCTGCACCACGAGCACGGCCAGCAAGCCGTACACCAGCGCCCGGGAGCCGAGCCCGATGCGCGCCGCGGTGCGCGCCCACGGGGTGTCCTTGGCGTGCTGCGCCTGCTCAGTCACCGGCTCCCTGAGCGGTGCATCATCACGGCTCGCCGCCGGCGAGCTGGGCATGGCCTCATCGTTGCCCATGCCGGTCGGCAGCTAACGGACGTGAGCTGGTGACCCGCCTCGCTCGGCGTTTGGTCGGACCCGACGACGGGTATCCGCGCTGCAGGAGGTTCCACATGACAATCAAGACCCCACCCCGGTCCGCCCTGCGCATTCCCTACCTCGCCGTCCGCACGCCCCTCGGTCTGCTGGACGAGCAGGTTGTGGTGCGGGTGTTCGGCGTCGACTCAACCGCGCACCGGTCCCTGCTGCGCGGCTTACAAACCCTGGACGCTCTGGCTGCGTCCGCGTTTGCGACCACTTCGGGCGCGTCTGCGCCGCCCGAGGCCGACGCGCAGACGGACACCCTCGCCGAGGACACCGAGGATGGTGACACCGCCGCTGATGACACCGCAGCTGATGACACCGCAGCGGAAGCCGACATCATCACCGACGTCCAACCCGTCGAACGCGATGGCGGCGAGCAACCGATCGAGCCTGCCGAGCAGGAGGAGATCGAGCAGCTCGCCGAGACCTTCTTGGCCGAGGACGACCTTGCGCCGCGGTCCGGCGAGTTGGCCGAGAACGACGAGCTGCGTCGCGTCCAAGCCGAGATCCGCGCCAAGCAAGCAATCGAGACCCAGCACGGTCAGCTCTAGACTCGGCGACCGGTCGTGCACATCCGCCTCGCCGACGGCCTGCGCACCGATCGCCTGACCCTACGACCATGGCGGACCGACGAGGGCACAGCGTTGCTCGACCTGCTAGGACGAGGCGACGTGAATCGTTACCTGTACACCGCGCCGCGGACAACGGGTGAACTCGACGGTCTCATCGGGCGGCGCGTCGGGCCGACCGACCTGCACGATGTCGGCGACGCCGTGTACCTCGCTGTCGAGCAGCGCGCCGATGAGGTCGTAGTCGGTGAGGTGCTGTTGATCCTGCGCAGTGTTCAGCACCGTGGCGCTGAGTTCGGGGCTGTCTTCCATCCTGCTCACCAGGGCCACGGCTTCGCGGCCGAGGCGGGCGTCGCCCTGCTCACGGAGGGTTTCGATCAGGGCTTGCACCGTATCTACGCCCGCTGCGACTCCCGCAACGCGCCCTCGATCGCCCTGATGGAGCGCCTCGGCATGCGCCGAGAGGGCTACCTGGTGCAGAACGAGTTCGTGAAGGGCCGCTGGACGGACGAGGTGCGTTGCGCAGTCCTGGCTGCCGAGTACGCAACGCGTGGCGAGTTACGTCTTCCAGGATAGCGACCCGGCGGCCTGTGGCAGGCTTGCGATTGCGCACGGTCTGCCGGTCGGCGTGAGTCCATGGCGGGAACCGACTATGACGAGAATCGGGAACCGACTGTGACGAGAATCCGCATGGCCGCGGTCGACGCGGCGTGGCTGCACATGGACCGTTCGGTCAACGAGCTGATCGTCAACGCCGTGCTGTGGTTCACCGAACCACTCGACGACGACGTCGTGCGCGAGGCGATCGAGAAGCGGCTCGTGGCCTCCCACCCCCGCTTCGCTCAACGAGTGGACGACCGCGGTACCGCCGCGTGGTGGGTCCCCGTTCCCGACTTCGACGCGATGGCGCAGGTGACGCGCGAGCAGCTGGCCGAACCCGGCGACCTTGCAGCCCTGACCCGGCACGTCAGTCGCATCGCCTCGACGCCGCTACCCCGCGACCGTCCGCTGTGGCGCGTGCACGTCGTCGACGGCTATCTCGGCGGCACCGCGCTGGTGGCCCGGATGCACCACTGCATCGCCGACGGTGTTGCGTTGTTCCGGGTACTCCTGTCGCTGTCGGACGAGGCGCAGGACGGCGGGCTCGGTGCACCGCAGCCGGCCCAGCACGTCGCGGCGCACACCCCGCTGCAGCGCGCTGGCTATCTCGCCGTCGGCGGAGCGAAAGCAGTGCGCTCGACGGTGGCGCTAGTCGGGCTGCCGCCCGACCGCCGGACCTCGTTACGCACTCAGCTCACGACGGCCAAGACGGTGCGCTGGTCGGCCCCGCTGCCGCTCGAGCAAGTCAAGGTCGCGGCCCGGGCGTCGGGCGCCACGATCAACGATGTCGTGCTTGCTGCGCTGAGCGCTGCACTGCGTCGACACCTCGCCGACCGCGACGGACCGGAGCGGGATGTCCGCGCGGTGCTGCCCGTGAACCTGCGCCCCCTCGACCGCGCCGAGGTCGAGCTGGGTAACCGCTTCGGGTTGGTCTTCCTGAAACTGCCGGTGACCACCGTCGACGCCGCCGAACGGATTGCCACCATTCGCCGCCGCACCGCAGCCCTGAAGCGTTCGGCCACCGCGCCGGTCGCGCTCGGCATCCTGAGGCTCGTCGGTTACGCGCCCCGGCGTGTCGTCGGCGTGGTCATCGACATCTTCTCGAGCAAGGGCAGCCTGGTCGTCACCAACGTCCCCGGACCGCGGCACGTACTGCACCTCGCCGGTCGCCAGGTGGCCGGCGTCATCGCCTGGCCGCCGCAGTCCGGCTCGCTCGGCGTGGGCGTTTCGATCATCAGCTACGCCGGCAGCGTGGTGCTCGGGGTCATGAGCGACGACCGAGCCCTACCGGACCCGGACGGCCTGCTCACCGATCTGTGCACCGAACTCGAAGCCCTCGGCGCGAATCTGCGGTGAGGACTGCGCATCAGGGTAAACGTAATTAGCCGCCAACCGACTTCGGAAGGCGTTCACTGCGTCCGGCTCCTACCCCCCGGTTAAGGAGCCGGACGCAGGTCAACGGGGACCCGAGGTCCCGGGGTGGTGTATGCCAGATGATCGAGTGCCGGCGGCCCCGCGTCCGTACTCCCGACCTCCGCGCGAGTCGGCATATCACCCTCATGCGCTCAGCCAGGGCCAGACCGGCGCGCGTCTGTCGTTCACATCCGTAGGCCGAATCGCTTGCCGGCCAGTGCTCCAAGAGTCGAACCCTCACAACGATACTACGTCTGGCCCTAACCGTCACCATATGTTCTGGTCGTCGCGTTTACCGCGGAATGCGGTGACTGCCGTCCAATACCTCATAGACCTGCGCCCGATCCCCGGCCGGGCTTGTCTCGATTCGCTGCGAGGGATACGCGCGTACGACGCCGTTCGCTCCGTCGAACTCGATGAAGGCCTGGTCTGCCAGTTCGGAACGTTTGCGCCATTGGCCGTCGAAGTGCGAGGCGATACCCGGGTTGTCGACGATGTCGTCGGCAGGCCGGATCACGACGAAGTCGGTCTGTGACGGCTCAGAGGTTGCCGGCTCAGAGTCCGAGGGCATGGACCACCGCCGGGGATGCTCCGACGATTGACAGGCGCAGATTGCGACCCGCCAGGACGTTCTTCCAGTCACGCAGCGCAAGCACTACGGAGGGTTCGAGCACCGTGACAGCCGTGACGTCGACGCAGGTATCGCCGGGTGAGATTGCCAGGACGAAATCTAACACTCGGGTGAGCTTCTGGACGCAGCATTCGCGCAGCTTGCCGGTGATCGCTACGCGGCGCTGCAAGGCGTCGAAGAGCACCGCCGATTCGGCGCAGGAAGTCTGACCACTAAGGGAAGGCGCCCAGGGCCACCAGGAGTCCGGTTCCAAGGCTGCGACGGCGGGTCGGGAGCGACCGGTCTGGTTTGGAACAGCGCAAAAACGGCGTGACACGTGCATGGTGACCTCGTAGCGAGTGATCACCGAAGTGCCCGGCGTGAGCGAGGCTCGACCGCCTAAAGGCGGGCCCGGACCGGCTGCTTCCCAACATCGGCGGTGTACCCGCCGGGGTGGCGCCGCTACCGCTTGCGGCCGCGGCGAGTCCAGGTCGATCGCTTGGGTGCATCACGCCCGACGCGGTGCAGGCGTTCGCCAAGGTCGAGCAGGCCTCTCGAGACTCGGCGCCCGACCTCGGACCGGGACAACCCCAGCTCGGTGGCGACCTCGGCCTGGGTGTGTCCGTGGAAATAGATCAGCGCCAGAGTTGCTCGATCGCCAGCGGCTAGCTGCAGCATGGCCCTCAGCGTCGCGTCGGAGTCGAGTTGCGCGGAACTCACGGCACCTCATCGCAGGGTCGCAGCGGCGCGCCCAGATCGTGCAGGTGACGCAACGCGGCCCGGTAGGAGCCGAGCAATGACGTCTCGGTGTACGTGATGTGGTGCGTCGCGCAATATTCGCGCACGAGGCGTTGCGCCCGGCACAGGGACGGACGCGGCATGCTCGGGAACAGGTGGTGTTCGGTCTGGTAGTTGAGCCCACCGAGCAGCCAGTCCAGGAACCGCCCGCCGCGAACGTTGCGGGAGGTCAACACCTGTCGGCGCAGGAAGTCGACATCTTCGTCCTGGCCGATGATGGGCATGCCTTTGTGGTTCGGCGCGAACGAGCAACCCATGTACAGACCGAAGGCAGCCTGATGCACGAGAATGAAGATCAGGGCTTTGACCGGCGACATGACCAGGAGCAGTCCGCCGATGTAGACGACCGCATGGGCCGAGAGCAGGATGATCTCGGTGCGCCGCGCACCACCCCGCCGGCTGCGCTCGCCACCGGGCAGTAGTGATCGAATGCTCGCTACGTGCAGGTTCCACCCCTCGAGGGTGAGCAGCGGGAAGAACAGCCATGCCTGATTGCGGACCACAGCGCGGCCGAGGCCGCCGGTCCGGCTCCCAACCTGGCCGGTGGTGAACGCCAGCACTCCGTCACCGATGTCCGGGTCCCGGTGCTCGGTGTTGGGATTGGCATGGTGTCGGTTGTGCTTGCCCACCCACCACCCATAACTCAGGCCGACCAGCAGATTGCCGCTCAGCTGCCCGAACAGGTCGTTGTAGCGACGCGTCGCGAAAATCTGCTGATGGCCGCCGTCGTGACCCATGAACGCGGCTTGGGTGAAGGCAATGCCGAGGCCGATGGCCGCCAGCAACTGCCACCAGGTGTCACCGAGCAACGCGACAAGCAGACAGGCGCCGAGGAACAGGACCCCCGTGCTGCCGACGAGTGCGGTGTAGGCCCAGGGACGACGGCCCAGCAGCCCAGCGGCGCGGATCTGCTTGCCCAGTTCGGCGTATTCGCTGCCTCGTGAGCTGGCGGCCTGCGGTGGGTCGGTGACGGTGGCCGTCATCGGTGGGCTGTTACTGGGTGCGCTGCGGTGACTAGGAGCATGGTGATCCGAAGGGACGATCACGGGAATTGCCCGGGCGGCGTAACCGACTGGTGAGCAGGGCCGGCGGAGTAGGCGGCTCTGGCCCCCGGACTGGCTGTGGACCAACTCGGCCGACTGTACCGGTTCCTTCGCGACAATGCCGACTAGCGGGGGCATACCGCGACCGAGCGGGCGCATACTCGAGGCGCCCCTGCGTGGATCTTCCGCGAGGTGTTCCGCCGGCACCGTGCACTCGACCTCGAGGGGTGGCTGTGATGAGTGACTACGACTCGCAGACGGGCCGCCTGGTACCGGCCGACCCCGCACGCGACTCCGCCGAACTGCACGCCGACCAGGACGATCTGCGCCAGGGCTTGACCGGACTGGCCGGCCTCGTCGCCGACTCGCGGGGTTTCGAAGAGCTGCTCGGCCAGATCGCGGTCTTCGCCAACCACGCCATCCCGAAGGTCGACGGTGTCGGCGTCTCGATGGTGGGCGTGCCCGGCGGCTCACGGTATGTACAGAGCAGGGAGGTGACGGCTGACTTCGTCCTCGAGATCGACCGCCTGCAGTACCAGGTGCTCGGCGAGGGCCCCTGCATCACCTGCATGCAGACGGGGCGGCCGGTGCTGAGCGGCTCGCTCGGCAGCGACGAGCGTTGGCCCCGCTTCGGCGGCCGGGTGGCCAGGCTCGGGGTGCACTCGTCGCTGTCCGTGCCGCTCATCGTGGACGACGACGTCATCGGAGCGGTCAACTGCTACGCCCATGTGCGAGACGCTTTCTCCGAACACGCCGTTGTGTTCGCCGGTCACTTCGTGGGACCCGCCAGCGTTGCCGTGCACAACGCGCGCCTGCTGACCGCGGCGCGGGCCAAGGCCGAGCAGTTGCAGACGGCCTTGCTCAGCCGCGCCGTCATCGATCAGGCGATCGGCATCATTCGCAGCCGGTCCGGCGGTACCGCGGAGGAGGCGACGGCGCGGCTCAAGCAGATCAGTCAGGCCGAGAACGTCAAGCTCGCCGTCGTCGCGCAGCGCCTGGTCGATGAAGCCGTGCGCCGCGCGCACGCCCGGCGCTCGACGACCTGATCGCCGCCACGCGGCGAAGCGGGTCAACTCGGGAGCGACTACCAGCTCGACGAAGAAGCCGTTCGGTCGCGAACGAAGCCGACGCGCGCGTGGCCGGCGCCACCACCCGACACCTCGCCGGGCGCCGCAACGATCGGTACACCCGCTGTGCGCAAGCTTGCCAGAGCCGCGTCCAGATCGGCCGTCTCACGGCCAGGTGCACGGTGCCGGGGTCGTGGAACTCGCCGCCCGGTGCGGCCGGCGTGCGATGCCGGTGACACCGACGACCGTGATCGTGGCGCCCCCCGGCTGTTCGGGCGCGAGATTGACGATCCGGATGCTGCCGCCAGGAGTTGCTGTAAGCGCGAGCAGCGGCGGGTCGTCGAGCTACCCGGAGTCCGTAACGACGTGCATTCCGAGCAGATCGCGGTAGAAAGCCAGCGATTCGTCGACGTCAAGGACGTGCAGGCCGACGTTCGGGATCCGCGTAACGATGCGGCATCCCAGCCACGTCAGGCGCCGACCATGTTGTAGCCGCCGTCGGCGACCATGTACCCGCCGGTCATGTGGGCGGCGTCGTCGCTGGCCAGGAAGAGTGCGGTGCCGGCGTTCGGCCGGACCGGGGATGCGTGCCATCGGGGTGAGGCTGCGCAGCTTGTCGGCCCGGCCGGTCTTCAGTCCTCGCGCGAGAGCGTCGCCTCGGTCTCGATGAAACCCGGAGCAAAAGACGTTGACCCGGACCGTCGGCGCCGAACGCCTGAGCGTAGGACTTCGTAGCGCCGAGGATGCCGTACTTGGCCGCCGCGTACTGCGGGGCCCGCGCGCTGCCACGCACGATGACCGTCGAGCTGATGTTGACGATGCTGCCGTGTCCCTGGTCCAGCATGCGGGATCTCCGTCGGCCACAGCACCGGCCTGCGCCTGGATCTCGCGCAATGTCGTCACCGTCTCGGTGAGGGCGCGGGCGACCGTCCGAACCTCACGCGGCCGCCGCGCCAAACTACGTCTGCGGCCAAGGCCCATACCTGCCCTATCGGGCCGATTCGGCAGAATCGGAGCCTTCGGCCTCAGCGGCGACGTGCACCGCTGCGTCGACACGGCCTTGCGCCGCCATCGTCATCGCCTCATACCCGATAGAGCGTTCGGGTCATGCGTCAGCTCATGTCGTCGTTGCGGAGTCACTCTCGAGCTCGAGCACGAAGAAGTAGGGCTGCGCCATCCCTCGAAGGTCCATCACGCCGAGCATCGTGGTGTCATCGACCCGGCGGAAATGGTCATTGATGGGAAGCGCGTCGTAGCTCATGGTGCCTGACACGACGCCGCGATACTCGATCATTCGCAACCGCGCCTTCGGCTTACCGGTCGTGCCCAGGCGGACGAGCGGACGACCGGCCCGCCTGATCGGAGCCTTCAGGAATTTCTGGCCATGCCTGGCCAGCAGACCCATCGGTGCGAATAACGGATTGCCGCTGAACAGCCCGTTCTTTCCTTCGAACACCAGTGGATGCGCCTCGTCCGCGCTGTCGTATCGCTTGCCGTGCCATCCGTAGGCCTCTAACAGCCCGTCCAGCTCGTGGCCGGTTCGCAATTCTGAACCCTTCCAACTGCCTAGCATCTCCTCGACGGTCACCGGGGGCAGGGAATCGAAGAACGTCAGGGCCGACTCGGTCGACGCTTCCCGCTGCAGCTCGCGCAGCCTGTGCAGCGGGGACCCGGACAGGCCGTCAGTCGAACCAAGATCTTGCTCGACGACGCTCATGCTCATCTCCTGTCGAACCGCTGGCGTTTCCACATGTTGGCGGGCTTGCGCCAAGCCGGCAAGACGTCAGGTCCCGGACCGGTACGGCCGACGTACAGCACTTTGGGCCCACGGGCACAGTGCTTGGCCGTCGACCCCGGTCCGACACTCTGCTTGCCGTCTACAGCTCGCTGTCCGCGGTAGCCGTCGTCCGACCTGGACTCGTCGAGCCGCTCAGTAGCTCACAGTTGCGAGGGCCGGCAGATTCGTGGTCGTAAGGGCCAGCTGTCGACGCCCTGCGCTGTTGCGCCGTGCGACCAGAGCAGCAACGAATGTCGCGCGCTCGACGGCGGTTCGCTCGCGGACCCTGATGTGGTCGGCCCGCACGCAGTGATTGATCCTTCTGGTGATGTCGCGACGTTGCCCGTCGAGCAGAGACCTGGTTTCGAACTCAACGTCGACCAACGTCGTGGTCCATAGCCCGGTCGCGCGGTCCGGCAAACGCTGGAACCACACGTCGGCGCGGCTATCCAGTACGGCTGGTGGGCACTGTCCCGAGCACGTATGGCCCAGCCACACCAGGGCCGTACCCAGCGTGAAGCTCGGCGAGCGGTTGATGTCCTCACCAGCAGGAAGCGCAGCATGAAGAGTCATGATGATCCAGCGTGTGGGCGGTCACCGGGAGGTTCGGTGCGAGCAGTGGCTCTCGCGGACGGCCAATGAGCTGCGGACCGCGATTCCGAACGGCTGAGGGTCTCAGTGCTGTGAACCCTACGCTCAATGAAGCAGCCGCCCGTTCACCGACGAGTGGTCAGCCGGTCCGGATGTCGCGACGATGCACGAAATCGCAACCGCCCGGATGACGTTCGGGAAGTCGGCACACGTGGCCGGTGTACAGGTGCGTCATGCCGCACAACCCCAGGGCTGCTAGCGACACGTCGATCTCGTTGTTGTGGACGTCAGGTCGGTCAGCGTTCTGGGGCATGTGACTCAAACCCCTTCGCCGTGGTCGGCCGGGCTGATTGTGTCGTTCACAGGCCAAGCCTGGGCGTGAGTGATCCGAGCGCACAGGGCAGTACGTCTGCGCGTGGCTGCACCGAAGTCCCACCGCACTAGGGTCCAAGGCCACGGGTGACTGTCTGCCGGGGGCGTAGCGTCGCGGGGGTCGGGAGTACTTCGAACGCCGGCGTCCACGCTGCCGTCGCTTCTGGCATCTCGCGAGACCGCAGACCCTGATCGGGTCTGGATCGGCGCGCATTCATGACCCTGTCTCAGCTACTCGGACCTACCGGATTCGTTCGCGCCGAGGCCTCGTCGATCGTGGCCTGCGCCTCCCGCGCTCCGTCGATCCATAACACCCAGCCGTGGCGGTGGACGTTCGACGGACACGTGCTGGACCTTCGGGCAGACCGAACGCGGCAACTGCACGTCGCCGATCGGGACGGGCACTCCCTGTTGATTTCCTGCGGCGCCGCCGCCGAACTCACCGCGCTTGCCCTACGCACACACGGGTGGACGTCCAATGTCTCCGTGTTGCCGGACGTCACTGATCCAGATCTGTTGGTGCGCTTCACCCTGACCGGACGCGACCAATCCGACCCTCAGGCTGCGGGAATGGTCACGGTTGCTGCCGGGCGTCGCAGCGAGCGACGGGCGTTCGGGCCCGGCCCCGTGGCGGTCGAGGTGATCGACCGCCTCCGAGAGGCTGCGCAGTTCGCAGGCGTCTACGCGCACTTCCCGTCGCGGGCGGAGGAGATGGTTGAGCTCGCCGTCGTTGTGTCGTCGGCCGACCGCTTCCAACGAGCCGATCCGCTATTCGCCGCGGAGGTGGCCTCCTGGCGCCGCGACGGCGCTGACGACGGAATCCCCGATTCGGTGATCCCCGAAGTGCCGGCACACAGTCCCCGGCACACGGATATGCCACTGCGCGACTTCGAGGCGGGCATTGCCGGCAGCCAACTCATCACCGCCGGCGCCGACGAAAAACCCCTGATCGCCGTCATCTTCACCGACACCGACACCAGCGCCGATCGTCTGAACGCCGGCCGGGCGATGATGCGACTCATGATCCAGGCCGAGCTCGACGGCATCGCGAGCTGTCCGCTGAGCCAGTCCGTCGACCTGTTGGCTTTTCGCACCCGGCTCCGGACCCTGATGTCGTGGAACGGGCACCCGCAGATGATGCTGCGGCTCGGCCATCGGCCGGCAGGGCACCCGGCTCCGCTCACTGCGCGTCGACCGGTGGACGACGTCCTCACCATGACGTGAACGATGCACGGTCCACCCGGGTCCTCACGGTCAACGCGGGTTCGTCGAGCGTGAAACTGCGTCTGCTCGATGGGGACGTCGTGGAGCGCAGCGCAGAACTACCGGCCGGTTCGAACGGGTTCGACGAAGCCGCCCTGGCGGCGACGCTGCGCGACTGGCCGGCCCCCGACGCCGCCGGGCATCGCGTCGTGCACGGCGGCACACTGTTCAGCGGACCGGTACTCGTGACCAGCCGCGTACGTGAGGAGCTCGGGGCGCTGACCGATCTCGCCCCGCTACATCAGCCCAAGTCTCTCGCTGCGCTCGATGCCGTCACCGAGCTGCTCCCCCACGTTCCCGCGGTCGCCAGCTTCGACACCGCATTCCATGCCACGATCCCGCCGGCCGCGTCCACCTACGCGGTGCCGGCCGAGTGGCGCACCCGCTGGGGGGTGCGCCGCTACGGTTTCCACGGCCTGTCGCATGCCTACGCGTCTCGACGGGCGGCCGAGCTGTCGGGACGGCCGCCGGACAATCTGCGCGTCGTGACCTGCCATCTTGGTGCCGGCGCGTCCTTGGCCGCAGTCGTCGATGGGCGCAGTGTCGACACCACGATGGGTTTCACGCCACTGGACGGTCTGGTCATGGCCACCCGGTCGGGCAGCATCGACCCCGGCCTCGTGCTCTGGCTCGAAGAACACGAACAGCTGTCACCGCGCGAGGTGGCAACTGCGCTCGAAGAGCAATCCGGGCTCACCGCACTTGCCAGTACCGGCGACATGCGGGTGATTCAGGCGTCAGCTGCTGCCGGCGACCCCGGCGCCGTGCTCGCCCTCGAGGTTTACCTGCACAGTCTCGTCGCGGGTGTCGCGACCATGACCGCTGCACTCGGCGGTTCGGACGCCCTGGTGTTCACCGGCGGGGTCGGTGAACGGTCAGCCGAGATCCGCGTTCGAGCGGCGGCGGGCTTGGCGTTCTTGGGTATCGCGGTGGACGAAGCCCGCAACGTCGGCCCCGCTGAGGATCGCGACATCAGCGCGAGCGGTGCGGCCGTCTCGACGTTCGTCGTAGCGGCACGCGAAGACCTGGCCCTTGCCCGGGAAGCGCGCAGTATCTGCACGATGTGACGCGCTGGCCGGGTCGGTTCAGAGCGCGGCAGCGGGCGCAGCTGACATCAGCGAGCGCGCGCGTGCGACCAGGTTGTGCTCAACGAGGACCTCGTACCTCGTCGCCACGATCTCGGTCCTGGACGAGAAGTCGCGGGTGCCTCGACGCGTGACGGTGGAGTAACCCAGCTGACTCCACAGCAGGCCGAAGGCGACGCCGAGCAGTGGCATGGTGAGTAGTACACCGGAGCCGCTCTTGTGGTCGATCACTGCGAAGGCAATGCCGATGAAGACGCCCAGCCACAGACCCGACAGCGCGCCGGCGATCGCGACTTTGCGACGCGTCACCCGCCCGGTGACTCGTTCGATGCTGCGCAGATCGGTTCCGACGATCTCCACGTGTTGGACCGGGAAGTCTTCGTCGGCAAGCAGATCTACCGTCTTCTGCGCACTGGGGTAATCGTCGTAGGTGGCCAGGGACATCGGGTACTCGAGCTCGATGCCCGTGCCTTCGCGCTGCATGGTCATGGTTCCATCCGACCCCCGCTTGTTCCACGCTGAATGGGCCCAAGGTCCTGTCAGGCTTGGGAATTGACGCAGCCAGTTCTGGGCGAAATCCCGGCCGCGCCGCGCGTAGGTTCGAAATACCGGGCTGTCGAGGGTGCGACCACAGCAGATCGCTTTCCGACCCCCCGAACAACCAGAGTCCTCACGGACCGGATCGGTTCTCGCGTCATGGGATCAACAAACACCGCGCTCGGCCGCCGCCGCATCGTTGTCGGGGTGGACGGCTCCAAGGCCTCCATCGAAGCCCTTCAATGGGCCCGGGTGATGGGCACGGCCTTCGACGCCGAGCTGGACGCGGTGCTGGCCTGGGAGTACCCGGCCAGCTACGGCATCTCGGGGTGGCTCGGGGAGTGGGATCCCTCCGCAGACGCGGCGTCGATGCTCGAACACACCCTGCAGCTGGCCTTCGGTGACGACCGGCCCGCCGGGATCACGACCACCGTGACCGAGGGCCACCCTGCCAACGTCCTGGTCGACGCCAGCGGCGGCGCCGAGTTACTGGTCGTAGGCAGCCGCGGGCACGGCGGCTTCGTCGGCCTGCTCATCGGAGCGACCAGCGCACACGTCGCCGAACACGCCCGGTGCACAGTCCTCGTAACCCACGACAGTCCCGACGTATTCAGCACCGCGGACGCATCCGTCGTGCGCTAGCCATGACGGTCACGCGGCACTGCCGACGGTGCCACCGATCGGCACCACCGCCATTGGTCCGGGCACCGCGTTGGCCGTGCTTGTGGACTGTGCGCTCATAGGCACCGTCGTCAGCTCCGGATCGGGCCTCGGCGTCGTGGTCAGCACAGGGCCCCGAACCGAATTCGGCGATCGCAGCCAGTCTCGACACCCACCAGCTCGACACCCACCAGCTCGACACCCAGTTCCAGCTCGGGCTGCGCAGCTTCTTGCTGCTGCACATCGTGCTCGACAAGCCGATCATGCGTCGACGAGTTGCCCGGTTCAGCACGCACGCACCTGCCGCACCTGTCCACTGACCGCCCGTCCCGAGGAGACCCTGTGCACCCCACCGACACCGTCGAGCCACGCACCTATCACCGCAGCGAGCTGGAACTGATCGATGCCTACTGGCGTGCGGCGAACTACCTGTCCATCGGCCAGATCTACCTGCTCGACAACCCGCTACTGCGCGAGCCGCTGCGCCCCGAACACGTCAAACCGCGACTGCTCGGCCACTGGGGCACCACGCCTGGGCTCAACCTGATGTACGCGCACCTGAACCGCGCTATCCGCGAGCGAGACCTGAACGCGCTGTACGTCACCGGTCCGGGCCATGGTGGACCTGGAGTCGTCGCCAACGCCTATCTGGATGGCACGTACACCGAGGTGTACTCCGGCATCAGCCAGGACGAGGACGGCATGCGGGCGTTGTTCCGTCAGTTCTCCTTCCCCGGCGGAATCCCCAGTCACGTCGCCCCCGAGACGCCGGGTTCGATCCACGAGGGCGGCGAACTCGGCTACTCCCTCGTGCACGCCTACGGAGCGGTGTTCGACAACCCCGACCTACTCGCGTTGTGCGTGATCGGCGACGGTGAGGCCGAGACCGGGCCGCTGGCCGCGAGCTGGCACTCGAACAAGTTCGTCAACCCAGTCACCGACGGTGCTGTGCTGCCAGTGCTGCACCTCAACGGCTACAAGATCGCCAATCCCACCGTCCTGGCTCGCATCCCCGAGTCGGAGCTCAGGGCACTCATGCGCGGTTACGGCTACGAACCCCATTTCGTCGGCGGGCCCGGCGCGGGCGGCAGCGACCCGTTCGCCGTGCACCTGAAGCTCGCCGAGACCCTCGATCGCGTCCTGGACGACATCGGCACCATTCAGCGGGACGCGCGCCGGGGAAACGGTATGACCAGGGCGGCCTGGCCGATGATCGTGCTACGTACTCCTAAAGGCTGGACCGGACCGAAGACGGTGGACGGGCTGCCCGTGGAAGGAACGTGGCGGGCCCATCAGGTGCCGCTGGCAGAGACACGGACGAACGACGAGCACCGAGCTCAGCTCGAACAGTGGATGCGCAGCTATCGGCCTGAGGAACTCTTCGACGCCACCGGCCGCCTCGTCCCCGAGCTCCAGGCCCTCGCTCCGGCCGGTGAGCGGCGAATGAGCGCCAATCCACACGCCAACGGAGGCCGGCTGCTACGTGACTTGGTCCTGCCGGACTTCCGCGACTACGCCGTCCCCGTCGAGTTGCCTGGCGTGACGAGCAGCGAGGCGACCCGCGTGCTCGGAACCTTCCTGCGTGACGTGATCGCCCACAATCCCGACCGCTTCAGATTGATGGGGCCGGACGAGACGGTGTCGAATCGGCTTGGCGGGGTCTTCGAACAGACCAACCGGGCGTGGGACGCGCAGACCCTGCCGGGCGACGACCATCTCGCGCCCGACGGCCGGGTCATGGAGGTGCTGTCCGAACACCTGTGCCAGGGCTGGCTCGAGGGCTACCTGCTCACCGGTCGGCACGGCCTGTTCAACTGCTACGAGGCGTTCATCCACATCGTCGACTCGATGTTCAACCAGC
>NZ_CAXTHK010000030.1:0-47892 GCF_964244045.1 uncultured Jatrophihabitans sp. | reverse complement strand
GGCATCGCGATGTAGTCCTTGAACCGGCCCGGGACGGGCTGCCAGTTCGCGTGGATGACACCGAGCGTGGCGTAGCACTCGCGTTCGGACTCGACGAGCACCCGGATGCCGACGAGGTCGTAGATGTCGGTGAACTCGCGACCACGCACGATCATCTTCTGGTAGATCGAGTAGTAGTGCTTCGGTCGCCCGGTGACCTCGGCCTTGATCGCGCCCTTCGCGAGGTCGGTCTTGACCCGCTCGATGACCTGGCCGAGATAGGTGTCGCGGCTCGGCGCCCGATCGGCCACGAGCCGCACGATCTCGTCGTAGCGCTTCGGGTACAGCGTGGCGAACGCGAGATCCTCGAGCTCCCACTTGACCGTGTTCATGCCCAACCGGTGGGCCAGCGGGGCGAGCACCTCGAGCGTCTCGCGCGCCTTGCGCTCCTGCTTCTCCGGCGGCAGGAAGCGCAGGGTCCGCATGTTGTGCAGGCGGTCGGCGAGCTTGATCACGAGCACCCGCGGGTCGCGAGCCATGGCCACGATCATCTTGCGGATGGTCTCGGTCTCTGCCGCCGCGCCGTAGTTGACCTTGTCGAGCTTGGTGACGCCGTCGACCAGGTGCGCGACCTGCTCGCCGAACTCGCGGGTGACGTCGTCGAGGGTCAGGCCGGTGTCCTCGACGGTGTCGTGCAGCAGCGCTGCAACGATGGTCGTGGAATCCATACCGAGGTCGGCGAGGATCGTGGCCACCGCGAGCGGATGGGTGATGTAGGGGTCCCCGCTCTTGCGCAGCTGGCCCCGGTGACACTCCTCGGCCACGTCGTAGGCACGCTGCAGCAGCCGGACGTCACCCTTCGGATGCGCCGTGCGGTAGATCGCGAGCAGCGGTTCGAGGACCGGCTTGACGGGGCTCGGCCGAGTGGTCGTGACGATGCGGCGGGCCAACCGGTCCCGAACCCGGCGACGGTGCGTCGAGCTGACGTCCTCGCTCAGCTTGGCCGGTTTGGCGTCCTTGGCCGGTTTCGCGTCCTTGGTTTGCCTGGCGTCCTTCGCCGGCTTCTGCGCCGTGCTGCGGGGTTCGGCGGGCTTGGCCGGCGCCGTCGGTGCGGTTGCGGAGGGAGCTGCCGTCTTGGCAGCGACCTGCTGCTCGGTCATCAGCTCGGCTTCGTCGCGCTCGGGGGCCTGCCGGGCAGCAGCGGATGCACTGGCTGCGTCGGCGAGCGACTGTGGCTGCCGCGTGCCGGTCTCGCTGGTCAGGACCAGGCCCCTCTCTGGCGATGTCGTACCACCACTCTACGGACCAGGTGGCCAGCGCGGTTTCGGCGCTGCCGAGAAGGTCACGGCGCCGCCGTAGGGGTCACAGCGTCAGCAGCGAGACCAGCGGCGGGGTGTCGCCGAGCAGTGCGCGTCCGTTCAGGAAGCCGAGTTCGACGATGACCGCCATCGCGGTGACCGTGGCCCCGGCGTCGGTGAGCAGGTCGGCGGCGGCGCGCAGCGTTCCACCGGTGGCAAGCACATCGTCGACCAGCAGGATCCGCTTGCCGTCGAGCAGCCCGGTCGGCACCTCGATCTCGGCGCTGCCGTACTCCAGGTCGTAGGAACGCGCGAGCGTGGGCGGTGGTAGGTTGCCCGCCTTGCGGACCGGCACCAGCCCGGCGCCGAGCTCGGTGGCGATGGCGCCCGCCATCAGGAACCCGCGAGCCTCGACCCCGGCCACGAGATCTATTCCGCCGCCCGCGCGAGCCAGCGCTTCGACGACCGCCGCGAACGCAGCCGCGTCGGCCAGCAGCGGCGAGATGTCCTTGAACAGCACGCCCGGCTGCGGAAAATCCGGGACGTCGCGCAGCAACGCCGTGATGCGCGCGGCGAGGTCCGCGTCGAAGCTCATGTGCGCTTGCGGCGATTCGGCCGTGCCCCCACCTTCGGAGCGGGCGCCGGCGCTCCGCGTCGCACGTTCACCGACGAGCCGACGCCGACCAGCCCGCCCTCCTCGGCCTTGCGTGCCTCGCTCGCGCGCTTGGCGGCGACGCGCTTCGTGAGCGCCTTGTACTGCGGGTCGCGCTCGGTGAGGTCGACGACGACCGGGGTGGCCAGGAACAACGACGAGTACGCGCCCGAGAGCAGACCGACGAACAGGATCAGCGCAAGGTCCTCAATGGTGCCGACGCCGAGGATGCCGGCCCCGACGAACAGCAGGCCGGCCACGGGCAACAGCGCAATGACCGAGGTGTTGATCGAGCGCATCAGGGTCTGGTTGACGGCCTTGTTCGCGGCCTCGGAGAACGTGGTGCGTGAGCCGGCAAGAATGTCCTTCGCGTTCTCACCCACCTTGTCGTAGACCACGACGGTGTCGTAGAGCGAGAAGCCGAGGATGGTCAGCAGGCCGACGATGGTCGACGGCGTGACCTGGAAGCCGACGATCGAGTAGACGCCCGCGGCGATGATGAGGTCGTGCAGCAGCGCCACCATGCCACCCACCGCCATGCGCCATTGGAAGCGCAGCGCGATGTAGATCGACACCACGACCAGAAAGATGATCAAGCCTTGTAGAGCCTTGATCGTCGTGTCGTGGCCCCAGTCGCTGCCGATCGACTTCGGGCTGATGTTCTTCTTGGCCGAGATACCCAGGTCTGCGGCGACGGTTTTCTGGACGTCCTGCAGGTCCTTCGGCCCCAACGTCTTGGTGTTGACCACGATCGTGTTGTCGGTGCCCACCTTCTGCGGCGACCCCTCGGAGGCGACACCTGCCTTGTCGAAGGCGTCGGCCACCTCACTGACCGAGACGTCGTTCTTCAGCCCGGTGATGATGAAGGTGCTGCCGCCCTTGAAGTCGATGCCGTAGTCGAAACCCCGGAACACGAAGCTGATCACGCAGATGAGGATGAGCACGGCCGACGCCGCGTACCACTTCTTGCGGCTGCTGATGAACTGGATGTCGGTCTCGCCGCGGTACAGCGTGGTGAATCGAGACATCAGGAGTCGCCCTTCTCGCGCTGCTCGCGCAACCGAGCCCGGCGGGCCGCAGCCCGTTCCGCGGCCGAGCCGGACTGCGGGGTCGTACGCCGGCGGGTGCTCCGCTGGTCATCGTCGTCTGTCGGCGCTGCCTCGACGTCGGGCTCGTCGTCCGACGTGTCGTCCACCACCTCGACATCCGCGGTCTCGTCGCGCACGTCGCCCGCGGTGTCGTGCAGGACGTCATCAGTGCTATCGACGTCATCGGTGTCGTCGGGGTCGTCGGCTTCCGGCTCGTCCAGCACGGCAACGCCACGGCGCAGTTGCGCGCGCTGGGTGGCCGTCTCACCTTGCTTGGGCGGGCCTGCCGACGCACTCGACGCAGCCCGCGCTGGCTTGCGCGAACGGCGAGCCGGCAGCTCGTCGTCGACCACGCTGCCAGTGCGCACCGAGTTCAGCCCGGTGAAGCGTGGCGAGCCGAAGGTGCGGCTGCGTGAGAGTAGCGACACGATCGGGTGGGTGAACAGGAAGACGACGACGAGGTCGAGGATCGTCGACATGCCGAGGGTGAAGGCGAAGCCTTTCACGTCGGCCGAGGCGAAGTAATAGAGGATCGCCGCGGCCAGGAACGACACCGTGTCGGCCGACAGGATCGTGCGCCGCGCGCGCACCCAGGCCCGGGGCACTGCGACGCGGATCGACCGGCCCTCGTGCACCTCGTCCTTGATCCGTTCGAAGAACACGACGAACGAGTCGGCGGTGATGCCGAGCGCCACGATGAAGCCGGCGACGCCGGCCAGGTCGAGGGTGAAGCCGATCTGGGTGCCGAGAATGACCAGCATGGCGTAGGTCAGCACAGCGGAGACGAGCAACGAGGCGATGGTGACGATCCCCAACCCGCGGTAGTACAGCAGCGAGTACAGCACCACCAGAGCAAGGCCGATGCCGCCGGCCAGCAGCGCAGCGTGCAGCTGCTGGGTACCCAGCGTGGCAGACACGTCGTCGTTGGCATCGGTCCGAAAGCTCAGCGGCAGCGAACCGTAGTTCAGCTGCGTGGCGAGCTCGTCCGCACTCTTCTGCTTGAACGAGCCCGAGATCTGGGTTTGCAGGTCGAGGGTGGCTTGGGTGATCGGCGCCGAGACGACCTGACCGTTCAACGTGAACGCGACAAACATCGAGCACGGAATCGCCGCCGACACGCCGCACGGCGCCGTGTCGCTGGTCTGCACGGCCGAGCCGCTCGACGTGGTGTGGTAGGCGCTCGTCCACTTGCTCCAGCGATCACCGCCCGAGCTCTTCAGGGTCAGGGCGACGGTCCATTCAGCGTTGCTCCCACCACTGCCGGTGCTGGGCGCCTGCGCGCTGGCGGAATCGACCTGGCTGCCCTTCACGATGACGTGGCCGAGCAGGTAGGCCGCGGTCCCGTAGGGCGTCGAGCCACAGGCGATGTAGTACCGGTTGGGCTCGTCGGGTTCGTTGACGGCGGACTCGCAGTCGAAGGTGCGCAGGGCACTGGCGATGGCTGTTTGTCGAGCGGCGCTCAACGTCGAGAAGGCGCGGCAGGTGCCGGTCTGACTCGGAGACGGGCACTTCTCGGCGTTGGGGATGAGGTTCTTCAAACCGGGGTCGGTCTTGACGAGTGCCGCGATCGGGTCGCTCAGGCACGCGACGGGCGCGGCGGTCGTGGCTGCGGCCGAGGACGAAGCGGCGGGCTTGCTGGTCGCAGCCGTGCTGGCCGCGCCACTGCTCGCGCCGGTGGTGGGGCTGGCCTTCGCCGTGGTCGCTGCCGGAGTGCTCGGTGTGGTCGAGGGGGTGGGCGCCGCCGCCAGCGGACGTTCCCGGAAGCCGTTGCTGGTGGCCGACGGCGAGGTGCCCGCCGATGCCGACGCGGTGGCCTTCGGCGCCGTCGATAAGGCGCCCGAGGCGCCTGTTGACGGCGCGCTCGACGCGCCGCTGGCCGAAGTGGACCGCGGCGTGCAGGTGACGACCTGCGCCGGGGCGACGACGCCGCGGAAGTTCAGCACGGCCGGCTGGCCGAGCGCGGCGACGTCGGTGTCGGTGCCGCCGGGGATGAGCACGACGAGCTGATTGTCACCCTGCACCTGGACGGTGGCACCCGTGACACCGGTGCCGTTGATGCGGTCCTCGATGATCTGGCGTGCCTGGCTCATCGACGACGAGGTCGGCGTGGTGCCGTTACCTGTTCGGGCGGTGAAGATGACGCGCTTGCCACCGACGAGGTCGATGCCGAGCTTGGGGGTGTGCCGGGCGCCGGGGAAACCGACGGCCAGGTAGAGCAGGCCCAGCAGCACGATCAGGGCAGCGAAGTAGCGCCCGACGCGCAGCGTTCCGGGGGGTGGTGCCACGGGGAAATTCTCCTCGGCGTTCTCGATGACGGATATCTGGACGCGCACGTCCGGACAGGATGTTCAGACAACACGCGCGAGCCGCGGGACAGTATGACCGACCGATCCCCCTGTCCCGCTGTGAGCGCCTGTGGGCGCCGGTGGGCGCCGGTGGGCACCTGCGGGCGGCGCCCGCAAGCACTAGACGGCCGGGTCGGCGCCCGACCGTTTGTCCTCGGTCTCGCGTGCGCCGGTGTTGCGGATGTCGGTGTTGCGGATGTCGGTGTTGCGGATGTCGGTGTCGTGCACGTCTGCGTCCTGAACGTCGGTCTCGTGGACGTAGCGACCGGGCAGCTCGGTGACGTCACGTAGCGCGGCCAGCTCCCAGCGGACCTCGACGCCCGGAGCGATCGACAACATGACGGTGCCGTCGTCGTTGGTGCTCACGACGGTGGCGTGCAGTCCGGACGTCGTCATGACCTCGGTGCCGACTCCGATCCGCTCCGCCCGCTCGCCCTCAGCGACCGCAGCCCGTCGACGATTGCGGGCCGACAGCGCCAGCATGCCCACGATGAGGACCGCGAAGATGAGGAACGGTAGGTATTTCACCGGGCTGACCCTACGCGTCGAACAGCGTCGGGCCGGTTCCCGCTCTGGGCGGTGCCAGGTCCAGGTGGGCCCACGCGGCCGGTGTCGCGACGCGGCCGCGGGGGGTGCGCGCCAGCAGACCGGCGCGGACCAGGAAAGGTTCAGCGACCTCTTCGACCGTCTCCGTCTCCTCGCCAACCGCCACCGCAAGCGTGCCGACGCCCACGGGCCCGCCGCCGAACCGGCGCACCAACGCATCGAGTACCGCGCGGTCCAGCCGGTCGAGCCCGAGCTCGTCGACGTCGTACACCGCAAGCGCCGCCCGGGCGATCGCCTCGGTGACGACCCCGTCGGCCCGCACCTCGGCGTAGTCGCGAACCCGGCGCAACAGGCGGTTGGCGATCCGCGGCGTGCCCCGCGAACGACCGGCGATTTCCTGCCCGCCGTCGGGTCGCAGGTCGACGCCGAGCAGCGCGGCCGAGCGGCGCAGCACCTGTTCGAGCTCAGGTGGGTCGTAGAAATCCATGTGCGCGGTGAAGCCGAACCGGTCGCGTAGCGGGCCGGTGAGCAGCCCGGCCCGGGTGGTCGCGCCGACGAGGGTGAACGGCGCGAGGTCGAGCGGGATCGCGGTGGCGCCGGGGCCCTTGCCCACGATCACGTCGACCCGAAAATCCTCCATGGCCATGTAGAGCAGTTCCTCGGCCGGCCGGGCGATGCGATGGATCTCATCGATGAACAACACCTCGCCCTCGCCCAGGCTGGTCAGTAGTGCCGCGAGGTCGCCGGCCCGCTCGATGGCCGGGCCGCTGGTGACGCGGATCGGCGCATTCAGCTCAGCGGCCACGATCATGGCCAGGCTCGTCTTGCCCAGACCGGGCGGGCCGGACAGCAACAGGTGATCGGGCGGTCGGTTGCGGCGCAGCGCGCTCTCGAGCACGAGCTGCAGCTGCTCGCGCACCTTCGGCTGACCCACGAACTCGCCGAGATGCCGGGGACGCAGCGAGTTCTCAACATCGCGCTCGTCGGGCAAGGCCTCGGGATCGACGACGTCCTCGGCCGGCTCGGGGGTCACGACCCACCCCGCGAGGCCGCCGCCCCCACCGTGATCAACAGGGCTGAAACGTCGTGAGACGACGTTTCAGCGCTGTTGATCACCGGGGGGGTGGCGGTCATCGGGTGCGGCCCAGAAGCTGGATGGAGCGGCGCAGCAGGGCCGGGACGTCGGCCGGGTTGTCGGCACTCACGTCGACCGCCACCACGTCGACCGCCTCGGCCGCCTCCTTGCCGGAGAAGCCCAACCCGGCAAGAGCGTGGGTCAGCTGGTCACGCCACGGGGCTACCGCAGTCACGCCGGCACCGGTCGGCAACCCGGAGTCCGAGCCGTCGATCGCGCCGATGCGATCGCGTAGCTCGAGCACGATCCGCTCGGCGCCCTTGCGCCCGATGCCCGGCACGGCGGTGAGGCTGGCGAGGTCCGACATCGCGATCGCCCGGCGCAGTTCGCGCGGCGGGTGCACGGCAAGCATGGTCTGGGCCAGTTTCGGACCGACGCCATTGGCGGTCTGCAGCAGTTCGAACAACGCCCGCTCGTCGTCGTCGCCGAAGCCATACAGCGTCAGTGAGTCCTCGCGAACGACGAGGCTGGTGGCGAGTCGGGCCTGCTCCCCCAGCCGCAGCCGGGCGAGCGTTCCCGGCGAGCACGACACCGCCAGGCCCACCCCGCCGACCTCGACGACGGCTCCGTCGGGCGCCAATGCAGCCACCGTGCCGTGCACGCTGGCGATCACGGCGCCTGCTCTGGCGACTGCGCGTCGCGCAGCCGACGCTGCGCGGCCTCCAGACCGGTCCGTGACGCGGCGCGTTCGTCGTCGGCCAGCTCGAGATCCTCACGGATGGCGAGCGCCCGGGCGAAGTGGTCGCGCGCGTCGTCCCAGTGCCTCTGCGCGAAGTCGTTGAGGCCGGCGTGGTGATGCGTGTAGGCCTCGATGACGAGCCCGAACTGCTCCGCCGCGGGCAGCAGCTCGGTGACGATGACGTTCGAGTCGGCGAACTCGCCGCGGCGCTGGTGCACGCGGGCCAGGCGCAACCGGGCGGTGTGTTGCATGGCGGCATTGCCGGCGATCTCGGCGCGGTCGGCTGCGGCGGTGGCCTCGGGCAGCGCGTCCTCGAGCTCATCGAGCCCGCGCAGCAGGTCGACGAGGTCACCGCGCGCCACCAGCTCGCCGATCTCGTCAACAGCGGTGCGGATCTCGACGCGCAGCTGCTCGGCCCGCGCGCGCGCCGCGTCCGGATCGGGGTAGCTCTCGTGCAACGTCTCGGGGTCCAGTAACGGCTGCAACGCCGGGGCCGGCTCGCTCATGCTGCGTCGTCCCACAGCTCTTGGTCGGCATCGTTGGTCGCCGAGCACAACTCGGTGCGCGCCTGGATCTTGCGATCGAGGTCGTCGATCGCGAAGACCAGTTCGACGTAGAGCATCGTGGAGTGCACGTACCGACCCTGCCACTGCCAGCCCAGCGCCGGGCCCAGACGGGCGTGGTGTCTGGCGTATTTCTTGGCCACCCGGTCGGCCTTCTTGCGACCGGGAAGCAGATCGGCGCCCAGCTCGGCCACGGTGTTCACGCCGGCCGCGCGCACCACCTGCTCGTCATCGAACACCCGGGCGGCGGTGACCGGGTCGAGCCGGAACGGTAGGCAGATCACCGGGTGATCCTCGCGCGAGCCGCCGACCGGGCCGCGCCTGCCGCAACTGCCGCCACTGCCTCGGTGCGCTTGCGCTGCGCGCTGCCACGCCACACGTGGCAGATCGCGAGAGCAAGCGCGTCGGAGGCATCTGCCGGTTTGGGCAGCTGAGACAGGCGCAACAACCGGGTGACCATCGCACCCACCTGTGCCTTGTCGGCGGTGCCCGAGCCGGTGACCGCCGCCTTGACCTCGCTCGGCGTGTGCAGCACCACCGGCAGGCCGGCTCGGGTAGCGGCGACAATGGCCAACCCGGCGACCTGTGCAGTGCCCATGACGGTGCGCACGTTGTGCTGGCTGAAGACCCGCTCGACGGCGACGACGTCGGGCCGGTAGGTGTCGATCGCCCACGCGATCGCGTCAGCCTGCACCACCAGCCGGTCGCCTATCTCGGCATCGGCCGGCGTGCGCACGACGTCGACGTGCACGAGGGTCAGCGGCCGACCAGGCGCACCATCGACCACGCCGATCCCGCAGCGGGTGATGCCCGGGTCGACCCCTAGTACGCGCACAAGATTCCCTCATCGAACGGTCGTTCGATGCAGCCTAGGGCGCCCGGGCGACCGGACGGGCCGGACACGCCGCACCATTCACCCAGGGTCGGTCCGTACCGTTGGGCGCATGTCCGTTTATGACCTGGGCCAGCGGCGCGGGGTGGTGCGTCCCAGCCCGCTCTTCCTGGCCTTCGTCGCGCTCACCGCGGCCGGTGGGCTGCTGGCGTGGGTCGAAACGGACCAGGGCTCGCGACTGGGCGACTTCGGTGTGTTGGTGTTCGTGCTAGCCGGCTGGATCGTTTCGGTGTGCTTCCACGAGTTCGCGCACGCGTACGCCGCGTACCGCGCGGGCGATCGCAGCGTCGAGCAGGCGGGCTATCTGACGCTGAACCCGTTCAAGTACACCCATCCCGTGTTGTCGATCCTGCTGCCGCTGTTCTTCATCGTGCAGGGCGGTATCGGCCTACCCGGTGGCGCGGTCTACCTGCACCGGCACGCCTTCCGTAGCCGGGCGATGCAGAGCGTGGCGTCGTTCGCCGGGCCGGCCGTCAACCTCGTCCTGGGCGTGGTGCTGCTGCTTGTTGCGAAATCACATGACACCGAGCTCTTCAGCTACCTGACCGGCTCCGGTTCAGGCCACGCTCGGTTCTGGTCCGGCGTCGCGTTCCTGGGCTTCCTGCAGATCACCGCCGCGGTGCTGAACCTGCTGCCGGTGCCGGGTCTCGACGGCTGGGCGATCATCGAGCCCTACCTGGCGCCGGAAACCCAGCGCCTCGGCGACAAGATCAAGCCCTGGGGCATGCTCGCCATCATCGTCATCCTGCTCTACGTCGACCAGCTCAACCAGTATTTCTTTGACCTGGTGAACGCATTGGCCAAACTCACCGGTACGCAGGAGATCCTGTGGCAGGCCGGCTACCTGTTCTTCAAGTTCTGGAGCAAGAACCCCCTGTGAGGGCGGGATGGCGACGCCCCGTTACTCGGCGCCGACCGCTTCGAGCACCTCGTCGCTGACGTCGAAGTTGGCGTAGACGTTCTGCACGTCGTCGAGGTCCTCGAGCGCGTCGACGAGCCGGAGCACCTTGCGTGCACCGTCCTCGTCGAGCGGGACCTGCAGGGTGGGCAGGAACGACTGGTCGGCCGACTCGTACTCGATGCCGGCGTCCTGCAGGGCGGTGCGGACCGGGACGAGGTCGGTGGGCTCGCAGATGACCTCGTAGGCACCGCCGAGGTTGTTGACCTCGTCGGCGCCGGCATCCAGAACGGCCATCAGCACGTCGTCCTCGGACAGTCCGGTGTCCGGCACGATGACGACGCCCTTGCGGTTGAACAGGTAGGACACCGACCCCGGGTCGGCCAGCGAGCCGCCGGCGCGCGTCATCGCGGTGCGCACCTCCATGGCGGCGCGGTTGCGGTTGTCGGTGAGGCATTCGACGAGCAGGGCAACGCCGCTGGCACCGTAACCCTCGTACATGATCGTCTGCCAGTCGGCGCCGCCGGCCTCGGCGCCCGAACCACGCTTGACCGCGCGTTCGATGTTGTCGATCGGGACGGAGTTCTTGCGCGCCTTCTGCACGGCATCGAACAATGTGGGGTTGCCGTCGACGTCACCACCGCCCATGCGGGCCGCGACCTCGATGTTCTTGATCAGCTTGGCGAACAGCTTGCCCCGCTTGGCGTCCTTGGCCGCCTTCTGGTGCTTCGTCGTCGCCCACTTGGAGTGGCCACTCACAGCCCCGGCTCCTCTCCGTTGATGGTGACTGATACCCAACGGATCAGTCTAGCTGCCGGGCCTCGGCGATCATCCGCACGAACAGGGCGTGCACCCGCAGATCGCCGGTCATCTCGGGGTGGAACGATGTGGCCAGCAACGGCCCCTGCCGAACCGCGACGACGTGGCCCCCGCTGGTGGTGCCGAGCGGCGTCGCGCCCGGGCCGACCTCCTGCACCCACGGCGCCCGGATGAACACTGCGCGCACCGCGTCACCCTCGACGCCGGCGACCGCGACGTCCTCCTCGAAGCTGTCGACCTGCCGCCCGAAGGCGTTGCGCCGCACGGTGATGTCGATGCCCCCGAAGGTCGCCTCGATCGCATCGCCGCCGGCATCGACCCGGTCGGCAAGCAGGATCATGCCGGCGCAGGAGCCGTACACCGGCAAGCCGTCCTTGATCCGTGCACGCAAGGGCTCGTGCAGCTCGAAGATGCGCGCCAGCTTGACGATCGTCGTCGACTCGCCACCCGGCAGCACCAGCCCGTCGAGGTGGTCGAGTTCGGCGGGCCGGCGCACGCGAACCGCGTCGACGCCGGCGGA
Organism: uncultured Jatrophihabitans sp.; assembly: GCF_964244045.1. NCBI lineage: Bacteria > Bacillati > Actinomycetota > Actinomycetes > Jatrophihabitantales > Jatrophihabitantaceae > Jatrophihabitans > uncultured Jatrophihabitans sp. The sequence goes on along the minus strand of NZ_CAXTHK010000030.1, from coordinate 36,478 downwards.
CTCGAGCGCGCGCAGGTGCTCGCGGACGTCGCCCTGCAGGGCCAGCACACCGACGGTCAGCACACCGCCCAGCGTAGATCCGGCGGGCAGCGCGGCGGCTCAGCCGGGGTCGGACCGCTTCCGGCGCAGGGCGGCGCAGGGCGGCGTGACGGTGCGTGACGGTGCGTTGTGGTGCCTCGCTCTGTGTCTCGCTGAGCCGCTCGAACAGCGTGCGCAGGCTCTCGTGCAAGCTGGTTATCAATTCGGGTGACAGCGCGGCAAGCATCTCCTGCTCCTGGCAGGCTGGTGAAGTTGCCCGGCGTGAGCTGCAGGATCGGCCCGAGCCCGGCGCCGGCAGGGCCGGCCACGCGCCGCCGATGGCCCAGTTCGCGGCTCGTAGCCGCGGGATGTTCCGGCCCAGGGCAGCCAGCGATCGCGGGCTTCGGGATGATCAAAGGTTCCGGGCGCGCGGGAGCGAGGTCTCAGCGTTCGAGACCCGTTCGAGACCCTGGTGACGCCCGGGGTTACGCAGGCGGGACGACGGGCACGAGCAGCGAGCTGTCGTAGCGGCCGCCGAGGTGGATCACGTGCGTGCCCGCGTTGCGGTACGGCGGCTGGGGGGCGCGCTGGGCCAGCACATAGTCCGGCAACTCGTGCTCACCACCGAACGTCACCATCTCGACGTGTGTCCCCGGCTCGTAGGTGCCGCCGTCGGCCGGGACCGTGATCTCGCCCTTGCCGAAGCGCGGCATGGGTGCCCCGGGTGGCGGGCCGCTGACTTCGCCGACGAGCTGCAGGGTCTCGCCGGGCCGGAAGGTCAGGGCGATCGGGCTGAGCGGGATGTCGACCTGGACGACCTGTCCCGCTTCGAGCGGCTCCTCGACGGTGCCGAGCAGCACCGGCTCGGTCGGGGTCGACCGCTCGGCGTCCAGCTTGCGCTGCGACGCCCGCAGGGCACCAGTAGCGGCCGTCATCGTCATCGGCCGGCCCGGGTACGGGCGGCCCGCCGCGTCGACCTTGTGCGCAAGCACATTGAGTTCCAGGTCGTCGGCACCGTGGGCCTCGACCCACAGCCGCAGGCTGAAGTAACCGGTCGGCTCGGTGGTCTCGGCGAAGGTGGTGCTGAATCGGACCCCGCCGGGCGGCCCACCCCGACCCCCGACCGCGTACTCGACGCTCGCCTCGGCGGCCGGCGCGTCGGCGACAGCGTGCCGTCGGCGAAACTGGCCACGACGTAGGCCGGCACGGTGACCCGGTCGAGGCGGGCCTGCTTGTCCTGCCAGTAAGCGCAGCCAGCCGACCGATCCTCCTCAGCTCACGCGGTGGCGAAGCGGGTGAGCGTCTTGGCCGGGTCGACGTCCGGGAGCCAACGACGCCAGACGCGGTAGTACGCGAGTTCTTCCTTGGTGCGGATCGGCGGCGTGATGTCATGCCGTTCGGCCTCGAAGTCGTCATCGGCGATGCCGGCGGCAACCGCGTCCGACAGCACCTCGCGGGCGCCGGAGCCGTCGCCGAATTGCGATTTGACGCGCCATAGCAGGTCCTCGGGGAGCCAGCCGGTGAAGGCCTCACGTAGCAGTACCTTTTCTATCTCGCCCTCGGCCGGGATCTTCAGTTCGATCGGCAACCGCATCGCCCAGTCGATGACCTCGAGGTCGAGGAACGGCACCCGGGCCTCGAGCGAGTGCGCCATGGTGACGCGGTCGGCGCGCTGCAGATTGAGGTTGTGCAGCCCGTCGATGGTGCGTTGGAGCTCGTCGTGCAGGGCCCGTGGGTCGGTGATGTCGCGCATGTACTCATAGCCCGCGAACAGCTCGTCGGCGCCTTCGCCGGTGAGCACGACCTTGACGTGCTGGGCTGCCTCGCGGGCCAGGAAGAAGTTGGGTACCGCGCTACGCACGAGCGCCGGGTCGAAGGACTCGATCGTGCGCACCACGACGGGCAGCGCCTCGAGCGCCTGTTCCGCGTCGTAGACGATCTCGTGGTGACGGCTGCCGATGTGCTCGGCCACTCGCCTCGCGGCGGCGACGTCGGGGCTGTCGATCGTGCCCACCGCGAACGTCTGCAGCGTCTCGCCGAGCCGGCCGTAGTGCCGCGCCGCGATGGCCGCGACCAGCGAGGAGTCGAGCCCGCCGGACAGGAACACCCCGACCGGCACGTCGCCCATCAGCTGCCGGTCGACCGCGTCGATCAGCACGTCGCGCGCACCCCGGAGCGGGTCGCCGGGAACGGGGCCGGTCACCCGCGGCACGGAGTCGGCGAAGCGCCGGACGCCGGTCTCGGGTGTCCAATAGCAACCGGGCGGAAAGGGCTCGACCACGCCCTGCCAGGACGGGTCGAACGCGTGCAGCTCGGAGGCGAAGCGGATCGTGGCGCCGCGCCGGGCCCAGTACAGCGGCTTGATGCCCACCGGGTCACGAGCCGCAACGAAGCGGCCGTCCTCCGCGGCGAAGACGATAGCGAACATGCCGTTGGTGCGGGCCAACGCGTCCGGGCCGTCGCGGTCGATGAGGTGCAGCGCGACCTCGTTGTCGGATCCGGTCAACAGCTGGCGACCGGCGAGCACCCGACGCAACGTGACGTGGTTGTAGATCTCGCCGTTGCCGACGAGTTGCGCCGAGGAGTCCGGCAACCGAAGTGGCTGGTGGCCACCCTCGACGTCGACGATCGAGAGTCGACGATGCCCAAGCCAGTGCCCGCCCACCTGGACGGTGCCGGCGTCGTCGGGGCCGCGATGGACCAACCGTTCGAGCATCGGCTCGAGTTCGGCCGGATCACCGGGCCCGTACTGGGCCACGATTCCGCACACCGGGCTGCTGCTACCAGCCTCGTTCCGACAGTCTGTGCGGCTGCGCGATCTCATCGACGTTGATACCGACCATCGCCTCGCCCAACCCGCGCGAGACCTTGGCGATGACGTCGGGGTCGTCGAAGAACGTGGTGGCCTTGACGATGGCCTCGGCGCGCTGCACCGGGTTGCCGGACTTGAAGATGCCGGAGCCGACGAACACGCCCTCGGCGCCGAGCTGCATCATCATTGCCGCGTCGGCGGGGGTGGCGATGCCGCCGGCGGTGAACAGCACGACCGGCAGCTTGCCCAGGGTCGCGACCTCGCGGACCAGTTCGTAGGGTGCCTGCAGCTCCTTGGCCGCGACGAACAACTCGTCGTCGGGCAGGTTCTGCAGCCAGCGGATCTGATCGCGCAGCTTGCGCATGTGCGTAGTGGCGTTGCTGACGTCGCCGGTACCGGCCTCGCCCTTGGAACGGATCATGGCCGCGCCCTCGGTGATGCGGCGAAGGGCCTCGCCCAGGTTGGTGGCACCGCAGACGAAGGGGACGGTGAAGTTCCACTTGTCGATGTGGTTGGTGTAGTCGGCGGGCGTCAGCACCTCGGACTCGTCGATGTAGTCCACGCCGAGTGACTGCAGCACCTGCGCCTCGACGAAATGCCCGATGCGAGCCTTCGCCATGACCGGGATCGACACCTCGGACACGATCGAGTCGATCATGTCGGGGTCGCTCATCCGCGAGACACCGCCCTGCGCCCGAATGTCCGCCGGCACCCGCTCGAGAGCCATCACGGCGACCGCGCCGGCGTCCTCGGCGATGCGGGCCTGCTCGGCGGTGACGACGTCCATGATGACGCCGCCCTTGAGCATCTCGGCCATGCCGCGCTTCACGCGGGCGGTGCCGACCAGGGGTTGATTTTCAGACATATCCGGATTCTACGGCGGCAGCCGTCAGCTGTTGACCGGGATTCCCTTGCGGATCAGCACGACCCAGGTGTTGCCCGGGTTCAGTGTCAGTGGTTTGCCGTTGCTCGCGGTCAGCGTGGTGCCTGCGGTGATGCTCTTGCGGCTCCAGGTGCCGTTGACGCGTTTGCCCTGCCGGAATACGGAGACCGCACCTGACCCGATGGAGTGGGTGAACTGCGCCGGGTTGCCGTTGACGTCCCTGTCACCTTCGTAGACGTCGATGAGGCAGGACTGCACGATGACGTTGGTGGCCGTGATCAGCTTGCCGTCCGCAGCGCGCTGAGCCACCCCGTCGATGTAACGCACGTACTTCTGCAGTGTGGCGTTCCAACGGAACTGCACGGGCGTACCGCTGCTGTAGCTGCCAGTGACGACGGTGTCCATGCGGGTACCCGAGCTCACCGGAAGTCCGGCCAAGCTCGGGTTGAAGCGCCAGCCGTTGCTCGTGGGCTTGGCGGTCTTCGTCCTCTTGGCCACCTGCGCGAGGTCGAGCACCACGTTGATGTAGTCCGACTCGTACCGCGAGACCCGCTGATAGAACGACGCCCCGGCCCCGAAGTTCCACTCGGTCAGCCCTGCGGCGCGCAGGATCTGCTTGGGCTTGGACTGGCCACCGGAGAACGCCTCCGTGATCTTGCCGTACTGGCGCAACAGCTCCGGGTCGCTCGGGCGTGTGCTGCGCACGTAACCGACGGACTTCGGTTTGTTAGACCCGAAGATCGCGGCGATGCGGTCGAGCCCACCCTCGACGGCTTCGATGTAGACGATGTCGGCCTTGTCGATCCCGACCTGCGGACGGCCCGGGGCGGTGTCGTCGATCTTCACCGCGATGACCGGCGTGCGCGGCACGGCCCCGATGCCGGTCAGGGGGTTCTTCGCGGCCGGGACCGGGGCCGGGCTGCTGGTGGCCGCGGCGGGTGACGTCGAGGACGGCGTGGCGCGTGAATCCGTCGCCGCTCCCCCGCTGCCGCCGGTACATGCCGCCAGGCCCAGCAACGCGACCGAGGCGATCGAACCCACCGCGACGCGGGCGGAGCAGGACGTGCGGCGGCCTCCGGGGCGGGGGCTGGTGGTCATCGATCCTCTTCCGGGTTATCGACAGGCGCTTCCGGGTTATCGAGTGGCATAGCGGCGAGCGACGGAGCTGGGTCGAGCGTCGCACCCGCGGGCGGGTGAACCGCGGCGGGCGGCAGCGTGTCGTCGATGTCGAAGAAGTCGGGTTGGCCACGGTGACCGGCCAGGTGCAACAGGCGCGGCATCCGCCGGGCTCGCAGGGCGCGGGTGTCGCGTACGGCGTCGTTGTAGAAGCGACGGGCAATCAGCACGCGGGCCGCGGCCTCGCGCAGCTCGACCTCGGCGGCCGGGTCGAGTGGCACGGGCAGCGCGAGCAGGTGGGTGACGGCGCGACCAACGGCATTCTCGAGTGCCTGCCGCCCCCCGGCCGCCGTCGGCACGTCGCCGGTGCCGCTGCCCAAGACCTGCTGCGCGGCAGCCGCATAGGCGGCGCGGTCGGCGACCGTGAGCCCTGAGGCCGGGGCGTCGACGAGCCGTTGGACGGCGACCGCTCGACGCACCAGCTGGGCGTCGAGCGCGGCCTCCGCCGCGTCGACCCGCGCGTGCAGGCGATCCAACCGGGTCAGGGTGAACGTGACCCATGAGGTCAGCGCGACGGCCAGGAGAACGGCAAGGACCACCCAGCCGATCAGGAGCACCCGGCGACACTATGTGGGTCGGCCGGCTCCCAACGAACCGGCCTCAGACCGGCGCCCCGGTGCCGGCGATGGCCAGGTCGTACACCCGCAGGACGTCGGCGACGATGACCGTCCAGTCGTAGGGTGCTACCGCACCGGTTCCGGCCGTCACCAGCTCGGCGCGCAGGGCGGCGTCGGCGAGCACCTCGCGTAGGGCGTCGGCCAGCGCCACCGGGTCGCCGGCGGGGAACAGCCGGCCGGCCCGGCCCTGGTCGAGCACCCGCCGAAAGGCAGGAAGGTCACTGGCCACCACCGGGCGCCTGGCTGCCATGGCCTCGAGCAGGATGACGCCGAAGCTCTCGCTGCCGGTGTTGGGCGCGCAGTACACGTCGATCGAGGCGAGCATCTGCGCCTTCTCGGTCTCGCTGACCTGACCCAGTAGGACGAAACGGTCGCGCAGGTGCGCGGGCAGCTCGTTGCGGAAGTCGTCGGAGTCACCGCGGCCGGCTACGAGCACTTGCAGCTCGGGGTGGTCGGGCGCCAGCAGCTCCAGCGCCCCCACCAGGGTGTCCATGCCCTTGCGCGTCTCGTCGTAGCGACCGATGAAGCCGATCGTCCCGCCGGGGCGGGGATAGCCGGGCAACGGCCGCGCGGAGTCGAAGTGCTCGACCGCCACGCCGTTCGGGATGACCACCGCGTCGCCGCCGAGGTGCTCGACGATGACCTTGCGCGCGGCCGGCGACACCGCGATCTTGCCCGTGATCCTTTCGAGGAACGGTTGCAGCACCGAGTCGAACATCGACAGGAAGCGCGAGCGCGCGGTGGCCATGTGGAATGTCGCCACCAGCGGGCCCTCGTGCAGGGCGCAGGTCAGCAGCGACAGACTCGGCGGTGCCGGTTCGTGCACGTGCACGACGTCGAACGCACCGTCGCGCAACCAGCGCCGTACCCGGCTCGCCGACACCAACCCGAACTGCAGCCTGGCCACTGAGCCGTTGTACGGGATCGACACCGCTTTGCCGGCCACCACCACGTAGGGCGGGACGTCGGGGATGTTGTCGTCGCCCGGGGCGAGCACCGAGACAGTGTGGCCCAGGGAGATCAGCTTCTCGGCGAGGTCGCGCACATGCGTCTGCACCCCGCCGGGGATGTCCCACGAGTACGGGCAGACGATGCCGATGCGCACCGCTCACACCCCGGCACGGGCGGGGCGCGGCGTGAGGTCGGCCAGCCAGAGCTTCTGCAGCATGTGCCAGTCGGCGGGGTGTTCGGCGATCCTGGCGGCGAAGATGTCGGCCAGTCGCTGGGTCGTCCGGGTGACCTGGTCCCGCAACCTGCCGTCCGGCAGCGGGAGCGGCGGGCTGATCGTGTGCCCCCAGCTGTCGTTGCCGACGAAGAATGCGTGCACGCCCAGCAGCGCAGCGCCGGTCTGGGCTGCGAGCAGCGCAGGTCCGGCCGGCATCCGGGTCGGCTCGCCGAAGAAGTCGACCTCGATGCCCCGGTGCGACAGGTCCCGATCGGCCATCAGGCAGATGACCTTGTTCGCCCGCAGTCGCTCGGCCAGCACCTCCGTCGGCGGCCGCGCACCGCCGGTGAGCGGCAGCACCTCCATGCCGAGGCTCTGCCGGTATTCCACGAAGCGGTCGAACAGCGATTCGGGCTTGAGCCGTTCGGCGACGGTGGCGAACGGACCGTGCTCGGCGACCAGCCACACGCCGGAGGCCTCCCAGTTGCCGGAGTGCGGGAGGGCCAGGATGACGCCTCGGCCGGCAGCCAGTCCGTTCTCGATGTGCTCCCGACCGACGGTGTTCGCATCGACCCGGGCCGCCACCTCAACGAGATCCATGCTCGAGAGCCGGAACGTCTCCAGCCAGTAGCGGGAGTACGAGCGCAGGGCGTCGCCCACGAGCGTGTCCATGCCCCGCTCCGAGACGTCAGGCCCGACGATTCGGCGCAGGTTGCGGCGCAGCTGTTGGGTCCCGCCGCCGTTGCGCACGGCCGCGGCGTCGGCTGCGGTGGTGAAGATCCGCCGCCCGACCGGTGCCGGCAGCGACTTCAGCGCCCCCCAGCCGGCGGCGTAGCCGAGGTCGACGGCACGGTCGCGAGCCCGGTCGAACATCAGACGTCCGCCGTCTCCTGCGGGCCGGGTCCGACCGCGGCGCTGCGGGACTGCCGCCACACCGTCGCAAAGCGCTGGTAGACGGTGATGGTCGACGCGGCGACGAGCAGCCACAACGCCACCGCGAGCACGTACGGCACGTGGTAAAACGGCAGGTCGCTGAGCCCGGTGCCGACCAGGACGATGATCAACCGCTCGGCGCGCTCGGCAATGCCGACGGTGGCCGTCAACCCGGCCGCCTCCGCGCGGGCGCGGATGTAGGACGTCAGCGAGCCGAGCACCAGGCACAGCAGCGCGGCCAGCAGGATCCAGCGCTGGCCGTGCCGGGCGTAGTACCAGGCAACGGTGCCGAAGACGGCGGCGTCGGCGATGCGGTCGCATGAGGAGTCCAGCACCGCCCCGAACGTCGAGGACCGGCCACCCAGGCGGGCCACCGTGCCGTCGAGCAGGTCGAACATCACGAAGAACCAGATCAGCAGCGTGCCGCCGAAGAACCAACCCTGCGGGAAGAAGATCAGCGCGCTGGCCACCGCCCCGACGGTGCCGGCCGCGGTGATGGCGTCGGGCGTGACACCCGCTGCCACCAGCCGCTTGGCGAGGGGCGTGACCCCTCGGGTGAAGAAGCCGCGCGCATGGATGTTCAGCACCGGCGTTACTGCTTCGGAAACTTGAGCTTGGTGATGTCGGGCAGGTTCAGGTTCGGGTCCTGCTGGGTGAGCCCCGGTGGCAGTTGCCCCGGCAGGCCCCCCGGGAAGCCACCCGGGAAGCCCGCGGGCATCCGCGGCTGGTTCGGGCCACGCCCGCGTCCCTTGTTCTGCTTGGCCTTGCGCTTGTTCTTCGACGATTTCGTGGCGCTGCGCTTCGCCATGCCGGGCATCATGCCGCCCATCTGGCCCATCATCTTGCGGGCCTCGAAGAAGCGGTCGACGAGCTGGTTGACGTCACTGACCTTCACGCCCGAGCCGTTGGCGATGCGCAGCCGCCGCGACCCGTTGATGATCTTGGGGTTCTCCCGCTCGAGCGGGGTCATGCCGCGGATGATGGCGGCGGTTCGATCGAGATCCTTGTCGTCGACGTTGGCCAGGGCTTCCTTGATGTTGCCCATCCCGGGCATCATGCCGAGCAGGTTGCCGATCGGGCCCATGCGGCGGATGGCCTGCAACTGGTCGAGGAAGTCCTCGAGCGTGAACTGGTTGCCGGCGGCCAGCTTGGCCGCCATCGCCTCGGCTTCGTCCTCGTCGAAATGCTTCTGCGCCTGCTCGATCAGGGTCAGCATGTCGCCCATGCCCAGGATGCGGGATGCCATCCGGTCCGGGTGGAAGACGTCGAATTCCTCGAGCTTCTCGCCGTTGGACGCGAACATGATCGGCCGGCCGGTGATCTCGCGGACGCTCAGTGCGGCACCGCCGCGGGCGTCACCGTCGAGCTTGGTGAGCACCACACCGGTGAAGCCGACGCCCTCCTGGAAGGCCAGCGCGGTGTTGACGGCGTCCTGACCGACCATGGCGTCGACGACGAACAGCACCTCCTGCGGGTCGACCGCATCACGGATATCGGCAGCCTGTTGCATGAGCTCGGTGTCGATACCGAGCCGGCCGGCGGTGTCGACGATGACCATGTCGTGCTGCGCGCGACGCGCGAATTCGATCGAGTCGCGGGCCACCTTGACCGGGTCCCCGACGCCATTGCCCGGTTCGGGAGCATAGGTCGGCACACCCGCGCGCTCGCCGACGATGGTCAGCTGGTTGACCGCGTTCGGGCGCTGCAGGTCACAGGCGACGAGCAACGGCGTGTGACCCTGGCTCTTGAGCCAGTGCGCCAACTTGCCGGCGAGCGTGGTCTTACCGGCACCCTGCAGACCCGCGAGCATGAGCACCGTCGGCGGCTGCTTGGCGAACTGCAGCCGTCGGGTCTCGCCGCCGAGGATGCCGATCAGTTCCTCGTTGACGATGGAGATGACCTGCTGCGCCGGGTTCAGGGCCCGGGAAACGTCCTCACCGCGCGCACGCTCCTTGATGCGGGCGATGAACTGCCGTACCACCGGCAGCGCGACGTCGGCCTCGAGCAGAGCGATGCGGATCTCGCGCGCCGTCGCGTCGATGTCAGCCTCCGACAGCCGGCCCTTTCCCCGCAGGTTCGTGAAGACCGTGGACAGACGGTCGGACAGGGTGTCGAACACGGCAGATCCTTCGACGGCAGCGGCAGGTGACGGACGGGCACCAGACTACGTGCCCGTCCGCGCCGCCCTACTCGATGCGGTCCGTCAGTGCAGGCCGCTGCCGCCGTCGACGTAGATGACCTGGCCGGTGACGTACCCGGCCTCCTCGCCGGCGAAGAACGCGGCCGTGTTGGCGATGTCAGCCGGGACGCCGCCACGACGCACGGGCAGGGCCGCAGCCGCACCCTCGCGCATCTGCTCGATGGTGGTGCCGATGCGCTCGGCCGTCGCCTTCGTCATGGCCGTCTCGATGAACCCGGGCGCGATGGCGTTGGCGGTGATGCCGAACGGGCCGAGCTCGATGGCCAGCGTCTTGGTCAGGCCCTGCAGGCCGGCTTTGGCTGTCGAGTAGTTGATCTGGCCGCGGTTGCCGCGCGCGGACGTCGAGGACATGCTGATGATCCGGCCGTACTTCTGCGCCACCATGTGTTTCTGGGCGATCTGGCTGCACAGGAAAGCGCCGCGCAGGTGGACGTCCATGACCATCGTCCAGTCGTCGTCGGTCATCTTGAACAGCAGGTTGTCGCGCAGCACGCCGGCATTGTTGACCAGGATCGACAGGCTGCCGTACTCGCCGACGAGCTCGTCGACCGCGGCCTGCACCTGATCGCGCTGCGAGACGTCGGCGCTCAGGGCGATCGCAGTGCCGCCGATGCCGGTGATCTGGTCGACGGTGGCCTGTGCGGCGTCCTTGTTCAGGTCGAGTACGCCGACCTTGGCGCCGTCGGCGGCGAAGCGGGCGGCGATGCCGGCTCCGATGCCCTGCGCGCCGCCGGTGATGAGCGCGACATGGTCCTTGACTCCGGTCATTGCTGATCCTTTCGAGGTTCGAACTGGTGGTGGTGGTGGTTTACGGCTGCTGCTGGCTGGCTACGAGGCGCCGCAGCCCGCGCAGCCAGCGGTCGGGGTCGGACGCCTTCTGCGCCCAGAACGTACCGACCTCGGGATGGGGCAGGACGAGGAACCGGTCTTGCGCCATCGCGGCCAGGACGGCGTCGGCCACCGCCTCGGCAGTCACGATGGTGCCGGACGCGGCGACGGCTGCCGCGCCGCGGTCACCGGCCGCGAGCGGGTCCATGAGCAGCGGGGTGTCGACCCCGAGCGGGCAGACGACGCTGACCCCGATGCCGCGGTCGCCGTAGGTGACCGCGAGGTGCTCGGCGAATCCGACGGCGGCGTGCTTGCTGACCGTGTACGGCGCGTCGCCGGGAGAGATCAGCAACCCGGCAGCGGAGGCGGTATTCACGAGGTAGCCGCGGCCCTGCTTCAGCATCACCGGCACCACGGCGCGGGCGGCGTACACGTGCGCCATGAGATTGACCTCGAGGGCGCGATGCCACAGGTCGTCGGGGTCGTCGAGCTCGACGCCTGTGGTGATGCCGGCGTTGGAGCAGAAGACGTCGAGGCGGCCCTCCCGGGCGACCGTCCGCTCGACCAGTGCGGCCACCGCGGCCGCGTCGGCGACGTCGACCTGCTCAGGCACTCCCCCGACCTCGCGCGCGACCTCCGTCGCAGCCTCGAGATTGCGGTCGACCACCACGACGTGGCGCGCGCCGTCGGCATGGAAGCGGCGCACCAGGGCGGCGCCGATCCCGCTGGCGCCACCCGTCACGACGACGACGGTGTCCTTGACGTCCATCAGGCCTCCGGTCCGAGCGCACGCAGTAGATCGAGATCCGCGGCCCCGTGCGTGGTGGGCAGAAGCATCATCACCGGCGTCTTGACCCCGGCGTCGACGTAGGCCTGCACCTGGTCACGACAGGCAACCGGCGAGCCGTGCAGGACGAGGTCGTCGACCACCTCGTCGGGAATCGCCGCCGCCGCGCCCTTTCGATCACCCGCCGCCCACGCCTCGTGCATCGGCTTGAGCTGCTCGCCGCGGCCGAGCCAGTCGTGGAACGCGGCGTACGCCGGGACAGTCAGGTACGTCGAGATCAGGGTGCGGCCGAGCGCCCGGGCGTAGTCGACGTCGTCGGTCGGGCAGACGAAGATCCGGGCAACGACTTCTATGTCTCCAGCATCCCCGCCCGATTGCCTCGCACCGTTGTGCACCTCGGCCAGGCACTGCGCGACGTCGTAGGACGCGAGCCAGTTCAGGATCGCGCCGTCGGACTCGCGCCCGGCCAGCCGGAGCATCTGGGCCCGCAGGGCCGCGACCAGGACCAGCGGCTTGGGGTTCGGCGCCTGGTCGAGCTTGAAGCGGTGCACGCTGATGGTGTCGAAATCGCCGGTGACCCGCTCACCGCTCAACAAGGCGTTGGTGGTGCGCAGGACGTCGCGGGTGCGGCGGAACGGCTGCTCGAACGGGATGCCGTTCCAGTCGCCGACGATCACCGGGCTGGACGCGCCGAGGCCGAGCACGAAGCGGCCCGGCGCCGCGGCGGCCATCGACGCGGCCGACATCGCGATCAGCGCGGGGCCGCGGGTGTAGACGGGCACGATGGCCGTGCCGAGGCGCAGCGTCGGCTCCCACGCGGACGCGAGCGCCAGCGGAGTGAACGCATCGGTGCCGTTCGTCTCGGCCGACCACACGTCGGTGTAGCCGAGGTCGGGCAGCGCGCGGATGATCTCGGCGTGTGCGGGCAACGGCACGCCGAGCAGCGGGATCGTGAGTCCCCAGCGGTTCATCGGACGGTCCTTTCACTGGTGACGCCGAGGCCGGCGAGCACGAAGTCGGCGATCTCGTCGGCGAGTTGCTGCGGGCGTTTGCGGCCGTTCGGCCGGTACCAGATGGGCATCTCGTTCACGACGCCGAAGATCGTGAACGTCACGGTGTCGGCCGAGGTCGTCGAGCTGAACGTCCCGTCGGTCTGGCCGTCGCGTACGACCCGGCCCACCGCGTCGTGGCAGCGGCGCCGCTGCCGGCGGTACTGCTCGGCCCGCTCGTCGCCCAGGCTGTGCATCTCGCGCCAGAACACCTTGGCCTGTTTCGCACTCTGCGCCGTTGATACGACGAGCTCCGTGATCATCGCCCGCAACGTCGCGGCGGCCGGCTCGGCGCGGGCCAGGATCGTGTCCATGGCCGCGAGCTGACGGCTGATGAGGTCGCCGTACACCTCGTAGAGCAGGTCCTCCTTGCTCGCGAAGTGGTGGTAGAAACCGCCCTTCGCCACGCCGGCCGCGGTGACGACCTGCGACACCGACGTGCGCTCATAACCCTGCTGGGCGAACAGGTCGACGGCGGCCGTGAGCACGCGCGTACGCAGATCGGGTTCACTCATGTGGCGCGATGCGGCGCAGCTCCTGGCGGGCGATCGTGCGCAGGTGCACCTCGTCCGGCCCGTCGGCCAGGTGCAGGGTGCGCAGCTGGGCCCACATCTCGGCCAGCGGCACCTCGTGATCGACGCCGGCCGCGCCGAACGTCTGGATCGCGCGGTCGACGACCCAGGACGCCGCCCGTGGTGCCGCCACCTTGATGGCCGCGATCTCGGTGCGCGCCTCCCGGGCGCCGACGGTGTCGATGAGCCAGGCGGCGTTGAGCACGAGCAGCCGGGCCTGGTTGATGGCCAGGCGGGATTCCGCGATCCACTCCTGCACCACACCCTGGCTGGCGACCGTGCCGCCGAAGACGGTGCGCTGCGAGGCGCGGGTGCACATCAGCTCGAGGGCCCGCTCGGCCATGCCGATGGCGCGCATGCAGTGGTGGATGCGGCCGGGCCCGAGCCGGGCCTGGGCCATCATGAAGCCGCCACCCTGCGGGCCGAGCAGGTTCTCGACCGGCACCCGCACGTCGTAGTCGATCAGGGCGTGACCGCCGTGGGTGCCGTCGTCGTAACCGAAGACGCTTGTCGAGCGCTGCAGGGTGACACCCTCGCTGTCGAGCGGCACGAGGATCATCGAGTGTCGCGCGTGCCGGGGCGCGTCCGGGTCGCTGACGCCCATCACGATCGCGACCTTGCACTCCGGGCGCATCGCCCCGCTCGACCACCACTTGCGGCCCTGCACGACGTAGGAGTCCCCGTCGCGGGTGATCGTCGTGGCGATGTTGGTGGCGTCCGATGACGCGACGTCCGGTTCGGTCATCGAGAAGCACGAGCGGATCTCACCCTCGAGCAGCGGCTCGAGCCACTGCGTCACCTGCTGCGGTGTGGCGAACATCGACAGCAGCTCCATGTTGCCTGTGTCGGGAGCGGCGCAGTTCATGGCCTCCGGGGCGATGTGCCCCGAGCGGCCGGACAACTCGGCGATGGGCGCATAATCCAGGACGCTGAGCCCGGCGCCACGCTCGATCTCGCCGTCCTTGGCCTGGGGCAGGAACAGGTTCCACAACCCCCGCTTGCGGGCGCGCTGCTTGAGGTCGGCCAGCACCTCCGGCGTCCGGAACGGGTCTCCTTCCGCACGGAAAGCCCGAGCCTGCGCCTCGAAGGTCGCCTCGGCGGGATACACGTCCTCGTCGAGGAAGCGCGTCATCTCCTCCTGCAGGGCCAGCGAGCGATCGCTGTGTGCGAAGTCCATGGTCAGCTCCCGGGTAACGAGTCGAGTGCGGAATGCAGCAGGCTGGGGACGGCGTCGCCGAAATGCGCGAAGCCCTCGCCGACGGTCTTGCCGGCCAGGTAGCGGTGATGGATGCCTTCGGCGATGACGGCGAGCTTGAAATAGCCGAAACCGACGTGCCAGTCGAGGTGTTCGGTGCTGCGCGAGGAGTTCTTGGCGTAGTGCTCGACAGCCTGCGCGCCCGTCCAGAAGCCCTGCGCCGGTGCCATTGCCGGTCCGGTCAGCGTCCCGTTGCCCGCGATGTCGGTGTAGACGACGAGCAACCCGACATCGGTGAGCGGGTCGCCGAGCGTGGCCATCTCCCAGTCCAGGACGGCCGGAATCCGGGTGATGTCGGGGGTGAACATCACGTTGGTGAGCCGGTAGTCGCCGTGCACGATGCCGGGAGCCGACTGCACGGGCAGCGTCGCTTCCAGTCGACGGACGACCGCGGGCAGCACGTCGAGCGGGCGGGTCTCGGACGCTTGCCACTGCGCCGACCAGCGGCGCACCTGTCGGGCCAGAAACCCATCGGGGCGGCCGAACTCCTGCAGGCCCACCGCTGCGGGGTCGACCTCGTGCAGGGCGATCAGCGTGTCGACGAGCAGCTCGCAGGCTCGGTCCGCGTCCGCCGGGGCCAGGGTCGCGAGCAGGTCGGGCTTGTCGAGCACCACGCCGTCGACGAAGTCCATCAGGTAGAACGGCGCGCCCAGCACATCGGCGTCCTGACAGAGGGCCACGGCCGACGGCACGGGAACGGGTACCTCGGCCGGCGTCAGCGCGTTGATCACGGTGAACTCGCGGACCATGTCGTGCGCGGTGGGCAGCACGTGCGCGAGCGGCGGACGACGCAGCGCCCACGTCGAGGACCCGTCGGTGATGCGGTAGGTGAGGTTCGACTTGCCGCCGGCCACCACCTCGCCGGCGAGCTCGCCCAGCCGCAGGCCGGGCCGCTCGTCGTCGAGCCAGATGGTCAGCCGGGCCAGATCAACGCCGGGCAGTTCCGCCATGCACCCGACCCTAGAGACCGACCGGTCGGTCGGTCAAGGGATGGGCGGCTGCGCGTCGGCCGGTTCTGCTGCGGGTTCTTCCGCCGACTCGTCTGCCGGCAATGCCTCGCGCTCGGCGTAGTAGGGCGTGCTCTCACGTTGCGCCCGGAAGCCGCCGTGCAGCAGGAAGTACACCAAGCCGCCGATGAACACGATGATGGCGGTCCAGACGTTGAGCCGCAGGCCCAGGATGTGGTTGGCGTGGTCGGTGCGTAGCGCCTCGATCCAGACGCGGCCGGCGGTGTAACCCATGACGTAGAGGGCCATCACGTTGCCGCGGCCGAGCCGCAGCCGCCGGTCGATGACGAGCAGCAGCACACCGATCAGGACGTTCCATAGCAGCTCGTACAGGAACGTCGGCTGGTACATGCCGGGCACCAGCGCACTGCCGTTGCAGACCTGGCCGCCGTCGGCGGTGCCGAAGCGGGTGGTGTGCCCCGTCGTCACCTCGAGGCAGTGCACCTTCAGTCCCCAGGGCAGCGACGTCGCCGAGCCGTAGAGCTCGTTGTTGAACCAGTTGCCGATCCGGCCGATGGCCTGGGCGAAGATGACGCCCGGCACCGCGGCGTCGGCGAACACCCGCAGGTCGATACCGCGGCGACGGCAGCCGATCCAGGCGCCGAGGGTGCCCAGCGAGATCGCGCCCCAGATGCCGAGGCCGCCGTCCCAGATCTTCAGTGCATTGGCCGGGTTCTCGCCGGACTTGAAATACAGCTCCGGATCCGAGATCACGTGATAGACCCGGCCGCCAAGGATGCCGAAGACGATGGCCCAGGCCGCGACGTCCCAGACGTGGTCGGACTTCCCGCCGCGCTCGACCCAGCGGCGGGTGGTCAACCAGACCGCCAGCAGGATGCCGGCGATGATGCACAGCGCGTACGCCCGCACCGGGAACGGTCCGAGATGCCACACGCTCTGCGTAGGGCTCGGGATCGAGGCGAGCGGGTGCACGCAACCACGGTAGCTGTCGGCGGCCGGCCTGCCGCCGCTACGTTGAGGGCATGCCAGCCGACACCGACGTCCGCGCCCTGATCGTGCCGCAGCCCGGCGGCGCCGACGTGCTCGAAGTCCGTTCCGTCCCCCGCCCGCAGCCCGGTCCCGGCCAGCTCGTCGTTCAGGTCCAGGCGTCCGGCGTGAACTTCAAGGACGTCTACATGCGCGAAGGCATCTACCCGGCGGCGATGCCCCTTCCCCTCGGCGACGAGTGCGCCGGTCAGGTGCTCGAGGTCGGCGAGGGCGTCACCGACTTCGCCGTCGGCGACGTCGTGGCCACGGCCAAGGCACCGGCGGGCGCGCACGCCGAGGTCGTCGTGCTCGACGCGGCCGGCACGGTCGCTGTACCCGAGGGCGTCGACGCCGAGATTGCCGCCGCGGCAATGCTGCAGGGCATGACCGCGCACTATCTCGTGCACGCGACGTACATGGTCGGTCAGGACGAGATCGTGCTGGTCCACGCGGCGGCCGGCGGTGTGGGCGCGCTGCTCGTGCAGATGGCCAAGGCGCAGGGTGCGCAGGTGATCGCGACCGTGGGCAGCGAGGCCAAGGTGGCGGTCGCCAGGGACGCCGGCGCCGATCACGTGCTGCGCACCGACGTCTCCGAAGATCTCGCCGCCGAGGTGCGGGCTATTGCACCGGACGGCGTCGACGTCGTCTACGACGGCGTCGGCAAGGACACCTTCGAGGCATCGCTGCGCTCATTGCACAAGCGCGGGCTCCTGGCATTGTTCGGCGCCTCGAGCGGGCAGGTGCCGCCGTTCGACCTGCAACGGCTCAATCCCCTGGGCTCGCTGTTCGTCACCCGCCCGACCCTCGCCGACTACGTTGCCAATCCAGAGGAGCTGCGCGAGCGGGCCGGCGATCTGTTCGCAGCGATCGCCGACGGCACGCTGACCATCGCGATCGGCGGGCGGTACCCGTTGGCTGAGGCGCGTCGTGCCTACGACGATCTCGAGGGTCGCCGGACCACCGGCAAGCTGTTGCTCGTGCCATAGCCGACTAGCGGCGAACGCCGGCTGCCAGCTCCTGGGCGAGCGCTCGGACGGCGTCGACGCCGTGGTCGTCGGGCGAGTCGAGCAGGCAGCGGACCAGCGCCGAACCGACGATGACGCCATCAGCGAAGGCCGCGATCTCGGCCGCCTGGTTGCCGGTCGACACCCCGAGCCCCACGCACACCGGCATCTCGGGCGCAAGACTGCGGAACCGGGCGACGAGAGCGGCCGCAGCGTCGCTGACGCTGGCCCGTGCGCCCGTTACGCCCATGACCGCCGCGGCGTAGACGAAGCCCCGCGAGGCCGCGGCGGTGGACACGATGCGTGCGTCGGTCGAGGACGGCGCCACCAGGAAGATGCGGTCGAGCGCGCTCGCGTCGGTGGCCGCGATCCAGGGCCCCGCCTCGTCCGGGATGAGGTCGGGCGTGATGGCGCCGGAGCCGCCGGCCGCAACGAGGTCGGCGGCGTAGCGCTTGACGCCGTAACGGTCGATTTGGTTCCAGTAACCCATCGTGACGGCAGCGCCGCCGGTGTCGACGACCGCGGCCACGGCCGCGAGCGCGTCGCGCACCCCGACCCCCGCGCGCACGGCCGGTTCGGTGGCGGCCTGGATGGTCGGACCGTCCATGACCGGATCGCTGTACGGGATGCCGACCTCGACCACGTCGCACCCGCCCTCGACGAGCGCCCGCATGGCTGCGATGGACAGCTCGACGTTCGGATAACCGACGGGCAGGTAGCCGATCAGTGCGGCGCGCCCGTCGGCCTTGGCCTTGGCGAGCGCGTCGGACAGAGCTGTCACGGGGTCACGCCGGTGGGGCCACCCGGCTTTGCGCCCGCATCCTGGGGCTCGGCGGGGGTGAGCCCGAACCAGCGCGAGGCGGTTTCCACGTCCTTGTCGCCGCGCCCGGACAGGTTGACCAGGATGACGCCGTCGGGCCCGAGCTCGCGGCCCAGCACCATCGCGCCGGCCAGGGCATGTGCCGACTCGATGGCCGGGATGATGCCCTCGCTGCGCGAGAGCAGCGAGAACGCCTCCATGGCCTGCGCGTCGGTGACCGGGCGGTACTCCGCTCGACCGATGTCGTGCAGGTAGGAGTGTTCGGGTCCGACGCCGGGATAGTCGAGCCCCGCCGAGATGGAGTGCGACTCGACCGTCTGGCCGTTCTCGTCCTGCAGCAGGTAGGAGCGGGCGCCGTGCAGGACGCCGGGTGTGCCGCCGGTGATGGACGCCGCGTGCCGGCCGGTCTCGACGCCGTCGCCGGCGGCCTCGAGGCCCACCAGCCGGACGTCCTGGTCGGCGACGAACGCGGTGAAGATGCCGATGGCGTTCGAGCCACCGCCGACGCAGGCCGCTACCACGTCGGGCAACCGTCCGACCCGCTCCAACATCTGCTCCCGGGCCTCGTCGCCGATGATGCGCTGGTACTCGCGCACCATGGTCGGGAACGGGTGCGGGCCGGCGGCAGTCCCGAAGACGTAGTTGGTTGTCTCGACGTTGGTGACCCAGTCGCGCATGGCCTCGTTGATGGCGTCCTTGAGCGTGCGCGAGCCGGTCGTCACCGGGACGACCTCGGCGCCGAGCAGCCGCATCCGGGCGACATTCAGCGCCTGCCGGCGGGTGTCCTCCTCGCCCATGTAGACGACGCACTCCAGCCCGAGCAATGCTGCGGCAGTGGCCGTGGCGACGCCGTGCTGTCCCGCGCCGGTCTCGGCGATGACCCGCTTCTTGCCGATGTACTGCGTCAGCAGGCCCTGGCCAAGAACATTGTTGATCTTGTGCGAGCCGGTGTGGTTGAGGTCCTCGCGCTTGAGCAGGATGCGTGCGCCGCCGGCGTGTTCGCCGAACTTCGGCACGTCGGTGAGCGGCGAGGGCCGGCCGCTGTAGTCGCGGTGCAGGCGGGCGAGCTCGGCGCGGAACGTCGGATCGGCCTGGGTGGCATGGAAGGCGGCGGTGAGATCGTCGATCGCGGCGACGAGCGCCTCGGGGACGAACCGTCCGCCGTAGGGGCCGAAGTGACCGGTGTCGTCGGCGGGCTGGGCTGTGATGTGTGGTGCAGACGTGGACGTGCTCATGAGGGGCTCCGGGTGGGCAGGTGCGAACGGGTGACGGGGCGTCACCGACGCCATCGACCGCCGTGGGCTGCTGCGAGCTGGGCCGGGTGCACGCCGCGATCCTACCGTTCGGGCTCGTGTACGCCTCAACGCCGGTAAGGTCCGGCCATGGGCGAGCAGCGAGGCGCAGGGTCGCTGCGCTGGTTCACCGAGTTCGGCCCCGAGCACTCGCATCGCTACGTCGAGCGCTTTCGCGCTCTGGCAGCCAGCGGCACCGACGTCGACGGCGAGGCCCGACTCGTCGACGCGCTGCTTCCCCGCGGCGCCCGGGTGCTCGACGGCGGTTGTGGCCCGGGACGGGTGGGTGCGGCGCTGGCCGCGCGCGGCCACGCGGTCACCGGGGTCGATGCCGATGGAGTGCTCATCGCCGCCGCGCAGGCCGATCACCCCGAGGCGCTGTGGATCGTCGAGGACCTCGCCGACTACGCGACCGACGAGCCGTACGACGCGGTGGTGCTGGCCGGCAACGTCCTGGTCTATGTGGCCCCCGGCACCGAGGCAACGGTCATCGCCGGACTGGTCGACTGCCTGGCGCCAGGCGGCGTGTTCGTCTGCGGATTCGCTACTGATCGCGAGTACACCGTCGCCGACCTCGACCACGACGCGGCGGCAACCGGGCTGGTGCTCGAGCACCGCTTCGCCACCTGGGACCTGCGCCCCTGGCATGCCGACGCCGGCTGGGCCGTCGGCATCTTCCGTAAGCCTCTTCAGGCCGCACCGGTTCATTGGGCGTCGTCGCCATACTCATCGAGCCCGTAGGCGACGTTGTCCGAGGTGCCGGCGACCTTCTCCTGGGCTGCAAGGCGTGCTGCGAGCAGCCGCTCGCGTGAGTAGACGCCCAGACCGCGCGGCGGATCCGGGATCGGTTGGTTTCGCAGCTGCGCCACCCGCACCTCCCATCGACTCACCTTTCTGACCCAATCGCGATGCTCGCGGCTGCGTCGGAACGTTTCCGGCGGTGCGGTAAGCCCGTAGATGTCGGCCCACCACTCCCCGAAGACCGGATCGAGAATGGTGTCGAGGTGAGCGGGGAACCGCCGCCCGGCAAGATCTCCCACGTCCTGCCATATCTGCAGCGGCAGCACGAGGTGACCATCGACATCGACCACGACCAAGCGATAGCCGGCGGTGTTGAGCAGTCGTTGCAGGACTGAAAGCGACGGAGTCGCCGAGCCTGCTTCGATTGAGCCAACCAGCGCGTTGCTGACCCCCGCATGCTTGGCTAGTTCACGTTGACTGAGGTCGGCCGTTCGCCGCACTCGGCGAATGATCTCCGACAGCAGGTAATCACCGATCTTGATGCCGCCGTCTGTGGACATGCGACGACCGTGCCCTACCCGTGCGACACGACGTGCTGAGTCGCTCGCCTGCTGTGGACGGCCAACGAATTGTCCACATCCAGTGCCTTCTCCTACCCCCAGGTGATACCAACTGCCCGCCTTTGCTCTGCTCAGTGACAGTGAGCGCGCGCGCAGTCCTAGTGAGCAGAGCAAAAGGGCCGGGGGGCGTTAGTCCTGGCGAGGTAGAAGCCCGGGTCGAGTCGAGTCGAACTCAGCGCGACGGGCGGGGGGTGGCGGGGTGTGCGCCGGCGGTGACGAGTTCGGCGACGGCCTGGCGCGGATCGGCGCCGGTCACGAGCGTCTCGCCGACGAGCACGGCGTCGGCGCCGCAGGCGGCGTACTCGATGAGGTCGATGGGTCCGCGGACTCCGGACTCGGCGATCTTGACCACGCTGCTCGGCAGGCCGGGAGCAATGCGCTCGAAGGTCGAGCGGTCGACCTCAAGGGTGCGCAGGTTGCGGGCGTTGACCCCGATGACCCGCGCGCCGGCGTCGAGCGCGCGGGAGGCCTCGTCCTCGGTGTGCACCTCGACGAGCGCGGTCATCCCGAGCGACTCGATCCGCTCACGCAGGCCGACCAGCACGTTCTGCTCGAGCGCGGCGACGATGAGCAGCACGACGTCGGTGCCGTGTGCCCGAGCCTCGTGCACCTGGTAGGAGCCGACAACGAAATCCTTGCGCAGCACGGGGATCTGCACCGCTGCGCGCACGGCGTCGAGATCTGCCAGCGAACCGCCGAAGCGGCGCTCCTCGGTCAGGACGCTGATCACCCGCGCCCCGCCGGCCTCGTACTGGCCGGCCAGCCGGGCCGGGTCGGTGATCGGAGCAAGCGCACCTTTTGACGGGCTGCGCCGCTTGACCTCCGCGATGACGCCGACACCTGGTGCGCGTAGCGCGACGTAGGCGTCGCGGGCAGGGCGAGCGGCGGCCGCCTGCTCGCGCACGACGGCGAGCGGAAGCGCGGCCTCGCGTCGCGCGACGTCCTCACGAACGCCTGCGACGATCTCGTCCAATACGGTCGCCACCGGATCGACCTCCTGTCGGCAGTGCATCGGCCGGTGTGCTCCAGTGAAGCGTATCCGCGGCGAGCCGACGTTCCTCCGTCGGGTGCGCCGCCTCAGCGTGAGGTCGGGTCCTCACCGCGATCGAGCGCGGTCCACAGCGACGCGGCCGCCTTCTGCGGATTTTCCTCTGCCCTGGCTCGTGCCGCGTCCGCTGCCAACGACCGGTTCTCGTAGCGCGTTGACATCGCGCCCCACCGGTGCCCGCGCCAGGTGATGAGCAGGCCGGCGAGCAGCACGAGCACGCCGCAGACGGCCACGAGCACCGGCCACACCACGTGCACGTCGATGTGCGGCGGGGCCGCGGCGTCACCGACCGTCCGATGCCGGTCCGCCACCAGCCGACGCGCCCGGCCGATGCCGATCGCGCCGAACGACTCGGAAGCCCGCCAGACAAGCCCGCCGCCGGCCAGCCCGATAACGGCACCTACCAAACGACGGGCTATGCCGCGGGTGGCGAGCACGGCCACTACGCCGGCCAGCGCGACGAGCGCCAGCGCGGTCGAGGCGGGGTCGACCGTGCGGCCGCTGACCTGCAGCACGTCGGCTCGGTTGGCCAGCGGCGTGGTGATCGTCTGCCACGAGCGGCCGCCGACGAGCAATGCCGCGGCGGCGGCCACGAGATCCAGCACCAGCGCGAGCGCGTACTCGGCGTGGCGCCGCCCCGGGCGTGCGGGCTTGGTCATGTGACCGTCCGCAGGGTCTCCGCCATTGCGATCGCCTGCAAGACCGCGCGCGCCTTGTTGCGGGTCTCCTGCTCCTCCTGCGCCGGGACGCTGTCGGCCACCACCCCGGCCGCAGCCTGCACGTAGGCCACGCCGTCGCGCATCACCGCGGTGCGGATGGCGATGGCCATGTCCAGGTCACCGGCGGCGTCCAAATAGCCGACCGCGCCGCCATAGACGTTGCGGCGGACCGGCTCGAGTTCCTCGATCAGCTCCATCGCCCGCACCTTCGGCGCGCCGGTGAGCGTTCCGGCCGGGAAGGTCGCCGTCAGTACGTCGAATGCGTCCTTGTCCTCGGCGACCTGCGCCTCAACCGTCGACACGATGTGCCACACGTGGCTGTAGCGCTCGACCGCGCCGAACTCGACGACCTGCACGGAGCCCGGCGACGACACCCGTCCCAAGTCGTTGCGAGCCAGGTCGACGAGCATGACGTGCTCGGCCTGCTCCTTCGGATCGCTGACCAGTTCCGCGGCCAGCGCGGCATCCTGTTCGGCGGTCTCCCCCCGGCGGCGGGTCCCTGCGATGGGATGCAGCACGGCGCGTCGTCCGCTGACCGACACCAGCGCCTCGGGGCTGCAACCGACGATGTCGACATCCTCGGTGCGCAGGAAGTACATGTATGGCGACGGGTTCAGCGTGCGCAGCACCCGGTAGACATCGAGCGGGTCGGCGTCGGTCTCGGCCACGAAGCGCTGCCCGACCTGAATCTGGAAGACCTCGCCGGCACGCACCGCCTCGAGCGCCGCCTCGACGGCCGGTTGGTATTGGCCTTCAGGCGTGCGCGACTGCGCCTCCTTCGGCGCCGTTGGCGAGATCGTGGCCACGGTAGGCGGAGTCGCGGTGGCAAGTGCGGACTGCATGACGTCCAGCCGTCCCACCGCGTCGGCGTAGGCGGTGTCCAACTCGACTGCACTCATCGCCGGGTGCAGCACCGCGTTGGCGATCAGGACGACAGAGCACTCGTGGTGGTCGACGGCGGCGAGGTCGGTGACGAGCAGCATCGTAAGGTCGGGCAGGCCCAGCTCGTCGACGGCCTTTTCGGGCAGCCGCTCGATGCTGCGCACGACGTCGTAGCCGAGGTAACCGACGAAGCCGCCGGTAAGGGGTGGCAGACCGGGTAACCGAGGCCCCTTCATCGCACGCCAGGCAACCCCCAACGCGGCAAGCGGGTCGCCTGAGGTCGGGACACCATCCGGCGCGGCTCCCTTCCAGGACGCCTCCCCGTCGACCACCGACAACGACGCAAGGGCGTTGACGCCCACAAACGACCAGCGCGAGAACGACGCGCCGGGTTCGGCCGACTCGAGCAGGAACGTGCCTGGTCGCCCCGCCGCGAGCTTGCGGTAGACCCCGACCGGCGTCTCGGCGTCGGCGAACAGGGTGCGGGTGATCGGGACCAGCCGGTGCGAGGTGGCCAGCCGGTCGAGGTCGGCCCGGTCGAGGGGCGCGGGGACGCCACCAGTGCTCATGAGAGCGTGTCGAGCCGGCCACCGGCGTCGAAGCAGCTGCGTTCACCGGTGTGGCAGGCCGGCCCGACCTGGTCGACGGTGATCAGCAGGGCATCGGCGTCACAGTCGAGCGCCACGGACTTGACGTGTTGGACGTGCCCGGAGGTGTCGCCCTTGACCCAGTACTCCTGCCGCGAGCGCGACCAGTAGGTGGCTCGGCCGGTGGTCAGGGTGCGGTGCAGTGCCTCGTCGTCCATCCAACCGACCATCAGCACCTCGCGAGTGTCGTGCTGCTGCACCACGGCGGCGACCAGCCCGGCGGCGTCACGCGTGAGCCGCCCAGCAATAGCCGGGTCGAGCAGGGAGGGAACACGGGCAGACATGCCACTGATTGTGCCGAACGACTTCTCATGTCGGAAAACAGCTGGCGACGGACGTCAAGAATGCGCGTCACCCGCCGATAACACCGGGGTCAGCGAGTCGCAGGCAAGGACCCGGTCACTCGGAGGACGGTCCACCATGGCACTTCACCGCAGGGTTTACGTGATAGGCCTGCTAGCGGCGTCGCTGACGGCCGCGCTCGTCCTGGTGGGTCTGATCATCATCACGTCCGCCAACACCCAGGCCAGTTCTTTGATCGCGAAGAACAGGCAGCTCGACGTCTTCGCGGATGCTCAGCGCAATCTTGTGTCGAGCCAGGTGCAGTTCGCCACCGCCCTTAGATATCCGCTCGGCAGCTCCACCCGCCGCGCCTACTTCGTACGAGCCTCTGCGCAACAACAGCTCGGGCTGAGTCAATGGAACCAGTTTCGGCGGTTGGCAGGGAAACGGGGCTCGTCGTCCGCTGCGGCCGTCAAATTGAACGGCGACCTGCGTGCGTTGCCCTACATCCAGCTCAAGTCGAAGCCAGTCTCGACGAACACGACCACCACGACGCCGACGTCGGTCGGCGCCAGCGCGTTGCTGGTGAACAACGACTTCAACGCCGTGCGTCTGGCGGAACGAGGTTGGTGGCGTGACCAGCTGGCCGCCCACCACGACGCCGCGCACCATGGGGTGCTGTGGATGATCATCGCTGGATTGATCGCGCTGCCCGGAGTGGTCATCTTGTTGGCCTCGCTCGCCCGGGCGGCCAGGATTCGGGACGCGGATCTCGAGGAACGCGACCGCGACCTGGCGCGGGTCGCACGATCCAACGAGTTCGAGGCTCGGCTGCAGCGAGCTCTCGAGCTGTCGCCCAGTGAGGATCGGGTGTACGCGGTCGTGGCGCAGGCGCTGGAAGAGATGGTGCCCGACCTCAGCGTGGAGATGCTGCTCGCCGACTCGAGTCGCGCGCACTTCCAGCAGCTAGTGACAACTGGGCCGCCGGCCCACAACTGCACGGTCGATTCCCCCACGGCCTGCCCGGCAGCGCAGCGTGGCGAGGTGATGACGTTCGAGTCGAGCCAGGCGCTGGACGCGTGCCCTTATCTGAAGCAGCAGGGTTCGCCCTGCTCGGCCGTCTGCGTTCCGGTCAGCGTCAGTGGACTGACGGTGGGTGTCGTGCACGCCGCCGGAGCGGAGCACGCCCCTCCCGACGCGCCGAAGCGGACTGCGCTCGAATTGATTTCTCGGCGGGCGTCGGACCGGATCGGCATGATGCGGGCATTCTCCGACTCAGAAGTGCAGGCCAGCACCGATCCGCTGACCGGGTTGTCGAACCGGCGCGCGCTGGAGAGTTCCATGCGTCGTCTGCAGCACACCGTCGATTCGTACGCGGTGGCCTTCGGCGACCTGGACCACTTCAAGATGGTCAACGACAAGTACGGTCACGGCGCCGGCGATCATGCCCTTCGCGTGTTCTCCCGCGTGCTGCGGGATCAGCTGCGCCCCGATGACATCTTCGGCCGGTACGGCGGAGAAGAGTTCCTCGTCGTGTTGCCGCACTGCGATGCCGAGGAAGCCGTACAGGTGCTCGAACGCGTCCGCGTGGCCCTGGGAGTCACCCTGGTCAGCGCTGACTGCCCGTCGTTCACGGTGAGTTTCGGGGTTGCCGTGCACTCGCAGGGCAGACCCTTCGAGGAGACGATCAGCATCGCCGACGGGGCCTTGCTCGACGCCAAGCGACAGGGCCGCGACCGGGTCGTGGTCGCTCAACCGGCCAGGTCCGACGTGGTGGACACCGACGACAACAACGCCCTGGAAGCGATGGCCGGCTGACGCTTCGGCGACACGCTCCTACTCGGCCGTGGACTGCGCCGCGGGCAGCGTGACAGTGACGGTGCTGCCGCCCTCGACGGTGCTGTCGAAGCGGACCGTCCCACCGTGGGCACGCACGATCGTGGCCACGATGGACAACCCCAGCCCGCTCCCACCGCGAGCGCGGGTTCGTGCCTTGTCGGCGCGCCAGAAGCGCTCGAACACATGCGAGGCGTCCTCGGGCGTCAGACCCGGGCCACCGTCGACGACCTGCACGGTGACGTTCGCGTCGTCGCCCCAGGCCCGGACGAGGATCGGTCGCTCGGGTGCGGTGTGCACGACCGCGTTGTTGACCAGGTTGCGGATGACGCGCACCAGCTGGTCGCGGTCACCGATGACCTGCGGTACGCCGTAGACCTGCATCTCGATCCGCCGCTCGGCGAAGGCCGCGCGCGAGCCGCGCACGCAGTCGTCGACGAGATCGGGCACATCGACGAGCTCGGTGCGCGTCGGGCGGTTGCTGCCGTCGGATTCGCCGCGGGCGAGCAGCAGCAGGTCCTCGACGAGTCTGGACATCCGCGTGCCCTCGGACTCGATGCGGTCGAGGTTGTCGTCGGAGGTGTCACCAGCGGCCCGCTGCATGCGCGCCAACTCGGCGTAGCCGCGGATGGAGGTCAATGGCGTGCGCAGCTCGTGCGAGGCGTCGGCCATGAACTGGCGCATCCGCGTCTCGCTCTCGATGCGGGCCGCGAACTGCGTCTCGACCGCTGCAAGCATCGTGTTGAACGACGTCGCCAGCTGCCCGACCTCGGTGTCGGGTTCGTCGTCGGGCACCCGCCGGTCGAGCCCCGCGCCCTCTGGTGAAAGCTCGGCCGCAACGCTTTGGGCGGTCACGGTGACGCGACGCAGGTGTCGCAGACTGAACCGGACCCCGTAGGAGGTCGCTATAACGGCGACCAGCACTGCTGCCCCACCAATGAGCAACTCGATCGCCAACAGTCGATGCAACGTTCGCGTGACCTCGCTGGTGGACAAGCCGGTGACCACAAACAGACCGTCGCGGCCCGACTGTCCCGCAGCGACCCGCAGTTGCACACCGTCCTGGTAGGTGGTCAACCACTGGTCAGGATTGGCGGCAAGACGGTCGAGCTGCCCAGAGTTAAGCTTCAGCCCCTTCAGGCCTCTCGCGTAATCGCTGCTGAAGGTATAGGTGCGGCCGACGACAGGATCAAAGGCGAGAACCCATTCCTGATCGATCTGCGGGCCGGCGTCGCAGCTGTAGGAACCAGTGCCGGTAGGACGGGCTGTCTGCACGCAACGATCAAAGAACGCGACGTTCTGCGTCGTCGTGGACGTCAACTGCTGATTGAACTTCGTGGTCAAAAAGAATTTCAGCGAAAAGTACGTCGCTCCGCTGAGTATGAATACGACGAGGAAGACGAGGCCCACGACGCCGGCGACCAGCTTCGCCGTCAGACTGCGTCGGCCGAGATGACCCACCCGGCGACGAGGGTCCATCTGTTCACCGGGCGGGGCCAGCTCGGCCAGACCCGGCAGGTGCACAGGCCGAGGACCGTCGACTGGAGCGACAGGATCGCCGCTCAGGAACTCGACGCGGCTCATGAACGGGTGCGCATGATCAGTTGCGAGGAGCCTTGATCACGTATCCGGCGCCGCGGATGGTGTGAATCAGCTTCGGCTCAACGCTGTCGATCTTTTTGCGCAGGTAGCCGATGTAGAGCTCGACGATGTTGGACTGACCCTGGAAGTCGTACTTCCACACCCGGTCGAGGATCTGTGTCTTGGACAGCACGACCCGCTCGTTGCGCATGAGGTAGCGCAGCAGCTCGAACTCGGTGGCGGTCAGGTGCACCTCTTCGCCGGCGCGGGTGACCTCATGGCTGTTCTCGTCGAGCTCGAGGTCGGCGACCTTCAATAGGCCCTCGCGGCCGCTGTCGGGCGTCGAGCGACGCAGCACGGCATGCACCCGGGCGAGCAGTTCCTCGATGCTGAACGGCTTGATGACGTAATCGTCGGCACCGGCGCGCAGCCCCACGATTCGGTCGCTGGCCGCGTCGCGGGCGGTCAGGAAGATGACCGGCACCTGCGAGCCCGCGGCACGCAGGTTCTGCAGCACCCCGAGGCCGTCCAGGCCGGGCATCATCACGTCCAGGACGATCAGGTCGGGATCGGTCTCGGCCACGCGGGCCAGGGCAGACGTCCCGCTGTCGGCGGTGACGGTCTCGAAACCGTCGAAGCGCAGGGCCGAGGAGACAAGGTGCGTCACGTTGTCCTCGTCGTCCACGACCAGGACGCGCCGCTTGGTGTTCGTCGACGCCACGGTGGCTGCGCTCATCTCGGTTCTCCTCGGTGCACTCATGGCTTCGCGGCGCGGACGCCGAAAGCACGGGAAAGGCTGTGCCCATCCTGAGTGTGGCAGCTGGGCTAACCAT
The DNA here is from genome assembly GCF_964244045.1 of uncultured Jatrophihabitans sp. Classification (NCBI taxonomy): domain Bacteria; kingdom Bacillati; phylum Actinomycetota; class Actinomycetes; order Jatrophihabitantales; family Jatrophihabitantaceae; genus Jatrophihabitans; species uncultured Jatrophihabitans sp. Next base: position 7,884 of record NZ_CAXTHK010000030.1, on the reverse strand, counting down.
GGGAGCTACCTGTGAGCAGCATAGGCGCGCTCGACAATCAGCGCGCGGTCGAGTACCCCGTGACAGTGTCGTCGTGCTCGCCCAGCCCGACCTTGCCGTATCCGACGTGCACCAGTCGCGGCGCGCGCCGCTCGACGTGGCGCCACGCGGCCGGCGCGAAGGCCAGCACGAGCGCAACCACAGCGGCCAGGATCAGCAGCACCGAGACTGCGGGCCCGCCCTTGGTCCCGTCGATCAGGAAGTAGCAGCCGGCAGCGGCCACCGCGACCTGCAACACTGCGAAAGGCCAACGGCGTGAGCCGTTGACGAACCAGATGATGGCGACGAGCAGGGCGATGAACAGCACGCCCGTGACGCATCCGGCGATGACCTCGCCGCCCTGGGTGGTGGTGATGTCCGGCGGGTGGACCGGGTGGATCAGCCCGTGGCCGAGGAACAACAGGGTGTAGACGGCGAGGAACGGCAGCGGAGCGGTGCCGATGGAGACCGCGCCGGTGACCAATCCGGGCGTGGGACGGTCGTCGTCGGCTGCCGAGTACTCCCTCACTGGTCGCACTCCCTCACTAGTCTCGGGTCATGCCACAGCATGCCGCCTCCGAACGCCACGCGCTCGCCGAGACTTTGCGCCGAGCCGGCCCCCAGGCCCCGACGTTGTGCGGCGAGTGGACCACCGCCCAGCTCGCCGCCCATCTGGTGCTGCGGGAGCGCTCGATCGTCGAGGTCGGTGGCCGGTTCCCCGTCGCGGCCCTGCAGCGACGCGCGCAACAAGTCGTCGATGACCTGGCGGCAACCTCCTACCCCGAGCTGGTTGACCTCGTCGATCACGGCCCGACGTGGCGCGAGGTGCGCGGCCCGGTGCCGGTGGCCTGGTTCTGGTCCGTGCCTGCGGTTTCCGAACTGGCCAATCTGCTCGAGTACCTCGTCCACCATGAGGACGTGCGTCGGGCGCAGCCGGACTGGACGCCGCGCACGCTGCCGGCCGACTTCGAGGCTATGGTCTGGAAGCGGCTGCACCTGCTGGCGCGGGTGACGCTGCGCGCCGTTCCGGTGGGGCTCGTGCTGCGGTGGCCGGCGCACGGCGAGCTCATCACGCGCCGGGCGAAGAAGGACGGCGCGGCGGTGACGATCACCGGCGACCCGGTCGAGCTGGCCCTGTTCGGGTTCGGGCGGCTGCCGCAGGCGCTCGTCCAGTGGGACGGGGCCGAGGCCGACCAGGAGGCCGTTCGCTCGGCAGACATCTCGCTGTAGGCATCTCGCTGCAGGCGCGGTCAGCGCACCGGCAACCCGTGCGCGCGCAGGTCGGCCTTGACCTCGCCGACAGTGCAGTCGCCGAAGTGGAAGACGCTTGCGGCCAGCACCGCGTCGGCGCCGGCCTCGAGTGCAGGCGCGAAGTGCGCGACCGCGCCGGCCCCGCCGCTGGCGATCACCGGCACCTGGACGACCGCGCGTACCAGGGCGATGAGCTCGAGGTCGAAGCCGTCCTTCGTGCCGTCGGCGTCCATCGAGTTCAGCAGGATCTCGCCCGCCCCCAGCTCGGCCGCCCGCTGCACCCACTCCACCGCGTCGATCCCGGTGCCGCGGCGACCGCCATGGGTGGTGACCTCGAACCCGCTGGCCGTCGACTCGCCGCCGGGTCGGACGCGCCGCGCGTCGGCCGAGAGCACCAGCACCTGGTTGCCGAAGCGCTGCGCGATCTCGGCGATGAGCTGTGGACGGGCTATCGCCGCGGTGTTGACGCCCACCTTGTCGGCACCCGCGCGCAGCAACGCGTCGACGTCCTCGACGGTGCGCACTCCCCCGCCGACGGTCAGCGGGATGAACACCTGGTCGGCGGTGCGGCGCACCACGTCGTACGTCGTCTCTCGACCTGACGATGAAGCGCTGATGTCCAGGAACGTCAGCTCGTCGGCACCCTGCGCGTCGTAGCGACGGGCCAACTCGACGGGATCCCCCGCGTCGCGCAACCCCAGGAAGTTCACACCCTTGACCACGCGGCCCGAGTCGACGTCCAGGCAGGGGATGACACGGACCGCCAAACCTCCGGTGCCCGCATCACTCACGCCGCCAGTCTGCCAAGCACCGTGGCGGTGCCGGTTTCGGCGTGGTCGGCCGGCCGACCACGTGCTAACGCACGGGCCGGTCAGCGGCGGTGGGCCGCACGCGGTGCCCGTCCGACGAACAGCAGCACCAGGCCCAGCAGGAAGACGGCGATGCCGATCCACAGCGTCGGCCGCAACGGAGTAGCCGTGCCGGTCGAGGCCAGGCCGTCTGCGCCGCTCGACGTCGACGCGCTGGCCACCGCGCTGCTGGCCAAGACTCCACCGCTGGCGGGATCGCTCGCCGATGCGCTGGTGGCCGCCACGCTGCTGGCCGGCGCAGACGTCGACACCGGCGCAGACGTCGACACCGGCGCAGACGTCGACACGGGGGCGGAGGACGACGTCACCGTCGACGAGGACGGCGGCACCGGCACGACCGGCGGGACCGGCGGCACCACGACGACCGCGGTGTTCGTGAGAGCCACGGTCAGCACGTTGCCATTTCGGGCGATGAACGGGATGGGTTGCGGCGACGCCGGCGTGAAGGCTGCGGTGTACCCGTCGACCGGCGTCTCGACGTAGCTGTACTGGCACGAGGTGTTGCCGACCTGATCGGTGAAGATGTACAGGTCGCTGCTCGTGGCCGAACCGTTGTTGGGCACGCTGACCGTCTGCGACACCGGGGCCCCGGTGTCCGGGTCGGCGCACGTGGAACTGATGGTCACCGACCAGGTCGCGGGGGCGGTGGACGAACCCGTCGTCGTCTCGTTGAACGTGATGGTGCCGGTCGGGCAGCCGGCCGTGCTGAGTACGCCGACGAACGCGAAGGCCGCTTGCCCGCTGCACTGCGGGGTGGCCTCGCCGACCGTGCTATCGCTACCGGAACTGAGCCCGCTGAAGATCAGGACGGCGCCGAGCAGCATGCACAGGATGGCACCGACGCGTTGTTTCATGTGTTGGACTCCGACTCGTGAATGGCCTGTCCGCAGGACCGGGGCGGCCCGTATGCTAGCGCAATGTCGCAGCCCCTCGGGACTCGGAATCTGGTGAGCCGGAATCTGGTGAGCCGACGGCTCGACGGGTGGCTCGTCGGATGGCTTGCCGTGATCGTCTGGTTCGCCGTCGTTCTCGCCGACCACGCCGGGCTCAGGTTGGGTTCGGGCCTCGCCGCGGCCGTCTACTGGGTGGGCGCGGTCGTGTCCGCATCGCACTTCGGGCTGTCGTACCACCTGGCCTACTCCGACGGCCTGCCCGCGCTGCGCCGGCGGCCCGTCGCGCTCGTTCTCGGCCCGGCGCTGCTGGTGGTCGTGCTGGCGTCGATCGTCGGAATCTCGCTGGCCGTAGGTCCGACGTCGGCCGCCCGCGTCACGAGCGCGCTCATCACCTCGGTCTACCTGATGACGGCGTGGCACTACGTCAAGCAGGTCTACGGCATCGGGCGGGTGGGCGCGGCCTTCCGTGGCGTGCGCCTGACGCCCACGCACGTCCGCGTGCTGCGCTACGGCCTGTACCCGCTGTGCTTCATCGGCGCCGCTCAGGTGCTCGTGATCGGGCGCAACTACCGGCTGGCCGGCTACCAGGTGGGGTTCGGGGTGCTGCCCTACGAGGTCCTGCCTTGGCTGCGTGGGCTCGCGGCGTTGGCGGCGATCGGTGTCGGCGTCACCTTCGTCGCGCTGCGTCGCAGTTCCGGTGCGTGGCCGCCGGCGCTGCTCGTCGCGCCCTACGCCGCGGCGTTCCTGTGGCTCGGCCTGGCGCCCAGCCCGGTGTGGACGATCCTGCTGCTGGCCCCGTTCCACGCGCTGCAGTACCTGGCCGTCGGGCACCGCGCCGAACTGGCCGTCGCGGCCGGTCGCCCCGGGACGCACGGCGCCGCCTGGTGGCTCAACGTGTTCGGCGGCGCGGCCTGCGGCGGGCTGCTGGTGTCGCGGTGGCTGCCGCAGTCGCTCGACGCCCACGTGGACCGCGCCGGACCGCTGCTGTTCGCCGCTGCGTTCTTCGTCTTCCTCAACCTGCATCACTACCTGATCGATGCGGTGATCTGGCGCTCGTCGGGGGAGCTCGTTCGAGCCATCGTGCGCCGACCGGGCAGCGCTGCACCGGCAGCGCCGGCCACACCCTCGGGGCAGCCCGTCGCTGGGCTGCTCACCAGCTGAGTCCAGCTCCGGGCTCGGCACCGTCAGTTGGCGATCGCCAGCCCCACCGCGAGCAACAGCGCGAACGCCAGCGTCAGCTGGCCGGTCGCCCGCAGGGTCGGGACGAGCGCGGGACCGGACGCCCCGGAGTGGACGGGACTGATCGCACCCAGGGCGAGCGGCGCCGCGGCCCAGGCGATGAGCGGTGGTCCGTGGTCGCGGATGGCGAGCACCCCCGCGAGCGCGAACGGGATCACGACAAGCGCCTCGTAGAGCAGGCGGGTACGGCCGTCGCCGAGCAGCACGGCCAACGTGCGCTTGTGCGCGCGCACGTCACCCGGAATGTCGCGCAGGTTGTTGGCGACGAGCAGCGCGCAAGCGAGGATACCAATGGGTATGGCGGTCAGTACGGCCGTGGCGGTAACCCGTTGCGTTTGGACGTACGCGGTGCCACCCACCGCGACCAGGCCGAAAAACACGAAGACCGAGACCTCGCCCAGCGCCCGGTACCCGTACGGCTTGGCGCCGCCGGTGTATCCCCACGCGGCCGCGATGGCCAGGGCCCCGACGACGACCAGCCACCAGCTCGACAGCGCCGCGAGCGCAAGGCCGGCCGTCGCGGCAACCGCGAAGCAGACAAGGGCAGCGATCAACACGGCACGCGGGCGCGCAGCGCCCGATCCGACAAGCCGCTGCGGTCCGACCCGGTCGGTGTCGGTGCCGCGGACGCCGTCGCTGTAGTCGTTGGCGTAGTTGACGCCGATCTGCAGGGCGAGCGACACGGCGAGCGCGAGCGCGGCGCGCCCCCACCGGACGTCACCGTCGTGCGCGGCCACGCCGGTGCCCGCGACCACCGGCGCCACGGCCATGAACAGGGTCCGCGGGCGGGCGCCCTCGAGCCACTCGGCTGTGGTGGCCACCAGGTCAGCGCACCGCGGCGAGGGCCTCGGGCAGCGTGAACGCCCCGGCGTACAAGGCTTTGCCCACGATCGCGCCCTCCACGCCGTCGGCGCTCAGAGCGGCGATCGCGCGCAGGTCGTCCAGCGACGACACTCCCCCGCTCGCCACCACGGGCTTATCGGTGCGCGCGCACACGTCGCGCAGCAACTGCAGGTTCGGTCCGGTCAGCGTGCCGTCCTTGTGTACGTCGGTGACGACATACCGGGCGCAGCCATCGGCGTCGAGCCGGGCAAGCGTGTCCCAGATGTCGCCGCCCTCCTGCGTCCACCCGCGAGCGGCGAGCGTCGTGCCGCGGACGTCGAGCCCCACCGCGATCTTGTCGGCGTGCTTCGCAATGGCCGAGCGCACCCAGTCCGGGGACTCGAGCGCAGCCGTGCCCAGGTTGACGCGGGCCGCGCCGGTGGCCAGCGCGGCCTCGAGCGAGGCGTCGTCGCGGATGCCGCCCGACAGCTCGACGGCGACGTCGAGCTGCCTGACGACGCCGGCGAGCAGCTCGCGGTTGTCACCCCGGCCGAAGGCGGCGTCGAGGTCGACGAGGTGGATCCACTCGGCGCCGTCGCGCTGCCAGGTCAGCGCCGCGTCGAGCGGATCGCCGTATGAGGTCTCGCTGCCCGCCGCCCCCTGCACGAGTCGTACTGCGGCGCCGTTCGCCACGTCGACGGCGGGCAGAAGGACGAGCGGGCTCATGACTGGCTCCGATTCAGGACAAGGTAGACGGGCGCGGCGATCACGCAGACGAGGGCCGCTCCCAGAGTGGCCGACCACGAGCGGGTGACCACGAAGACCGTGAGCAGTACGACCAGGACCAGGATGCCGAGCACCCCGAACCGCTCGCGCTGCCGGGTACCGGGATGGTGTTGCCAGAGCCGAAGGCGCCGCCAGAGCAAGGCCCGACGTTCGCGACGCGCGGCGGCCGTCGAACGGCGGGCGGCAGCGGCTCGGTCGGCCGCCGCGCGAGCGGTGGCCGCGGCCTCGCGCTCAGCCCGCGCGGTTTGCCGCGCCTTACTCACAGCTTCACTCCGTTCGGCTCTGCCAAGGAGCGTCGTTCACTAGGCTGCCTTCCGCCGGTACTGCCGCTGCCCCGAACTATCTCACGCGGGCCCGCCGAGAGGACGCTGACCATGGTCGACCGCGACCGTCTCACCGAGCTGGCCACCCGCGAGCAAGCGCGCTTCCGCGCCGAGCATCCGCGCTCCGAGCAGGCGTTCGCCCGGGGCGCGCACCTGTTCGGCCGCGTGCCGATGACCTGGATGAACAAGACCGCGGGCGCGTTCCCGCTGTACCTGAACACCGCGCACGACGCCACGGTCACCGACATCGACGGCCGGCAGTACGACGACTTCGCGCTCGGAGACACCGCAGCCATGGCCGGGCACTCCCCCGCGCCCGTCGTCGCCGCCGTCACCCGACGGCTGGGCGAGCTCGGCGGTGCCACGGCGATGATGCCGACCGAGGACGCCGAGTGGGTGGGTGCAGAACTCACCCGTCGATTCGGTCTAACCCGCTGGAGCTTCTCGCTCACCGCCACGGACGCCAACCGCTGGGCGATCCGCATCGTGCGGGCGGTTACCGGCCGTCCCAAGATCCTCGTCAACAGCTACTGCTATCACGGCAGCGTCGACGAGTCGTTGATCGTCGTCGGTCCGGACGGCGAGGGCATGAGCCGCGAGGGCAACGTCGGCGCGCCCTGCGACGTCACCGCCACCAGCCGGGTCGCGGAATTCAACGACCTCGACGGCCTCGAGCGCCAGCTCGCCTACGGCGACGTCGCGGCGGTGCTCATGGAGCCCGCGCTCACCAACGTCGGGATTGTCCTGCCCGAGCCCGGTTACCTCGACGGCGTCTGGGACTCGACCCGCCGACACGGCACGCTGCTGATCATCGACGAGACACACACCTTCTCAGCCGGTCCCGGTGGCTGCTGCCGCGAGTGGGACCTCGAGCCGGACCTCGTGGTCATCGGCAAGGCCATCGGCGGTGGCATCCCGGCCGGCGCCTACGGCATGTCCGCCGAGTTCGCCGACCGCGCCCTGGGCCGTGCCGACCTCGACCTCGTTGACATGGGCGGCGTCGGCGGCACGATGGCCGGCAGCGCGCTGTCCGTGGCGGCGATGCGCGCGACGCTCGAGCACGTCCTTACCGATGACGCCTTCACGACGATGATCGCGCTCGCCACCCGGTACGCCGACGGCATCTCAGCGGCCTTCGCCGAGCACCGCGCGCCGTGGTCGGTGAGCCGGCTGGGCGCCCGCACTGAATACCGCTTCCGACCGCAGGCACCGCGCACCGGTACCGAGTCGCACAGGGCCGCGGACGAGCAGCTCGACGACTTCGTCCACCTGTACCTCGCCAACCGCGGCGTGCTGATGACGCCGTTCCAGGCCATGGCCCTGATGAGTCCGGTGACGACGGTCGAGCAGGCCGACCACTGCGTGGCCGTGACGTCGGAAGCGGTCGGCGAGCTGCTGGCCTGAACGGTCGCTGCGATGACAGCGCGGCGACCACGCAAGACGCCAAGTCTGCGCGGCGCTTATCACCGCGGGAGCGTGGAACGCTGTCCACTCGTCCAGTTTGCCCCAGCGAGGTCGACCGCCGCGCGGCATGACCAGATGGCCGCAGCGCACGCTATCTGCGGCATGAGAGCGCGTGGGTTTTCGCGAACGCTTCGTGCTGCCGCGAAGAGAGCGCACCTGCGTGAGTGAGTAGCTCTACTCAGGCTGAGCGCACGGCTGCGAACCAGTCTTGAGGCATGT
>NZ_CAXTHK010000029.1:0-48127 GCF_964244045.1 uncultured Jatrophihabitans sp. | reverse complement strand
CAGCACGAGGCACATCGTCAAACTACACGGCTGTAACCTTAACTGAACGGTATTGGGGTTAGTTGCCCTTGACGTTGACGATCTGACGCAGGGTATGCACGACCTCGACGAGGTCCTTCGCGTCGTTCATGACGACGTCGATCGGCTTGTAGGCCTGCGGGTGCTCGTCAAGGAACGCGTCCGAGTTGCCCCACGCGATGCCCGACATCCACTCGTCCAGGTCCGCCCGCGTGAACCGCTTGCGGGCAGCTGAGCGCGAGAAGTTGCGCCCCGCACCGTGCGGCGATGAGCACAGCGACCCGACGTGGCCCTTACCGCGCACGACGTAGGACAGGTCGCCCATCGAGCCCGGGATGAGCCCGGGGATGCCGGCGTGCGCGTCGATCGCCCCCTTGCGCGACAGCCAGACCTCTCGGCCCAGGTGCGTCTCGCGCTCGGTGTAGTTGTGGTGGCAGTTGACCTCCTCGAGCCGCTGCACCGGCTCGCCCTGCCACGCCGAGAGGCAGTCGACGACGCGCTGCATCATCTCCTCGCGGTTGAGCAGCGCGAATCGTTGGGCCCACCGCAGAGCTGCGATGTAGGACCAGAACTCCGGGTCGCCCTCGACGAGGTAGGCCAGGTCGGGATCGGGCAGCCGGATGAATCGCCGTGCGCACTGCTCCTGCGCGATCTTGATGTGCTTCTGCGCGAGCTTGTTGCCGACGCCTCGCGAGCCCGAGTGCAGGAACAGCCAGACCGCGTCGTCCTCGTCGAGGCTGACCTCGATGAAGTGGTTGCCTGACCCCAGCGAACCGAGCTGCAGGCGCCAGCGCGGCCCGATCTCGTCGGCCTGCTCGATGCCCTCGAGCGCCTCCAGCTCGGCGACGCGCGGTGCTGCCGAGGCCACGACATGCTGGTTGTACCGCCCGGCCGACAGCGGGATCGCACTCGAGATCGCACGATGCAGTTCGGTGAGATCGCCGGTGAGATCCGCCCGCGCGAATTGCGTGCGGACGGCCATCATTCCGCAGCCGATGTCCACGCGGACTGCCGCCGGAATGATCGCGCCCTCGGTCGGGATGACGCTGCCGACGGTGGCGCCCTTGCCCAGGTGGGCGTCAGGCATGAGCGCCAGGTGGGGGCGCACGAACGGCATGCTTGCCGTGCGCTCGGCCTGGGCGCGGGTGGCGTCCTCGAGGATCGAGGCGAAGTTCGCGAGTCGGGTGATGGACATGTCTCTCATCGTCCGGCCGTGGCGCAAGCCATTAGCCCGTCCGCTGTTATTGTCTACCGGACGTATCGACAAACAAGAGTCGGTCGCCCTCCTGAAAGCAGGTATGCATGCTCTCCCGACGCGCTCGCACGCTGACCGTGTTCGCCGCCGTTCTGACGGCCGCCACCGGGCTGAGCGCGTGCTCCAGCAGCGGTAGCTCGAAGTCCGGCTCGTCGGCCGGCGCCGGCTCGACCAGCTCGTCGAACTCGTCGAGCTCGTCGGCCAAGTCCACGAGCCTCAAGCTGGTTGCCTACTCGGTGCCCAAGCCGGCTTACGACGCGCTCGGCACGGCCTTCGCCAAGACGCCTGCGGGAGCGGGCGTCTCGCTCGCCGGTGCCTACGGGCCGAGCGGCACGCAGGAGAAGAACGTCGCCGCCGGCCAGAAAGCCGACTACGTCGCGTTCTCTACCGGCTCCGACATGAACAAGCTCGAGCAGGCCGGCAAGGTCGCCGCGGACTGGGACGCGGGTCCCACCAAGGGCATCGTCGCCGACTCCGTCGTCGTCATCGTGGTCAAGAAGGGCAACCCGCTCGGCATCAAGGGCTGGGCCGACCTGATCAAGCCGGGTGTCAAGATCGTCACCCCTGACCCGGCGTCGTCAGGTTCCGCGAAGTGGAACATCCTGGCCGCCTACCAGCACGTGATCCAGACCGGCGGCACGCCGGCCCAGGCGCAGGCCTACCTCAAGAGCTTCTTCTCGCACGTCGTCAGCCGTGCATCCAGTGGTGCGGTCGCAACCACCCAGTTCACCTCGGGCACCGGCAACGTGCTGATCTCCTACGAGTCCGAGGCGATCCTCGCCCGGCAGAAGGGGCTCTCGCTGGACTACATCGTGCCTGACCAGGACGTGCTGATCGAGACGCCAGCCGCCGTGACCAAGGGTGCGCCCAAGGCCGCGAGCGACTTCCTGTCCTACGTCGAGAGCAGCGCCGGCCAGGCGATCTTCGCCAGCCACGGCTTCCGGCCGGTCGACACCAGCGTGAAGCCGACCGATGTCAAGGGCGCCAACGACCCCAGCAACCCGTACCCGGTTGTGCAGAAGCTGTTCACGGTCGGCTCGCTCGGCGGCTGGAGCAAGGTCAACGACGAGTTCTTCGGCGACAACGGCATCGTCACGAAGATCGAGAAGTAGGGGACATACCAGCCGTGACAGCAGTTCTCGACGACCAGCCGGCGGGCGGCGCGCAACGCTCCCGCCGGCTGCGGCGCACCCGCTCGGGGCAGCCGCTGCGGGGTTGGTCCGGTACGACGCTCGGCGTCTCCGTGCTGTGGTTGAGCCTGCTGGTGCTGTTGCCGTTGGCCGCGGTAGTGGGACGGTCGTTCGACTACGGCTGGAGCGGTTTCACTTCGGCCATCACTAACCGCGAGGCCGCCTCGGCGTTGAGACTCACGATCGGCATCTCGGTGCTGACCGCTCTGATCAACGCGGTCATGGGCCTGCTCGTCGGCTGGGTACTGGTACGCGAGCGTTTTCGCGGCGCGGGACTGCTTGAGATGGTCATCGACATTCCGTTCGCGCTGCCCACGGTGGTGGCCGGCATCGTCATGCTCACGCTCTACGGCGGTGACAGCCCCGTCGGTGTCCACCTGGGCGGCACACGCGTCGGCCTCGTGGTGACGCTGCTGTTCGTGACCTTGCCGTTCACGGTGCGCACCGTGCAGCCCGTACTGCTGCAACTCGACCGGGACGCCGAGCAGGCCGCGGCATCGCTCGGCGCGCCGCCGTCCGTCGTGTTCCGGCGGATCATCTTGCCGCAGGTGCTGCCTGCGCTGATCTCGGGCGCGACCCTGGCCTTCGCTCGAGCTCTCGGCGAATACGGCTCGCTCGTGTTCATCTCCTACAACCTGCCGTTCAAGACCGAGATCGCGTCCTCGCTCATCTACGGCAAGCTCCAGGACAGCGACAGCCCGTTGCGCGCGACCCAGCAGGCCAGCGCGATCGCCACTGTCCTGCTGATCGCCAGCGCACTGGTGCTGGTCGTGCTTGACCAACTCCAACGACGGGTGGCCCGCCGTGGTTGACATCGCCCTTGCACCGATTCCGCCGGTCGCTGCACCCGCGCCTGCGCCGGTGCAGCGCAGTTCGAAACCCGCGTCCTGGACGGTACGAACCATTGCCGTCCTATACGTCGCTGTCATCGCGCTGCTGCCGGTCGTCGTCATTCTCTACAAGACCTTCCAGCCTGGTCTGTCATCGTTCTTCGACGCCCTGACCAACACCCAGTCTGTGCACGCCTTCGAGGTCAGCGGCATCGTCGCGGGTATCGCGGTAGTGATCAACACGGTGTTCGGGGTTGGAGTCGGCATCCTGTTGGCCCGGCACCGGTTCCCCGGCAAGCGGTTGCTGAGCGCCTTCATCGACCTGCCGGTTGCGGTGTCGCCGATCGTCGTGGGGCTCGCACTGGTGCTGGTGTACGGGCACATCGGCTGGTTCGGCCCAACGCTCGAGGACCATGGCTTCCAGGTCATTTACGCGAAGCCCGGCATGGTCATGGCCACCGTCTTCGTCTCGCTCCCGCTCGTTGTTCGCGCGATCGTGCCGGTGCTCGAACAGGCCGGAACCGACCAGGAACTCGCCGCGTCGTCACTCGGCGCAAGCGCAGTCACCCGCTTCTTGCGCATCACGCTGCCGACCATCCGGATCGCGCTGACCTACGGCCTCGTCCTCACCATTGCTCGATGCCTGGGCGAGTACGGGGCGGTGCTGGTGGTATCGGGCAACATCGAGGGTCAGACCGAGACGGCGCCGCTACGCATCAGCAACCTGCTCGAGAACGAGCAGAACCCGAACGCCGCGTACGCAGTCACCTTCGTACTCATCGTTGTCGCGTTCGCCGCCATCCTGGCCGGGGCGTGGATCCGCCGTAGGGGAAGGGCCTGATCATGGGTATCGAGGTACACGGGATCGGCAAGCGCTTCGGCGACTTCGTCGCGCTGGACGACGTCAATCTGTCGGTGCGTTCGGGTGCGCTGACTGCGCTGCTCGGCCCGAGCGGCGGCGGCAAATCTACTCTGCTGCGCATCATCGCCGGGCTCGAGAACGCCGACGAGGGAACGGTGGAGATCGACGGACGGGACGCATCGCAGCTCCCGCCGCGGCACCGCGACGTCGGCTTCGTGTTTCAGCACTACGCCGCGTTCACCCACCTGTCGGTGTACCGCAACGTCGCCTTCGGCCTCGAGATCCGCAGGCGCCCGAAGGACGAGATCAGGAAGCGGGTGCACGAGCTGCTCGAACTCGTGCACCTGGAGCAATTCGCCGACCGTCTGCCGGCCCAGCTGTCGGGCGGTCAGCGTCAGCGCATGGCGTTGGCGCGCGCGCTCGCCGTCGAGCCGAAGGTGCTGCTGCTCGATGAGCCGTTCGGGGCGCTGGACGCCAAGGTGCGCAAGGAGTTGCGCGACTGGCTGCGTCGCCTGCACGACGAGGTGAGCGTGACCACCGTGTTCGTGACGCACGACCAGGAGGAGGCCCTCGAGGTCTCCGACGAGATCGTGGTCATCAACGGTGGCCGCATCGAGCAGGTCGGCAGCCCGGACGACCTCTACGACAAGCCGGCCAACGACTTCGTCATGTCCTTCCTCGGCCCGGTCACGACGCTCGGCGGGCGCATGGTGCGCCCGCACGACATCGAGATCTTCACTACGCCGCAGCCGGACGCGGTGCCGGCACGGGTGACGCGGTTGCAGCGGGTCGGCTTCGAGGTGCGGGTCGAGCTTGCCGGCGACTCGGGGGACCCCGGCACCTGGGTACAGCTGACCCGTGGCCAGAGCGAGTCGCTCAACCTGCGCGAGGGCACGCCGGTGTGGCTCGTGGTCGTCCAGAACAGCACGACCCTCGCAACGCCGGCCTGACTCGACCGACACCAGCCCTACCAGTGCGAGGATGGCGGCGTGCAGATCTCGGCCAAGACCGATTACGCCGTCCGGGCGTTGCTGAGCCTGGCCGCCCGCGAGCCCTCGCTCGTCAAGATCGACACCGTCGTCACCGAGCAGGGCATGCCCCGCAAGTTCGTTGAGGCCATCCTGGGTGAGCTGCGCCGGGCCGGCATTGTGCGCAGCCAGCGCGGTGCCGAGGGTGGCTACGCGCTGGCCCGGCCCGCGAAGGACATCGCGCTCGGCTCTGTGATGCGTGCCGTCGACGGCCCGTTGGCCGAGGTGCGGGGGTTGCGCCCGCACGAGACCACGTACGCCGGGGTCGCCGAGCACCTGCCCGAGGTCTGGGTCGCGGTGCGCGCCAGCCTGCGTCAGGTGCTGGACGAGACCACCCTCGCCGACGTGCTGAGCGGTCAGCTGCCCGCGCACGTCAAGGCACTCAACGACGCACCGGACGCCTGGCTGCCCCGGTGAGGTCGGCGTACCGTCTGTGATCATCCCCGGCCGGGCGTCCGGGTCGGATGGTCGAAAGGAGCAGCGGCATGGGTGACATCGGATCCCGGCAGGTGCGCTTCGAGGTGCTGCCCACCCTGGCGCAGCCCGAGCAGAACGTGGCGTCGGTCGAGACGCCCGCGCTGCTCGACGTGCTGGTGCCGGCCGTACGTGAGCGGGTCGTCGCCCGAGCCGAGCCCGCCCGCTCCTGATGCAGCCGTTCGCCGGCGCCGAGCCGCTCGTCGGTGAAGTCATCGCCCTGCGCACGTTTCGCGTGGAGGAGTCCGGCCTGCTCCTGCCGTTGTACTCCGAGCAGTGCTGGTCCAACGACACCAACACCGCCGCCTGCCCACGGGCGTCGCACGAGGCGCCCGCCGACGACTGCGACTGCGGGTTCTACGCCTACGGCACCCCCCAGGCCGCCGCACAGAACCGGGGCATGCGGCACGTCCAGGCCGTCGTGTCGTGCTGGGGCGGCGTCGTCGCCGGCACCCAGGGCATCCGCGCCCAGCACGCCCGCATCGACGCACTGTGGCTGCACCCGGTCGCCCCGGAGTGGTTGCGCAAGCGGGTCGCGGCTCGATACCCGTTGGTCCGGCTCTACGACGACGTCGAGCAGATGCGCGCCGCGCATCCGCTGTCGGTGCTGCCGAGCTACGACCCCGCACCGACGCGCAACCATCGGGCGTGGGCGGGGGTGCTCGCCGGGTCCGCCGTCGGCCTCGCGCTCGGCGCGCTTCCCCTGGACGTCCTGCGCTCTAGTCCTGCGCTGTGGACGGCGTGGCTTGCCGCCATCGGCATCGCCGGTGCGGTCACCCTGTGGTTGGCGCTCGGCGCGCGCTTCCCGGGCCACTTCGTGGCGGCCGCGATCGGTTTCGGACTGGTGAGCTGGTTACTGGCGCCGCTGTTCGGATTGGCCGGCTGGCTGCTGCGCATGCCGGTACTGCGTGGCGTTCTCGTCGCCACCGGCACGTACCTGTGGTCGCTGCGGCCGCGGCACTTCCCGGTCGTCGTTCCGAAGCGGGAGCGCGTCTACTACGGCGCCCGCGCCTGAGCGATCCGGCCGGGTCCGTAGGATCGCGGGATGACTTCGTCCCGTCCCGCCCAGGGGGCTGTCGTCGGCCGGGCCGTCACACGCCGCCTCGAGCGCGCCACCGGTGGGGGCGTCATCACCCGCACGACTCTGCCCGGTGGCCTGCGGATCGTCACCGAGGGCATGCCCGGCGTGCGCAGCGCGAGCGTCGGCGTGTGGGTGCCGGTCGGGTCCCGTGACGAATCGCTGTCGCTGGCCGGCACCAGCCACTTCCTGGAACACCTGCTGTTCAAGGCCACCACCTCGCGCAGCGGCCTGGACATCGCGCGGGCAATGGACGCCGTGGGCGGAGAGTTCAATGCCTTCACCGAGAAGGAGCACACCTGCTTCTACGCAACGGTGCTCGACCGCGATCTCGAGGTCGCGATAGACATCGTCAGCGACGTCGTGCTGAACGCGACGGTCACCGCGCAGGACGTCGACGTCGAGCGAGGTGTCGTCCTCGAGGAGATCTCGATGCGCGACGACGACCCGAGCGACCTCGTCCACGACGAATTCTCCACCGCCCTGTTCGGCGACGTGCCGCTCGGTCGGCCGGTGCTCGGCACGGAGCAGTCCATCGCTGGGCTGACCAGACGGCAGATCCACGGGTACTACCGTCGGCGCTACACGCCCGACGCGATGGTGGTGTCGGTGGCTGGGCACGTCGAGCACGGCGAGGTCGTGCGGTTGGTCCGGCAGGCGTTCGCCGACCGGCTGGATCCGGGCCTTGCACCGCAGCCGGTGCGCCCGGGGGGCGAACCCGCGAACCTCGTCCCCGATCGTGCCGTGCAGGTCGTCGAGGACGACACCGAGCAGGCCAACCTTGTGCTGGGCACGCATGGGCTCTCGCGCCACGACCCGCGGCGTTGGGCGCTCGGCGTCGCGTCGTCAGCGCTGGGCGGCGGCATGAGTTCGCGGCTGTTCCAGCGGGTGCGTGAGGAACGCGGCCTGGCCTACTCGGTGTACTCCTACACCACCAGCTACGCCGACGCCGGCCAGTTCGGGGTGTACGCCGGCTGCCAGCCCGGCAAGGCGGACGAGGTGCTGACGATCATGCGCGAGGAGCTGGACTCCGTCGCCGCCGGCACGCTCAGCGCCGACGAGATCGAGCGGGGCAAGGGGCAGATGCGCGGCGGCATCGTCCTCGGCCTCGAGGACGCCGGCTCCCGAATGACCCGTATCGGCAAGAGCGAGATCGCCTACGGCGACATCCTCGGGTTGGACGAGGTCCTCACGCTCATCGACGCCGTCACACCCGACGATGTCGCCGAGGCCGCGCAGCTGGTGCTGTCGCGCCCGCGTTGTCTGACCGTCGTCGGCCCCTTCGGTGAACACGACTTCGACGGTGCGGCGTGAGGAGACGACGATGACGACGAGCGAACCGATCCGCGTCGGGGTGCTGGGCGCCCGCGGTCGAATGGGTCAGCAGGTGTGCCGGGCGATCGACGCCGCCGACGATCTGGACCTCGTGGGCATGGTCGACGCGGGGGACTGGCTGTTCAGCGTCGCCGACGCCGGCTCGCAGGTGCTGGTGGACTTCACCCACCCCGACGTCGTCATGGACAACATCCGCTTCGCCATCGACCAGGGCATCCACGCCGTGGTGGGCACGACCGGGTTCACGCCCGAGCGGCTGGACACGGTGCGGACCTGGCTGCAGGACACGCCGGACCTCGGCGTGCTGGTGGCCCCCAACTTCGGCATCGGCGCGATCCTGTCGATGCGTTTCGCCGAGCTCGCAGCGCGCTTCTACGACAGCGCCGAGGTCATCGAGCTGCATCACGCAGGCAAGGCCGACGCGCCCAGCGGCACCGCGGTGCACACCGCCCGGGTCATCGCCCAGGCCCGCCGTGCGGCCGGGATGTCGCCGAGCCCCGACGCCACCAGCCAGACCCTCGACGGGGCGCGGGGCGCCGACGTCGAGGGTGTGCACGTCCATGCGCTGCGGGTGGCGGGCATGGTCGCGCACCAGGAGATCGTGTTCGGCGCCGAGGGCGAGACCCTGACCATTCGCCACGATTCCCTCGATCGCGTCTCGTTCATGCCCGGCGTGCTGCTGGCCGTCCGCCACGTCGTCAGTCGGCCGGGACTCACCGTCGGCCTGGACGCCCTGCTCGACCTCTGAGCTGAGGCTTCTCAACCGCTGTGCTGCCCGACCTCCTACGCCCTGGCGTCCGCGTGGTGATCGCGGGGACGATTGCAGCCTGGGACCGCGCTGCGCGCTCGCACTACTACGACAGCCCGGGCAACAAGTTCTACGTGCTGCTCCACGAGTCCGGGCTCGTGCCGCAGCTGTTGGCGCCGGACGAGGACGAGCGGGTCCTCGACTTCGGTGTCGGCCTGACCGACATGGTGCGCGTACGCGAGTCCGAGCCGGGGGAGCCACCGGTCTTCGACCGGGTCGGGTTCGAACGCAAGCTCCGCCGCGCGGCGCCGCAGGCCGTGGCGTTCGTCAGCAAGACAGCCGCGAATTCCTACGCCCGCAACGCCGGCCAACGGCAGGTGCGCGACTTCGGTGCGCCATCCTGGTCGGTGGGGCGGATCCCGGCGTTCGTCCTCCCCGGGCCCTCCGGGGCGAACAACGGGATGCCGTTGCCGCTGCGCATCGCTCTGTGGCGAGACCTCGGCGACTTCCTCGACACGCTGGGCTGAGAGCGCGCAACGACCACCCCTGCCGGCCGCTTTGCTCTGCTCACTCTGACTGAGCACATGCTCATTCACACTGAGCAGAGCAAAGGAGCGACGATGAGTACCTGCCGCGCGGCGCCTCAGTCGTGGCCGACGTGCGTGTCCAGCCAGGCCACGAGCGGAGCCATCGACCGCCACGCCTTGGCGATCTCGGTGCGCGCCTGCGGGGTGCTGAGCCACTCCGGCGCGCCGACCTCCTTCGACGCTGTCAACGATTTGTGCTTGAGCAGGTCGGCGCGCGGGTGACCGCGGTCGTAACCGCTGGGCACGCGGGTCAGCTGCTCGCCACCGATCCGGAACCCCTTGCGTTGCAGCGAGACCACGACCTTCTCGAGCTGCGGCCCGACGATGTCGTCGTCGATCGCTCGGCGAAGCCGGCCGACCTGGGCCGAGGAGGTGCCCCAGTACCCGGCGGCCAGGAACAGTCCGGCCGGGCCGACGTGCAGGTAGCACGATGTCTCGCCGAACCACATGCCCTGATGGGTCTTGTAGAGCGTCTTGTCCTTGCTGAACCGGACGTCGCGGTACGGCCGGAAGAATTTCGCCGACCCGAACTTCGGGCCGAGCTCCTCGGCCAACCCGAGCAGCGGCGCCTTCACCTGCTCGTCGTAGACGTGCTTGTGTTCGGACCAGAACGCCTTTGAATTGTCATTTTCCAGGTCTTCATAGAAGTCCAGGGCAGCCAAGGGAATGCCAGCAAACGCCATGACACCGACTCTATGGTTCGAGCATGGACGCTTTCGAGGCCCATCAGACCGAATGGGAGCAGCTGCATCAGCTCGCCGGTCTCATCGGCGAAGAACTCCGTGGGCTGGACGTCGAGACGGCGTCGGCGACAGTTGCGCTGCATCCAGGTCTGTCCATCAGATTTGTTGAAGTGAACCGACCTGTTTCTGATGAACTAGTCTTCGGGCGTATCACGGCGCGTACCCGAAACGATGTGGTGGTCGACGCGTCGGCGGGCTAGGCGGTTGTGCAGCTTGTCCTACAACGCCTTCGAATTGTCATTTTCGAGGTCCTCGTAGAAGTCGAGGGCAGCAAGCGGGATCCCGTCGAACGCCATGCGGCGAAGCCTACGATCCGACGCCCGGGTCCTCGACGAGCGAGGTGTGTAGCCGGATCTCGCGCAGTTCGCCGGCGCCCGTCTCGAGCGCGCGCACGAGTCCGTCCGGCGCCCAGCCGGTGGACAGCAGGAATTCGCGGGTCGGTGTGTCGCCCTCAGGGATCCACGCGATCGCGCGCGTCATGCCGTCCTCGCGGGCCAGGTCGACTGTCGCCGCGAGCAGCCGCGAGCCGTGACCCCGTCGACCCCATCTGGGTTCGACCAGTACCGGGCCGACGGCCACCGTCGTGGCGGGCTCCGGGTCGTCGTCCTCGACGTCCTCTGCCGGCCCGAAGGCGACGAAGCCGACGCGCCATTGCTGCTCCATCGCGACCAGCACGCGGTGCCGGGGCGTGGGGGCGGCGGTGATGGCCTGCTGCCAGGAGGCCTCGGCCTCGGCGAGCGACAGACCAGCCAGCACGGGCGCGGGCAGGATGTCGGCGTAGGCGAGCCGCCAGGTGTCGATCTGGATCCGTGCGAGTTCGCTGGCGTCACCACGGACCGCTGGGCGCACGCTGACATCTGCCATGTTATCGACCCTAGGTCAAGAGTCAGGTCGCTGGGCCCGTGGTCGCGGCGTCCGGGTCGCCCGACAGGCCCTGCTCGTAAGCCAGTTCGTCCGCGCGTTCCCGCTTGCGCTTACGCAGGTGCAGGGCGACGTAACCCACGACGACCACGGCCAGGATCGCCAACGGCGCCCACGTCAGCGTCGAACTCACGACGTCGAGAGCCGACGCAAAGGCATACCCCAACAGGACGCATCCGGGCGCCCAGATCAACCCGCCGGCGGCGTTCCACACCAGGAAGGTGCGGTAGCGCATGCCGCTCATCCCGGCCATCGACGGCATGAGTGCCCGCAGCAACGCGGTGAGCCGGCCGAGCAGTACGGCCTTCCCGCCGTGCTTGTGGATGACGCCGTCGACGGCAGTCCAACGTGGCTCGCCTACCCACGCGCCCAGGCGCGAACGACGCAGGGCGGGTCCGAACTTGCGACCGAACTCGTAGCCGACGGAGTCGCCGGCGATGGCGCAGAACGCAGCGATCACCATCATCACGTAGAGATTCAGGTGACCGTACTTGTGATTGCAGAAGACGCCCGCGACGAGCAGCGCCGTCTCGCCCGGCAGCACCATGCCGACGAGGATCGCTGCTTCGGCGAAGGCAAGGCCACCCGCGATGAGATAGAGCCACAAGCCCGTGGCGTCGCCGATGCTGTGCATGATGCTCTCGAACACGCGGCGATGTTCCCACGGCTGGCTGTGCGCCGCCCGTGTGGTGTCGTCGGTACCACCTCGTAATGTCCCGGGCATGGGCGGAGCAACAGCACAGCTGAGCCCCGCAGCGGCCCGTCGGATCGCCCTGGCCGCGCAGGGCTTCGCCGATCCCCGCCCGGCCGGCCGGGTGGACGTCCGCCATCTGCGTCGCGTCCTCGAGCGCGTCGGACTGCTGCAGATCGACTCCGTCAACGTCTTCTCGCGTAGCCACTACCTGCCGGTCTTCGCGCGGCTCGGGCCCTACCGGCGAGAGCTGCTCGACGAACTCACGGCCTACACCGCCAGGCCCCGGCGTCCCGAGATGTTCGAGTACTGGGCACACGCCGCGTCGCTCGTCCCGCTTGCCTACCACCCGCTCCTGCGCTGGCGCATGGCCCGCGCGCACCTCGACCCGTGGCAGAGCATCCGCCGCATTGCGCACGACAACCCGACGCTGGTCGCGGACGTCGAGCAGCTCGTCGTCGACCGGGGGCCGGTCGTCGCCGGTGACACCGGCATCCCTCGTCCGCCGCCACGGCCGGGGCACATGTGGAACTGGCACGACGGGAAGATCGCGCTTGAACACCTCTTCTGGACGGGCCGGATCACCACTGCCAAGCGCGTCCATTTCGAGCGGTACTACGACCTCGTCGAACGCGTCCTGCCGGCGGAAATCCTTGCCCTGCCGACCCCGAGCGAGCACGACGCCAAACGCGAACTGGTGCGGATCTCGGCGCGTGCCCTCGGCGTGGCGACGGAGCCGGACATCCGCGATTACTTCCGCATCCCCAGTGCCGACACCAAGCAGGCGATCGGCGAGCTCGTCGAGACCGGCGAGCTGGTGCCGGTGCAGGTCGCCGGCTGGGCACTGCCCGCCTGGCTGTGGCACGACGCGCGTCGGCCGCGCACGGTGCAGGCCCGCGCGCTGCTGTCCCCCTTCGACTCGCTGATCTGGTTCCGTGACCGCACCGAACGGCTCTTCGACTTCCACTACCGCATCGAGATCTACGTGCCCGAACTGCAACGGCGCTTCGGCTACTACGTGCTGCCTTTCCTGCTCGGCGACACACTCGTCGGGCGCGTCGATCTCAAGTCCGATCGTCAGGCCGGCGTGCTGCGGGTGCAGAGCGCCTGGATCGAGCCGGGCCGCGACCCGCGCCATGTCGCCACCGAGCTCGCCGCCGAGCTGGCCCTCGTGGCCCAGTGGCAGGGCCTCGGCGCCATCGACGTGCGCCCGCGCGGCAACCTCGCCTCGACGCTCGCCGGCGTGCTGTGACCACGACATGTTGTGCGCGTGGCGGTCCGGCACCACGACCGGTCGCGGTTAGAGTCGACCACCACCCACCAGATCACGGAGTTTGCCCATGACCGGTCCCACCCCGTTCCAGGCTGTCCCGCTGAAGGTCCAAGCCATTGCCTGGACGCACTTCGAGCCGCCGGCGGACGTGCCGTGGGAGACCGACACCGACGGCGGCGAGGCGCTCGCCGAGTTCGCCGGCCGGGCCTGCTACCAGTCGTGGAAGAAGCCGAACCCGGCCACGGCCACGAACGCCGGCTACCTGCACCACATCCTCGAAGTCGGTCACCTGTCGGTGCTCGAGCACGGCAGCGTCACGTTCTACCTGTCGGGCATCTCGCGGTCACTGACACACGAGCTGATCCGCCACCGGCACTTCAGCTACTCGCAACTGTCGCAGCGCTACGTCCCGGAGAAGGACGCGGCGATGGTGGAGCCCGACGTCATAGCGTCGGACCCCGACCTGCACGCCAAGTTCGTCGCCGCGTCCGAGGCGGCGGTCACCGCGTACACCGAGCTGCTGGAGGGCCTGGAGAAGAAGTTCGCCGACGTCTCGCACGCCACGCTGCGGCGCAAGCAGGCGCGGCAGGCCGCGCGGGCGTTGCTGCCCAACGCCACCGAGACCCGCATCGTGGTCACCGGCAACTACCGGGCCTGGCGGCACTTCATCGCGATGCGCGCGTCCGAGCATGCCGACGTCGAGATCCGCGAACTGGCCATTGCCTGCCTGCAGGAGCTGCGCCGCATCGCCCCGAACGCGTTCGCCGACTTCGAGATCACCGCGCTGCCCGACGGCACCGAGGTCGCGTCGAGCCCGATGGTCAGCGAGGGCTAGCAGGTAACCTGAGCGCCATGCCCGCCGATCCGCAGCGGCCCTTCGGCCGCGTCCTGACCGCCATGGTCACGCCGTTCGGCTCGGCTGGCGAGCTCGACCTCGCGACCGCGGTCCGGCTTGCTGAATACCTCGTCGACACCCAAGGCAACGACGGTTTGGTGCTCAACGGCACCGGCGGCGAGGCGCCCACCACCAGCGACGCCGAGAAGGCAGACTTGGTCAACGCGGTGGTTGACGCGGTGGGCGATCGCGCGCATATCGTGGCCGGCGTAGGCACCTTCGACACCGTGCATTCCGTCCACCTGGCCGAACAGGCCGCGAAGGCCGGCGCGCATGGGCTGCTGCTGGTGACGCCGTACTACTCCCGGCCGCCGCAATCCGGGCTTGTGCAGCACTTCCGGGTGGTCGCCGACGCCACCGACCTGCCGGTGCTGCTCTACGACATCCCCGGGCGCACCGGCACGGCGATCACCACCGAGACGATGCTGACGCTTGCCGCACACGAGCAGATCGTCGGTGTGAAGGATGCCAAGGGCGACTTCACAGCGTCTGGCCAGGTGCTCGCCGAGACCGATCTTGCCTATTACGCCGGTGACGACTCTGCGACGCTGCCGTTGTTGTCGCTCGGCGGCGTCGGGGTGATCGGGACCTCGACGCACTTCTGTGCCGCGCCGACCAAGGCCCTGATCCAGGCCTTCGAGCAGGGCGACGTCGCCGAGGCACGTCGCCTGCACCGCCTGCTGCTGCCGATCTACACCGGCATCTTTCGCACCCAGGGCACGATCCTGGTCAAGGCCGGGCTGCGGCTGCGCGGCCTCGACGTCGGATCGGTCCGGCTACCGCTCGTCGACGCCACCGATCACGAGATCAGCCACCTGCGCGCCGACCTCGCCGCCGCCGGCCTCTAGGCAGGCCGCGCGCCTCCGCGGCAACCCTCAACCTGACCGTTAGTTTTGTCCGGTGGCAGGAGCAACCAGAACTCGCAGCCGTCCGCCCGCGCGCAAGCCGGGCACTCGCAGCACGTCCAAGCGTGGGTCACGCGGGTCGTCGAGTCCCCGCAGCAGCGGCCCGGCGCCGCTCGCCACACCCTTGGTTGGCGCCGGCCGCGCAGTTGGCACGATCTGGCACGCGCTGGCCACCATGGCCGGCAGCAGCGCGCGGGCCGTCGGGCGCAATGCGGCCACCGCCCGCGAGCTGCCGCCCGAGCACCGTCGCGACGGTGTGGCGCTCGGGGTGTTGGCGCTCGGTCTGATCAGCGTCATGGCGGTGTGGTTCCGCGCCGCAGGACCGGTCGGGGTGTGGATCGACACCGGCTACCGCTTCGTGGTCGGCACCGGCGCATACCTGGTGCCCGTGGTGCTGCTGGCCATCGGCGCGCACATGCTGCGTCAGGCGCCGGAGCCGCAGGCACGTGGACGGCTGATTGTCGGTTCGTTCGCGATCGTCTTGGCGGTGCTGGGCCTGTTCGACCTCTGGTCCGACAACCCGACGACCAGAGACGGCCGGGCACACTCCGGCGGCATCCTCGGCTACGCGATCGGCAAACCGCTGTCGACGGGGTTGTCCCAGACGATCGCCATTCCCTTGCTGGCCCTGATCGGCTGCTTCGGCATCCTCGTCGTCACAGCCACGCCGATCAGCGTGCTGCTGGAGTTCGTCCGGCGTCCGTTCACGCGCGACGGCCTCGCTGTCGACGAGCAGCCTGCCCGGGACGGGGCGCGCAGCCGCCGCCGTCGACCCCCGGTCGCCGAGGCCGACCCGGACGCTTCGACGTCGGAGATTCCGGCCGTCGAGCCGCCTTCCGACCTGGACGTCACCCTCGACGCGGAGGAGCTCGACGAGGCGCCGGTGAAGGTGCGCAAGCCGCGGCAGCCGAAGGTTGCACCGCCCGAGCCCGATCTGCCGCCCATCGACCGGCCGATCCAGCTCGAGCTGGCCGGTGGTGGCGGCATGTACACGCTGCCTTCGATCAAGGACCTCGCGTCCGGGCCACCGCCGCTGGCACACACCAAGGCCAACGACGAGGTCATCGCCGCCCTGCAGCAGGTGTTCGCCGAGTTCGACGTCGACGCGTCGGTCACGGGCTTCAACCGTGGCCCGACGGTCACCCGGTACGAGGTGACGCTCGGGCCGGGCGTGAAGGTCGAGCGGATCACCAACCTGACCCGCAACATCGCCTACGCGGTGAAGAGCGCCGAGGTCCGCATCCTGAGCCCAATCCCGGGCAAGAGCGCGGTCGGCGTCGAGATCCCCAACGCCGATCCCGAGGTGGTCATGCTCGGCGACGTGCTGCGGAGCAACGTCGCGCAGCGCGACCAGCACCCCATGCTCGTCGCGCTTGGCAAGGACGTCGAAGGTGGCTTCGTCGTCGCCAACCTGACCCGGATGCCGCACCTGCTCGTCGCCGGGGCCACCGGTGCCGGCAAGTCGAGCTGCATCAACACCCTGATTCTGTCGATCCTGACGCGCGCAACGCCCGACCAGGTGCGCATGGTGCTCATCGACCCCAAGCGCGTCGAATTCGCGGCTTACCAGGGCATCCCGCACCTGGTGACGCCGGTGATCACAAACGCCAAGAAGGCGGCCGACGCCCTGCAGTGGGTCGTGCGCGAGATGGACATGCGTTACGAGGACATGGAGACCTCGGGCGTGCGCCATATCGATGACTTCAACCGCAAGGTGCACAGCGGCGAGCTCAAGCCGCCGCCCGGGTCCGAGCGGGTCTACCAGGCCTACCCGTACCTGCTGGTGATCATCGACGAATTGGCCGACCTGATGATGGTCGCCCCGCGTGACGTCGAGGACTCGGTCGTGCGCATCACCCAGCTCGCGCGTGCCGCCGGCATCCACCTCGTCATTGCGACGCAGCGGCCGTCCGTGGACGTCGTCACCGGGCTGATCAAGGCCAACGTGCCGTCGCGGCTGGGTTTCAAGACCTCCTCGGTCACCGACTCGCGGGTCATCCTCGACCAACCAGGTTCGGAGAAGCTGCTGGGCAAGGGCGACGCGCTGTTCCTCCCGATGGGGGCGTCGAAACCCGCGCGCATGCAGGGCGCCTACGTCACCGACGAGGAGATCAACCAGATCGTCGAGCACTGCAAGAAGCAGCTCGAACCCACCTATCGCGAGGACGTGACTGCGCCGCAGGCGGTCAGATCAGAGATCGACGAGGAGATCGGCGACGACCTCGACCTGTTCCTGTCGGCCGTCGAACTTGTCGTGTCGACGCAGTTCGGCTCGACGTCGATGCTGCAGCGCAAGCTGCGCGTCGGCTTCGCCAAGGCCGGTCGGCTGATGGACCTCATGGAGTCGCGCTCGATCGTCGGCCCGTCCGAGGGCTCGAAGGCGCGCGAGGTGCTGGTGATGCCCGACGAGTTGGCCGGGCTGCTCTACACGCTGCGCAACGGCGGGACGGCCGACGACCTGGTGTCGTCCGACGATGACGAAGACAACGAGAAGCCGATGGGTGACAACCGCCCGGTCGGGCCGGTCACCGTCGAGCCATTGCCCACCGGCACCGAACCCTTCTGAGGGACGGCAACGGCCTCCCGTCCAGTTGGGCGGGAGGCCGTGATCAGGTGCGGGAGGCTCAGTGCGAGCGGTGTCGGGCGGTATAGAACATTCGGTGCAGGGAGAAGGTCTTGCCCGCATCCGATCGGCGGTGGCGCCCTACGTAGGTGTCGTCCTCGGTTGCGATACCGGCGGACGACGGCGTCCAGGCCGTGTACCCGGTATCGATCCGGTCGATTGTCGCCATGACACTCACCTCCGTGCGCGAGACGCTAGCGCGGTGGTCGGCGGTGGTCCGGAAGGCGCGCGGTGGCGGCGTGTTCTTGATGGCAGGTCGGGTTAGGTCAGGTCGAGCAGCATGCGTGCGTTACCCAGTGTGTTGGGTTTGACGTACTCCAGGCCGAGGAACTCCGCGACGCCCGGGTCGTACGAGCGGCGCAGCGCGTCGTAGGTGTCCGGGTCCACCGGCGTGCCCTCGATCTCGACGAAGCCGGCGCGGCCGAAGAAGTCGGTGTGGAAGGTCAGCGCGAACAGCCTGGCCAGCCCCAGTTCTCGGGCGACGTCGATCAGCGCGTCGAGCAGCTGACGGCCGATGCGCCGTTCGCCGTATTCGGGGTGCACGGCCAGCGTGCGGATCTCGCCGAGGTCGGCCCACAGCACGTGCAGCGCACCGCACCCGACCACGCGTCCATCCACCTCTGCCACGAGGAAGTCCTGCACGTCCTCGTAGATCGCCACGAGCTCTTTGGCCAGCATCTTGCGCCCCGACCCGGCATACAGGTCGACGATCGCCTTGATCGCCGGCACGTCCGCCGTGCGGGCGCGGCGGATAACGGCAGGCACCGGGTCAGGTTATCGAACTGTTCAGCAGGTCAGCCGCGGCAGGTGTGCGGTGTCGAGGACGATTGATGTCGTTGGTGCCTGGCTAGCGGCCTGGGTGCCCAACACCATGCGGGTGCCCAGCGTGACGCCGGCCCCGGTGGCGTCGACGCCGGTAGCGGCCAGCGCACCGGTACGGGTGTCCAGCACGTAATACCGGGGCGCTTCGTGCTCGTCGGGCAGGAGCACGACGAACGGTCCGGAGACCGCGACGACATCTGGTTTGCCCGGGACCGATCCGGCAGCCAGCGTCCAGCTGCGTGCGTCCCCGCGGGTGTCGGTCCAGACGACTTGGTTCTGTCGATCTATCGGGATCCAGGCATAGTCGATGCCGTCCGTCACGACGGACCCGTACGTCCTCGAGATCGAGTGGTAGTCGTCGGAGCGGGTGGACGGCACCGCGGCCGGCACGCCGCGACGCGCGACTCCGCCGCCGTCCCACATGACGCCACCCGGGTCGTCGGGCTGGGCCAGCAGCCCGTGGGCGTGCGCTACGACGGTCGCTCGGTGCCGGCGCAAGTCGTAGGCGACGACGGCCCCGACAGATTGTCCGGGGTCCGTACCGTGCGGTATGGCGATCCAGTAGACGATGCCGTCGAGTACTGAGGCGGCGCGATCGGCTACCGCGGTGTCGGACAGTGTCCCGGTCAGGGGAAGGAGGTGTCGCACTGTCGAGGTGCGCAGGTTGATCGCCACGATGTCCTTGACGTTCGGGCCCCTCGCGACGGGCCCCAGGCTCAGGACCAGATCGGCGCCGTCGACGCTGGTTTGAACGGTCCAGCCGGCTGGAACTGTGTAGAGCGTTCGCACCGTTCCTCCCACCGGACGCAGGCCTATCCCGGTCGTGGTGTCCGTCTGAACGTCACCCCACACCACCACATCGCCGTACGCGGTTGCCGCGACAACACTCGCCGAAAAGCCCGGAACGGTCGAGCGAGGTGCTGCGAACGCGTCGCTCCACGCCTTCGGCAGCATCGCAGGACACGATTGCGCGTAGCCGCCGCCGGCGTGGTCCTGGCCATTGCTCCTTCCGAGGCCCCAGACCGCTACGCCACCTGCGGCCACCAGGACCGTTGCGACAGAGGCCGCGACGAGCAGCCAACGGGACCGGTCGGCGCGCCGCGGGGTGGTTTCGAGGTGCGGTGCCTCGGTGATTGTCGCGGCGCGTGCGTGCAGGGTGTCGCGCAGCAGCTGGTCGAGGTCAGTCATGACCGGAGTCCTCTCGCTTGGGCGAGGTCGGGGTGTCGGCGCAGTTCGGCGACGGCGCGGGAGGCGAGGCTGCGCACGGTGCCCTCGCGGCAGCCGAGGACCGAAGCGATCTCGCGGTCCGATAGGTCGAGGTAGTGGCGCAGCACAAGCACGGCCCGCTGCCGCTCGTTGAGACCGGCGAGCATCCGCCACATCTCGTCCTGCGCGCCGTGATCCACCGCGTCGGTGGCGGGCGCGTCGGGAAGATCGGCGAGTGTCACCTCCCCGGCCGCGCGCCGTCGGCGCTGGGAAATGTGCAGGTTCACCAGCGTCCGACGTGCGTAGGCCAGCGGCGCCGCGACGTCGAGCCGGTCGCCGAAACGCTGGTGCAGCTTGAGATAGGTCTCTTGGACGAGGTCATCGGCGGTGGCCCGGTTGCCGCAGAGGAGGTAGGCGAACCGGGTGAGGGCGACACCGTGCTGGGCGGCGAACTCGTCGAGCCCCGTGCCGGAAGCCTCGTCAGCCACGCCGGTCTCCTCGTCTGCGACTTGTGGTCGCTGCAGTGCGTGCATACCTGCTCAACGCGGTGGGCGGGCGGATCCGCTGCGAAGCGCGATGGCATGTCAGGGACCGGCCCGCGGGTACCGTGTGGACGTGCCTCAGTCCGTCCGCAGCGTTGCGCTCGTCACCTTGGGGTGCGCGCGCAACGAGGTCGACTCCGAGGAGCTGGCCGGCCGGCTCGGCGAGGGCGGTTGGTCACTGACCGAGGACGCCGACGAAGCAGACGTGGTGGTCGTCAACACCTGCGGCTTCATCGACGCGGCCAAGAAGGACTCCATCGACACGCTGCTCGCAGCCGCTGACACCGGACGCAAGGTCGTGGCCGTCGGCTGCCTGGCCGAGCGCTACGGCGAACAGCTGGCCGCGGAGCTGCCCGAGGCCGACGCGGTGCTGGGCTTCGACTCCTACGCCGACATCGCGGCGCGACTGGACGACGTCGCCGCGGGCCGGGCGTTGACCCCGCACGTACCGCGCGACCGGCGCACCCTGCTCCCGGTCGCCCCGACCCACCGGCCCGCGGCCAGCGTCGACGTCGCGGTGCCGGGGCACGCCTGGGTTCCGACGACGGCCGTCCGCACCCGCCTCGACGACGCGCCGGTGGCCTACCTCAAGCTCGCGTCCGGCTGCGATCGGCGCTGCACGTTCTGCGCCATCCCGTCCTTTCGCGGCTCGTTCGTCTCGCGCCCGCCGGCCGACGTCCTGGCCGAGGCGGCGTGGCTGGCCGCCACCGGCGTGCGCGAGCTCGTGCTCGTCAGCGAGAACTCGACGTCCTACGGGAAGGACCTCGGCGACCTGCGAGCGCTGGAAGTCCTGCTGCCCCAGCTCGCGGCCGTCGAGGGCATCGAGCGCGTGCGGGTGTCCTACCTGCAGCCGGCCGAGCTGCGTCCCGACCTGCTGCGGGTGCTGGCCACGACGCCGGGCGTCGCGCCCTACTTCGACCTGTCCTTCCAGCACGCCAGCCCGACGGTGCTGCGCCGGATGAAGCGCTTCGGCGGAACCGAGTCGTTCCTGGACCTGCTCGCCCGCGCCCGGGCATTCGCGCCCGATCTCGGCGCCCGCAGCAATGTCATCGTCGGTTTTCCGGGTGAGACCGAGGACGACGTGCTCGAGCTCGAGCGCTTCCTGTGCGAGGCCCGCCTCGACGCGGTCGGCGTCTTCGGCTACTCCGACGAGGAGGGCACCGACGCCGTGGGGTTCGCGGACAAGGTGCCGGTCGAGGTGATCGCCGAGCGGGTCGAGCGGATCAGCTCACTGGCGCACGAGCTGTCCAGCCAGCGGGCCGAGGACCGTATCGGCACCCGCGTCGAGGTGCTGGTCGAGGACGTGTGGTCCGACGAGCCGGGTGAGATCGAGCTGACCGGTCGCGGAGCCCATCAGGGCCCGGAGGTCGACGGGATCGTCCGGCTCGTCGGCGGCGAGGGCATCGAGCGCGGCCGCATCGTCGAGGCGTTCGTCACCGACTCGGAGGGGGTCGACCTCATCGCCCAGCCGATCGGCGATTCGCGATGAGCGCGGCCGAGAACGTCGACCGTGCAGTAGCAAACGGTGTCGCGAACGACGCTGTACGGCCCGGGTCGGCGAGGCCCCGCCCGACCATGCCGCGACTGACCGAGGACCCGATCGGCCACCCGCCCAGCCCGGCGTCGGCCTGGAACATCGCCAACGGGTTGACCGTCCTGCGGCTCGCACTGGTCCCGGTGTTCGTCGTCGCGCTCTTCGCCGAGGGCGGGCACCACGTCGGAGCCCGGGTGTTGGCCTGGGCGGTGTTCGCGGTCGCCTCGGTCACGGACCGCATCGACGGCGAGATCGCCCGCAAGCGTGGGCTCGTCACCGACTTCGGCAAGCTCGCCGACCCGATCGCCGACAAGGCGTTGATCGGCGGGGCGCTCATCGGCCTGTCCGTCCTCGGTGACCTGCCATGGTGGGTCACCGTGGTGATGCTGGCTCGCGAGATCGGTGTGACCCTGCTGCGCTTCTGGGTCCTACGCCATGGCGTCATCCCGGCCAGCCGGGGCGGCAAACTGAAGACGCTGCTGCAGGCCGTTGCCACCGGATTGTTCGTCCTACTGCCGATCGGTGATTGGCTGCGCCCCGTGGCCTGGGTGGTCATGGTGGCGGCGATGGTGGTCGCCTTGGTCACCGGTGCCGACTACGTCGCACGCGCCGTCCGGTTGCGCCGCGGGTCGCTCGCCGCCCGCTGACCGTCGCCGACTCGGCCCGGGAATCCAAGAGTGGTCCCGTCCGTTGGACCCGGTGTTCGCTTTGAGCGGACATCCGGGCCCGCACCCGTTGCTGTCGGCCGCTGCGGGTACCGTGAACCACACGCAATTCACCAGGCACGACGTCACCTGTACTAGGGGGTCAGCACATGCCCGTACTTCGACAGGTCGTGGGCGAGACCCTGCGTGGCCTGCGGATGCGCCAGCGTCGCACCCTGCGTGAGGTGTCGGCTAGCGCCCGCGTAAGCCTGGGTTATCTGTCCGAGGTCGAGCGTGGGCAGAAGGAGCCGTCGTCCGAGCTGCTCGCGGCCATCTGCGGTGCGCTGGACGTCGAGCTGTCCGACCTCTTCGGTGAGGTCAGTCAGACTCTGCGCCGCGAGGAGAGGTTGGCGCTGATCAATAGCCGCGTCGCCATCATCCCGGGAGCCGGTTCTGCGCGCATCTCGCCGGCTCCGAACGCCGAGCAGGCCCATGCGGCCGAGGTCAGCACGCTGTCCACTGTCGCTGCCTGAGCCAAGTCACACTCGTCCCAGCAGACTCATTCGTTTCAGATCGGGCGACCCGCCGACGTACCTCCCTCCGGTCACCCGCACGCTCGACAATTCTGGGTCGTAGCGGCGGCCCGTTCCGGCAGGTCGGCGCCGGCCCGCAGCATCGCTGCGGCCACGACGCCTAGGAGGCCGTGCCGTCCGATGAGCAGCCCGCTGTTCGACACCCTCTTCCGCCCGACGACGCCCGCCCCACGAGCGAGCACCGATGCGGCAACCGAACTGCCGCCGGCCTCCGCACGGCCCGCTGCAGCCATCGCGTCGGCGGCCCCGGTGCGCACCACCGGCACCCGCACCCGGGCGGGCAACGCGATGTCGCGCACCCGAAGCGCGCTCCTCAGCGGTGCGGCGCAGGCGGTCGCGGCGAGCGGCACGCGGATCGCCATGGCCCAGGTGGCGACCGCGGCCGGCGTGGCCAAAGCGACGCTGTACAACCATTTCCGCACCCGGGAGGCCGTGCTCGACGCCCTCGTGACCCACGAGGTCACCGCCCTGATCGAAGCGGCTGCGGGGAAGCCGATCGAACGGGCCCTGATCGACACGGCCATGGCCATCTCGCGGCACCCGGTCCGGCAAGGGCTTGCCGCCGTGGAACCGGCCGCATTGGCACGCCTGTCCGCTATCGACGACGATAGCGAGGGTTGGTGTCTCGCTCGAGCTGCGGTTGCTGAGCAGCTGGCGCAATCCGGTCGAGGCGGTGCCGACACGGTCGTGCGGTGGCTGGGTTCGTTCCTGCTTAGCCCGGCGTCGTCCAGCGCGATCGTTGCCGACGTGGTCATTGTGGTGGCTGGTCTGCCCGTGCTGCCAGCCGCCGACGG
The DNA here is from genome assembly GCF_964244045.1 of uncultured Jatrophihabitans sp. NCBI lineage: Bacteria > Bacillati > Actinomycetota > Actinomycetes > Jatrophihabitantales > Jatrophihabitantaceae > Jatrophihabitans > uncultured Jatrophihabitans sp. The sequence continues at coordinate 24,536 of NZ_CAXTHK010000029.1, read as the reverse complement.
CTCCGTCGCACGCTCGGCCTGACCGGTCGCTACCTGACCGTTCGCCACTGGCACCACGTGCCGGTGACGACCACCATGGACTCATGGCCTGGTTGCGACGCGAACCCGACGACGCCTCGGCCGGGCAGACCGCCGATCGCATTCGGGCAGCGATCGTCGACCTCACCGAGCGGCGCGACGAGGCTGCTACCGCAACCTCAGCCGCGCTGTTGGGTCAGGTCGAGGTGCAGCACGCGCTGCGCGATCAGCACCGGCGCCTACAGCTGGCTTTGACCCAGCTCGACCATGCGCTGACCCTGGCCAGGCGGGTGGCCGAGGACACGGCCCGGGACGAGGGAGAGCTCGCCGCCCTGCCGTTCCGCGGCAACGTCGAGGGCCTGGGCGTCCAACGTGACGTCGTCGTCGCCGCGATCGCGCAGCTCGACCAGCTGCAGGACGCGTCCCGGTCTCATGTCGGAGCTGCCCGCGACGTGCTGGGGCGCTCCCGCGCGGCCTTCGACCTGGCGCTGCGCGAACAGCTGCGCCTGCTGGTCGCGCTGGAGCGGCTGGAACGTTCGCGCGTGCTGTTCGCGGCTCGCGCCGCCCGGGGGCAGGAGCGGCCATGACGGACGGTCTCGTGCGACTGGACCCCGCGTCGGCGAGCGCGCCGTTCGATCAAGTGCGCGGCCAACTCGCCGCGCGGATCACGGACGGCCGGCTGGTCGCGGGCGCCCGGTTGCCGACCGTCCGTGGCCTGGCTGAACAATTGGGGATCTCGGTCAACACCGTGGCTCGCGCGTACCGCGAGCTCGAGACGGCCGGGCTCATCGAGACCCGTGGTCGCGCCGGCACCGTCGTCTCGGCGCGCGGTGACGTTGTGCGCGCACGTCTGCAGGCTGCAGCGCAGCGCTACGCCGCGCAGGCCCACGCCGCGGGCATCAACGTCGACGAGGCGCTCGCGATCGTCCGGGCCGCACTGGGCTGACCTCAGCGCGCTGCAGGCTGGCAGGTCGGGCACCAGTAGGTGCCGCGAGCGCGTGGTGATTTGCCCTGATCCGCGCGCTGAATGGGTGTGCGGCAACGCAGGCACGGCGCGCCGCTGCGCTCGTAGACCCAGTGCTCGCGCCCGCGACCCAGCATGCCCGTTGTCGACTGCTCGGGGTGGTCGCGGTTGACGCGCAGCAGGCGCTGGGCGGCGTTCACTAGGGAGGTGAGATCGCGGACCTTCCCGGTGGGTGTCCACGGGTGGACGTGCTCGACGAAGAGCACCTCGCACTTGTACATGTTGCCGACACCTGCCAGGTTGCGCTGGTCCAGCAGCGCCTCGCCGATCGTCTCGTCCGGCGCGGCCAGCAGGTTGGTCACTGCCTGCTCCGGGTCCCAGTCCGGACCGAGCAGGTCCGGTCCCAGGTGGCCGACCAGGGTGGCCTCGCCACTCCGGGTGACGATGCGCAGGTCATGCACGCGGTACCCGGTCGCCGTCCACTCCTCGTTGCCGACCCGTGCGCGGATCATGTGCTCCGGGTACCGGCGTGGTCGAGGCCCGCCGGTTCGCGACAGGTACCAGGAACCGTCCATGCGCAGGTGGCTGTGCAACGTGAGGTCGTTACCGAACCGCGTCAGCAGGTGCTTGCCCCGCGCGAGCACTTGGGTGACCGTCTCACCCTTGAGGTCGGACGTGGCCAGTTCCGGCACGCGGAGATCGAAGATCGTGACGGCTCGGCCGGCCAACGCCTGATGCAGTCTGCGGGCGGTCAACCACGCAGTGTCACCCTCGGGCACGCGGTTTCAGCCCGCCGTCAGGCGCGCAGACGCAGGCCGCGCGGCGTCGGTCGGAACCCGGCCGCCGCGAGCGCCTCACCCAGCGCCGAACCAGTGACCGGAGCGCCGTCGGCCTTCTCGACGGCTAGCTTGCCCAGGGCTCCGTCGCGCACGGCCAGGGCGAGTGCATCGGCTGCCGGCTGCAACACCTGGACGTCGTCGGTGAACGACAGCAGCGTGCGTCCACCGCGCTCGACGTAGAGCACGAGCGCACCGTCGACCAGGACCACGAGTGCGCCGGCCTTGCGGGCCGGCTGGTGCCCGCGGCCGCCCTTCTCGGTCGCGGAGGCGTCGGGACGGGGGGCCTCGGGCCAGGGCAGCGCCCCGCCGTAGGGGTTGGCCGGGTCGGTGGCGGCCAGCACCAGCGCGGCCGAGCTGTCACCCGAACGCGCATCGGCAGGTCGGCCCTCGGCCCGCAGCCGGTCGACGGCGCCGGGCAATGCGAACTGCGCCGCGCCGAGGCCTTCGACGAAGTAGCCGCGCCGGGCCCGGCCGGACTCCTCGGCCGTCTTGAGCACCGGGTACACGGCCGAGAAGCCGCCGGTGATCCGCTCACCGGCCACCGAGCCGCGGGTGACCACGCCGTAGCGGTCGAGTAGTACGTCGGCAGCGGCCAGTGCCCGGCGGGTGGGGTCGAGGTCGCGGGCCGGCACGGCCGCCCAACGCCCGCCCATTCCGTACGGCGTAGGTCGCAGCGCCGAGGCCGCACCGCCCGGCGCCCTCAACCCGGCGTACCGCCCGCGGCGCCGCGGCGGTGCCTGCGGCTTGCGAGCGTGCGCGGTCTTGCCGCCCGTGAGCCGAGCTCGGATCGGCGCGAGCGTGTCGTTGGTCAGCAGGCCGGCCCAGACGAGTTCCCACACCGCGCGGGTGATCGCCTCATCTGTCTCGAATCCGCCTTCGGCCGTTGCGCGGGTCACCAGCGAGGTGAAGAACAGTGCCTCGTCGCCGGCCAGCGCATCGCGGACCGCACCGGCGAGCGGGTCGTCGACCTCGTCGGCCACCGGCAGGATCAGCCCGGCGATCTCGGCCGGCGCCAGCGTGATCCAGCCGTCGTTGCCGGCCAGCGATCCGGCGCCGGCCCACACGACTTCGCCGGCAAGGGTCAGCTCATCGAGCAACGCGGGCGAGTAGCCGGCGACCCGGCTCGGCAGCACCAGCGTCTCGAGCGCGCTGGCGGGCACCGCCACGCCGGCCAGCTGCTCCACCGCGCGCAGCAGCGCGTCGACACCTCGCGACGAGCGCAGGCCGAGCCCCTGCCAGGCCGGGATGAAGCGGGCCAGCGCCTCGTGCGGAACGGGTTCGACCTCCTTGCGCAGCGCGGCCAGTGAGCGACGCCGGATCGCGCGCAGCACCTCGGCGTCGCACCACTCTGTCGCGATGCCACCGGGTCGGAACTCGCCCTGCACCAGCCGGCCCGACGCACCGAGTCGGGCCAACGCCGTCGAGACCACAGCCACCCCGAGACCGAGGCGCCAGGCCACCTCCTGCGCGACGAACGGGCCGTGCGTGCGGGCGAAGCGTGACACGAGGTCGCCCAGCGGGTCGCGGACCGGCTCGGTGAACGCCTCGGGTACGCCGACCGGCAGGGCAGCACCCAGCGCGTCGCGCACCCGACCGGCGTCCTCGATGGCCAGCCACCGTTCCTGGCCGGCGATGCGAACGCGGATCACCCGACGCGACTCCTCGAGCCCAGCAAGGTCCTGCGCGGTGGCGCCGCGGGCCATCGCCTCGTCGGTGCTCAGGTCGCCGATCGCGCGCAGCAGGTCGTGCACACCGTCGGGCCCCCGCGCGTGCCGGTCCTCGGTGAGCCGGGCGATGTCGGACTCGACCTGCGCGATCGACTCGGGGTCGAGCAGCTCGCGCAGGTCGGTGGCCCCGAGCAGCTCGGCCAACAACGCGGTGTCGAGCGAGAGCGCCTGCGCGCGCCGCTCGGCCAGCGGGGCGTCGCCCTCGTACAGGAACAGGCCGACGTAGCCGAACAGCAGCGAGCGCGCGAACGGTGAGGCCGACGGCGTCTCGACCTCCACCAGCTTCACCGTGCGGCCGGCGAGGTCGCGCATCAGCCCGATGAGCCCCGGCAGGTCGAAGACGTCCTGCAGGCACTCGCGCATGGCTTCGAGCACCACCGGGAAGTCGCCGTACTCGGCCGCCACCTGCAGCAGCTGATTGGCGCGCTGGCGTTGCTGCCACAGCGGCGTGCGTCGACGCGGGTCGCGACGCGGCAGCAGCAAGGAGCGCGCCGCACACTCGCGGAAGCGGGACGCGAACAGGGCCGACCCGCCGACCTCAGAGGTCACCAGCGCCTCGATCTCATCGGGCTCGAACACCGCGATGTCGCCGGCTGGCGGCTCGGCGTCGGTGTCGGGCAAGCGCAGCACGATGCCGTCGTCGGAGTGCATGGACGACACCTCGAGCCCGTACCGCTCGCGCAACCGGGCCGAGATGGCCATCGCCCACGGGGCGTTCACCGGAGCGCCGAAGGGGGAGTGCACGACGAGGCGCCAATCGCCCAACTCGTCGCGGAAGCGCTCGACGAGGATCGTCCGGTCGTCGGGCAGGTGGTGGGTCGCTGCCTTCTGCTCGGCGAGATAGGTCAGCAGGTTCGACGTACCCCAGTCGTCGAGCCCCGCAGCGCGGGCCCGCGCCTCGGCGACGCCGGGTTCGGCGTGCGCGACCTCGCGAAGGAACGCTCCCAGGGCCCGCCCGAGCTCGGCCGGCCGACCGGGCTGGTCGCCCTTCCAGAACGGCATCTTGCCGACCTCGCCCGGCGCCGGCGTGACCAGCACCTGGTCGTGGGTGATGTCCTCGATGCGCCACGATGACGAGCCGAGCAGGAAGACGTCGCCGACCCGCGACTCGTAGACCATCTCCTCGTCCAGCTCGCCGACCCGCCGGCCCGGCCCCTCGCCCGAGGCCAGGAACACGCCGAACATGCCGCGGTCGGGGATGGTGCCGCCGCTGGTGACGGCCAGGTGCTGCGCCCCGCGACGTGCGGTGAGCTCGCCCGTCACGCGGTCCCAGACCAGACGTGGCCGCAGCTCGGCGAAGGCGTCGGACGGGTACCGCCCGGCCAGCATGTCGAGCACGGCCTCGAGCGCCGACCGGGGTAGCCCGGCGAAGGGGGCCGCACGGTGCACGAGCTCCTCCACCTCGTCGACGGTGACCGTATCGAGCGCGACCATCGCCACGATCTGCTGGGCCAGCACGTCGAGCGGGTTGCGCGGATAGCGCATCGACTCGATGAGCCCATCGCGCATCCGCTCGGCCACCACTGCGCACTCGAGTAGGTCGCCGCGGAACTTCGGGAAGATGACACCGCGGGAGACGGCACCGACCTGGTGCCCGGCCCGGCCCACGCGCTGCAACCCCGCGGCGACCGATGGCGGTGACTCGACCTGCACCACGAGATCGACGGCGCCCATGTCGATGCCCAGCTCGAGTGAGGAGGTGGCCACCACCGCAGGCAGCAGACCGGCCTTGAGTTCCTCTTCCACGATCGAGCGTTGCCCGCGGGACACCGACCCGTGGTGGGCACGAGCCACGACGATGTCGCCGGCCGGGCGCCCGGAACCCGACTGCGCCATCAATTCCGCCGGTGCTCGCCCCGATTCGTCGGCAGCGACGCCGGCGCGTTCGGTGGCCAGCTCGTTGAGCCGGGCCGTGAGCCGTTCGGCCAACCGCCGCGAGTTCGAGAAGACGATGGTGGAGCGGTGCGCCTCGACCAGGTCGAGCACCCGCTCCTCGACGTGCGGCCAGATCGACGCGCGGCGCTGGGCACCGGCCGCCGCGCCGGTGAGGTCGTCGGTGGGCTCGCCGATCGCCGACATGTCCTCGACGGGCACCACCACCTGCAACTCGATCGTCTTCTGCGACGTGGGTTGCACGATCGTGACGGCCCGACCGCCGGCCAGGAAGGTAGCCACCTCGTCGACGGGACGCACTGTGGCCGAGAGTCCGATGCGCTGCGCCGGGCGCTCGAGCAGGCCGTCGAGGCGTTCGAGCGAGACCGCCAGGTGAGCGCCGCGCTTGGTGGAGCACACCGCGTGCACCTCGTCGACGATCACCGTGTCGACGCCGCGCAACGACTCGCGAGCCGCCGAGGTCAGCAGCAGGAACAACGACTCTGGGGTGGTGATGAGGATGTCGGCCGGCCGCCGGTTGAAGAGACGACGCTCATCGGCCGGAGTGTCGCCGGAACGCATGGCCACGGTGATGTCCGGTTCGGGCAGACCGAGCCGCAAGGATGCCTGTCGGATACCGGCCAACGGCCCCCGCAGGTTGCGCTCGACATCGACGGCCAACGCCTTGAGCGGGCTGATGTACAGCACCCGGCAGCGGCGCTTCGGATCCTCGGGAACCGACTCGGCGGCCAGCCGGTCGAGCGCCGACAAGAAGGCAGCGAGGGTCTTGCCCGACCCGGTCGGCGCAACCACCAGCGTGTGATCACCCGACGCCACGGCATCCCATGCACCCAGCTGTGCGGCTGTCGGCGCGGCGAACGCGCCGTCGAGCCAGGCCTGGGTGGCGGGGGAGAACTGGTGCACACTGCCATCCTGCACTCGCCCACCGACAACGTCGGTCGTTTGGGCGTCCTCCCTGGCGCTGTTACCCTGGGAAGGCGACCAATCCCCGGCCAGCCGGGGATGTGCAAGCGGAAGCTCTCGAGCCTCCCACCCGAGCCGTCTGCCTCATTCGACGAGCCGGGTCCGGTCACGGTATCCGGCTTCGGCCGGGCGCCGTGCGTTGCCCTCCTCGGGTGACGTCGACCGGTCGGTGAGTCAACGACGGCCCCGTGTGCACGAAGCGCAGCGGGGCCGTTCGTCATGTTCGGGCCCGAGCAGCACCGACAGAGCACTACGTACGAGACCCAGGGAGGTCCCATCAGCTCCGAACCCAGGATCAACGACCGGATTCGCGTACCAGAAGTTCGACTCGTCGGACCCGAGGGCGAGCAGGTCGGCATCGTGCCGATCGGCAAGGCCCTCGAACTCGCCGCCGAGAACGACCTGGATCTGGTCGAGGTCGCCCCGATGGCGCGTCCGCCCGTCTGCAAGCTCATGGACTACGGCAAGTTCAAGTACGAGAGCGCGCAGAAGGCTCGCGAGGCGCGACGCAATCAGGCGTTGACCGTCATCAAGGAAATGAAGCTGCGCCCCAAGATCGACTCGCACGACTACGAGACCAAGAAGGGTCACGTCGAGCGGTTCCTGAAGGCCGGCGACAAGGTCAAGATCACGATCATGTTCCGTGGCCGCGAGCAGTCCCGCCCCGAGCTGGGGTTCCGGCTGCTGCAGCGATTGGCCGAAGACATCACCGAGCTCGGTTTCGTCGAGTCCTCGCCGAAGCAGGACGGCCGAAACATGGTCATGGTCGTGGCCCCGCACCGCTCGCCCGGCAAGACCGTCCGGGTCGGACGCCCCGAGCCGACCGAACCGACCGAACTGACCGAATAGCAACGAAGGATTCCGATGCCCAAGAACAAGACGCACAGCGGCACCAAGAAGCGCATCAAGATCACCGGCAGTGGCAAGCTGCGCTCGCAGCACGCCGGCATGCGCCACAACCAGGAGCACAAGTCCTCGACGCTCACCCGGCGCCTCACCGGCACCAAGGGCATCGCTCCCGCCGACGTCCCGCGCGTGAAGCGCCTGCTCGGCCGCTGACCCTCTACCTACCTCGCGCGCCGCGTCAGCGGAGCGCCCCGAGAGCAAGGAACACACCGTGGCACGCGTCAAACGGGCAGTAAACGCCCAGAAGAAGCGCCGGAGCGCCCTCGAAGCCGCCAGTGGTTACCGCGGCCAGCGTTCGCGGCTCTACCGCAAGGCCAAGGAGCAGCTGCTCCACTCGGCCACCTACCAGTACCGCGACCGCAAGCAGCGCAAGGGCGACTTCCGGCAGCTGTGGATCACCCGCATCAACGCGGCGGCCCGCGCGAACGACATGACCTACAACCGTTTCATCCAGGGTCTGCGCCTGGCTGAGGTCGAGGCCGACCGCAAGGTGCTGGCCGACCTCGCCGTCAACGACCCGGCGGCCTTCACCGCCCTCGTCGAGGTCGCCCGCGCAGCCGTGCAGGCAGAGGGCATCGGCGGCGCGGCTGCCCAGTCCCCGGTTGCCTGAGGCCCGTCCTGCTCAGTAGCACCAACGCCCGGCTCGTCGCCGCGCGCCGCCTCACCCGGCGGTCCGCGCGGCGTGACACCGGGCGTTTCCTTGCCGAGGGCGCCCAGGCCGTACGAGAAGCGCTGGCGGCCGGCGCGGTGCTCGAGTCGTTCGCGACCGCCGAGGCCCTCGCGCGGCACCCCGAGCTCACCGCTGACGCGGCCGAGGTCTCGCCGAGGGACGCCGCGTCGCTGTCGGAGACGGTGACGCCGCAGGGTCTCGTCGCGGTCTGCCGGCTCGAACAACCGGCGCTGTCCACGGTCCTCGACCGGGCTCCGACCCTGCTCGCCGTGCTCGTCGAACCCGCCGAGCCGGGCAACGTGGGCGCGATCATCCGCACCGCCGACGCAGCCGGGGCCGACGCGGTAGTCCTCGTCGGCGGGGTCGACGCGTACAACGGCAAAGCCGTCCGGGCCAGCGCCGGAAGCCTGTTCCATCTGCCCGTCGTGCACGTCACCGACCCGCCCGCCGACGTCTTGGTCTCGTTGGCGACCCGGGTCGCCACACTGGCCACGACGGGTGACGCAAAGGTCGACCTCGACACCCTCGCCGAGGACGGCACGCTCGACGGGCCGACGGCCTGGCTGTTCGGGACCGAGGCGCACGGCCTGCCGCGCGACGTCCTGGCACGCGCCGCGCAGACCGTCCGCGTGCCCATCCACGGCCGCGCCGAGAGCCTGAACCTCGCCGCGGCCGCGGCGATCTGCCTCTACGCCAGCGCACGGGCGCAGCGACGCAGCCGGTAAGGTGCGGTCGTGACCTGGTGCAGCTCTTCGCCCTTCGGCGCGCGGCTTGCGGCCGCTCCCACCGCGCTCGCTTGATCACCCGGCGCGCGTCCGCCCGCCCCACCGCTCACGCAAGGACCTGACGACGCATGCCTTCGCACAACTTCGACCCGGTCGAGGTCGCCGCACTGCAGCCTGAGAACGTCCAGGCCGCGGTCGACGCCGCGCTCGAGGCGTTCACAACCTCCACCACCCTCGACGACCTGAAGACCGCGGTCCTCGCCCACGACGGTGACCGCTCGCCGCTCGCCCTGGCCAACCGCGAGATCGGCGCCCTGCCGCCCGCCGCGCGCAAGGCCGCGGGGCAGCGCATCGGTCCGGCGCGCGGACGCGTCAAGCAGGCCGCCGCAGCCCGGCAGTTCGAGCTCGAGGCCGAGCGAGACGCGCGCGTGCTCGTCGAGGAACGCGTCGACGTCACCCTGCCGACGACGCGCCGACCGGTCGGTTCGCGGCACCCGATCACCACCACCATGGAGCGCATCTGCGATGGCTTCCTAGCCATGGGTTGGGAGATCGCCGAGGGCCCGGAGGCCGAGGGCAGCTGGTTCAACTTCGACGCGCTGAACACGCCCGCCGAGCACCCTTCACGCGATCTGACCGACACGTTCTACGTGGGCGCCGAGGGCAGCCACGTCGTCCTGCGTACGCAGACCTCGCCCGTCCAGATCCGCACCATGCTCGAGCGCACGCCGCCGATCTACATCGTCTGCCCCGGCAAGGTGTTCCGCACCGACGAACTCGACGCCACGCACACGCCGGTGTTCCACCAGCTCGAGGGGCTGGCCGTCGACGAGGGCCTGACGATGGCCCACCTGCGCGGCACCCTCGATCACATGGTCGCCGACATGTTCGGGCCGGGCATCGCCACCCGGTTACGGCCGCACTACTTCCCGTTCACCGAGCCGAGCGCTGAGATGGATCTACAGTGCTTCGTCTGCCATGGCGAGTCGGTGGGCAATCCCGAGCGTCCGTGTCGCACCTGCAAGAGCGAGGGTTGGATCGAGTGGGGCGGCTGCGGCATGGTCGACCCGCGCGTGTTGACCGCGTGCGGCATCGATCCCGTGCGCTACAGCGGTTTCGCGTTCGGCATGGGCATCGAACGCACTCTGATGTTCCGCAACGGCGTCGAGGACATGCGCGACATCGTCGAAGGCGACGTGCGCTTCAGCGCCGCGTTCGGAGTGGAGGCGTAGTGAAGATCCCGATCAGCTGGCTCGCCGAGCGCGTCGAGCTGCCGGCCGGTCTCACCCCGCGCGAGCTCGCCGAGGCGCTCATCCGCGTAGGCATGGAGGTCGAGGGAGTTGAGTCGGCGGCCGACGGGTTGTCCGGCCCCATCGTCGTCGGACGCGTGCTGTCGGTGCAGCCCGAGCCGCAGAAGAACGGCAAGACGATCAACTGGTGCTTGGTCGACGTCGGGCCGCAGCACGCGACTGACGAGGGCGGCCCCCGCGGCATCGTCTGTGGCGCGCACAACTTCGGGGTCGGCGATCTGGTCGTCGTCTCGCTGCCGGGCGCCGTGCTGCCCGGCGGCTTCGCCATTGCCGCGCGCAAGACGTACGGCCACATCTCCGACGGGATGATCTGCTCCGTCCGCGAGCTGGGGATCGGTGACGATCACGACGGGATCCTCGTGCTGCCCGTCGATTCGGCGCTGCCCGGCGCCGACCCCATGGCGTTGCTCGGCCTCGACGACGCGGTGCTCGACGTCGCCATCACCAGCGACCGCGGGTACTGCCTGTCGGTGCGCGGCCTGGCCCGCGAGGCGGCTTGTGCGCTCGTCGTCCCGTTCCATGAAATCTTCGCTGATGTGCCCGAACCCGACGGCGGCGCCTACGACATCCACGTCGACGACCCGACCGCGTGCGACCGGTTCTCGGCCCGCGCGGTGACGGGCCTCGACCCGACCGCGCCCACCCCGGAGTGGCTCGCGACGCGGCTGCGGCTGGCCGGCATGCGCTCGATATCGCTCGCCGTCGACATCACCAACTACGTCATGCTCGAGACGGGCCAGCCGCTGCACGCCTTCGACCGGGCCCGCCTGTCGGGCCCGATTCGCGTGCGTCGCGCTCGACCCGGGGAGAAGCTCACCACGCTGGACGATGCGGTCCGGGCGCTCGATCCGAGCGACGTAGTCGTCGCCGACGACTCCGGGGCGGTGGCGCTTGCCGGCGTCATGGGCGGTGCCTCGACGGAGATCGGCGCGACGACGACCGACATCGTGCTCGAGGCCGCGCACTGGGACCCGGACACGGTGGCCCGCACGGTGCGGCGGCACAAGCTGCCCAGCGAGGCCGCGCGGCGCTTCGAGCGCGGCGTCGATCCCGAGATCGCGGGCGTTGCGCTGGCGCGCTGCGTCGAACTGCTCGTCGTACACGGCGGTGCCGGGGACGCCGGCGGGTACACGGTCGTCGGCGAACGGGTGCCGTTGTCGACGATCGAGCTACCGGTCACCCTGCCCGAACGCACGGCCGGTATGCCGATTGCGCCGGCCGACGTGGTTGCGCACCTCACGGCCGTCGGTTGCTCTGTCGAGAACGGCGACGTCCTGCGCGTGCGGCCGCCCTCGTGGCGCCCCGACCTGCTGCTGCCCGCCGACCTCGTCGAAGAGGTCGTCCGCCTCGCGGGTTACGAGAACCTGCCGTCGGTGCTGCCCACGGCTCCCGCCGGTCGCGGGCTCACCGCACGCCAGCAGCTCGAACGTGACATCTCACGTGCCGTCGCCGCCTGGGGTCTGACCGAGGTGCTGACGTACCCGTTCGTGTCACCGGCCGTGCACGATGCTTTCGGGCTGGACGCTGACGACCCGCGCCGCCGCGGCTTGCGGCTTGCGAACCCGCTGTCCGAGGACGAGCCCGAGCTGCGCACGTCGTTGCTGCCCGGGTTGCTGTCGACGGTCACCCGCAATCTCGGGCGGGGCACCCGCGACCTGGCGATCGTCGAGACCGGCCTGGTGTTCCTGCCGCACGACGCCCAGCAGGCTGCGGAGCTGCCGGGCATCGCCGCCCGTCCGAGCGACGCCCAACTCGCGGCCCTCGACGCGGCCCTGCCCGCTCAGCCCAAGCACCTGGGAGCCGTGCTCGCCGGAGCGCTGGAGCCCAAGGGCTGGTGGGGCGACGCACGCCCCGCGACGTGGGCCGACGCGGTCGAGGTCGCGCGCGTCGTGGCCCGTGCGGCCCGCGCCGAGCTGACCGTGCGGCCCGCCGAGTACGCACCCTGGCACCCGGGACGCTGCGCCGAACTGCTTCTCCACGAGGCCGTGATCGGGCACGCCGGCGAATTGCATCCGCGAGTGACCGCGGCTCTCGGCCTGCCCGAACGCACGTGTGCGGTCGAGCTCGACCTCACGGCCTTCACTGCGGCCGAACCGGCGCAAGCGCCCGTCATCTCCGGCTACCCACCGGTGCTGCTGGACGTCGCGCTCGTCGTCGATGAGGGCGTCGCGGCGGCCGACGTGCAGACGGCGCTGGTCGACGGCGCCGGCGAACTGCTCGAGGACGTCCACCTCTTCGACGTCTACGGCGGTGACCGGCTCGGCACTGGCGTGAAGTCGCTGGCGTTCGCGCTGCGCCTGCGTGCCCCCGACCGCACCCTCACCGTCGAGGAGGCCACCGTCGCCCGCAACGCCGCAGTAGCCGCCGCGACCGCCGCTACCGGAGCCCAGCTGCGCTAGTAGGACTGTTCTGTCGGTAGCCGCTCCTAGCCTTCTGATTATCAAACCAGGAGGCACACATGTGCGATTGCTGCGACTTCATCGCCGCCCGAGGCGGCCGTCCCGACGACCCACGACTGGTCAACGAATACCAGCGCGTCTGGCGCGCGGGCACCAAGGCGAAGATCCGCGAGCACGGGCGCTCGCTCGTGTACGTAGAGACCAGGCCGACGCTGACCTACACCATCGGTTTGTGGTCCGCCGGCCATGCTGAACTCGCCGTCTTCGGTCTCGAGCCGCACGTCGCCGGGCCGCTGCTCAACACCATCGGCGATCAGCTCTCCGCGCGACGCGAGACGCTGGGCGCGGGATCTTTGCTCGTCGAGTCCGGTTGGGAACTGAAGGCGTTCCAGCTGCCCCGCCCGTACGAGGTTGCGCCCCAGATCGATCACTTCTACCGGCGGCGCCCGCAGCAGACCGTCCCCGTCCTGCAACTCGTGTACCCCGACGTCCATGGTGTCTGGCCCTGGGAGCCGGGATGCCACCAGTTCCCGGGTCAGCAACCGATGCCCGGCACCTGGGTGGCATGAGCGACCCTGCTTCGTATGAAATTGCAGTCTCGTGCATAATCGTGCGCATGGGAGTCAGGGTTGCCGTCGCCGGAGCCAGCGGTTACGCCGGGGGAGAGCTGCTGCGTCTCGTGGCGGCGCACCCCGATCTCGAGGTCGTCGCGGTCACCGCGCACGCGAACGCCGGTCAATCGCTCGGCGCGGTGCACCCGAATCTGCGTTCGCTGGCGCACCTCGTCTTCGGCGAGACATCGCCCGAGACCCTTGCCGACGCCGACCTGATCTTCCTCGCGCTGCCACACGGCGCGTCTGCCGACCTGGCTGCGCACCTGCCGCAGTCCGTGAAGATCGTCGATCTCGGCTCCGACCATCGCCTAGCGGACGAGGCGGCGCACTCGCGCTACTACGGCGGCGATTACCACCAACCCTGGACGTACGGCCTACCCGAGCTGGCCGGTCAACGGACGGAGATCACCGCCGCACAGCGCGTCGCGAACACCGGCTGCCACGCCGTGGCTGCCATCCTGCCGATCGCTCCGCTGGTTGCGGCTGGCCTGGTCGAGCCGGCGGACGTCGTCGTCACCTCGGCCAGCGGGACGTCCGGGGCCGGCCGATCCGCCTTGGTCAATCTGCTCGGCAGCGAGGTTATGGGCGACCTGTCCGGTTACAAGGTCGGGGCGCACCGCCACGTGCCCGAGATCAAGCAGGCGAGTGGGGTCACCAGTCTGACCTTCGTGCCGGTGCTCGCGCCCATGCCTCGCGGCATCTTGTCCACCGTGGCCGTCCGGCCGGTGGCCGGCGCCACCGAGGTCGACGCGCGCGCCGCGTTGGTCGCTGCGTACGCCGACGAGCCGTTCGTCTACCTGCTGGACGCTGGTCAGCAACCGCACACGTCCGCCACCGCAGGCTCGAACAGCGCGCACCTCCAGGTCGTCACCGACCAGGACTCCGGCCGCTTCGTGCTCACCTGCACGATCGACAACCTCGGCAAGGGCGCGGCCGGCCAAGCGCTGCAGAATGCCAACCTCATGCTGGGCCTCGACGAGACCGCAGGACTTTCGGCGAACGGAGTGAGCCCGTGAGCGTCACCGCGGCCAGGGGTTTTCGGGCAGCGGGCGTGGCCGCCGGACTCAAGGCCCGCGGCGGACTTGACGTTGCGCTCGTCGTCAACGACGGCCCGCGCAGTGACGCCGCCGCGGTATTCACGAGCAACCGGGTGAAGGCCGCGCCAGTGCACTGGACTCAGCAGGCCGTGTCCGACGGACGCCTGCGCGCGGTCGTCCTGAATTCCGGCGGGGCCAACGCGTGCACCGGCCCCGACGGCTTCGCCGACACACACCGGACGGCCGAGTACGTCAGCTCTGCGGTCGATGTCGATGCAGGCGACGTCGCGGTCTGCTCCACCGGTCTGATCGGCGAGCGGTTGCCGATGAAAGAGCTGCTCAGCGGGGTCGACGCGGCCGCGGCTGCCTTGTCTGCGGATGGCGGCGCCGACGCAGCAGAGGCAATCCGCACCACCGACACGCGCGCCAAGCAGGCCGTCGTGCACGGCGACGGTTGGATCGTCGGCGGCATGGCCAAGGGCGCGGGCATGCTGGCGCCGGGCCTGGCCACCATGCTCTGCGTCCTCACCACCGACGCGCTGGCCGACAGCCACACGGTCCGTGTCGCGCTGGAGGACGCCACCCGCACCACCTTCGACCGCATCGACGCCGACGGCTGCATGTCCACCAACGACACCGTCGTCCTGCTGGCCAGCGGCGCCTCCGGCGTGGCCCCACGCCCAGAGGAGCTCGCCGCCGCAGTGCAGGCCGTGTGCACGGACCTCGCTGCCCAGCTGCTCGCGGACGCAGAGGGCGCTACCAAAGAGGTCCGCATCGAGGTCGTCGGCGCTGCCACCGAGGCCGATGCCGTCGAGGTCGGGCGCAGCATCGCCCGCAACAACCTGCTCAAGTGCGCGCTGTTCGGCAGCGACCCCAACTGGGGGCGGGTGCTCGCCGCGGTGGGCACGACGCAGGCCGTCTTCGAGGCCGACGAACTCGACGTCGCCATGAATGGCGTGCAGATCTGCCGCAACGGCGCCGCGGGTGACGACCGCGACCTCGTCGACCTCACCGGCCGCGACATCCACATCTTGGTCGATCTCAACGCCGGCCGGCAGACGGCGACGGTGTGGACGAACGACCTCTCGCACGCCTACGTCGAAGAGAATTCTGCGTACTCGTCATGAGCGGCACGACGGGTCTGACACGAGACATCGCGCAGGCCAAGGCTGCTACGCTCGTCGACGCATTGCCGTGGCTGCAGCGGTTTCACAACAAGATCGTGGTCATCAAATACGGCGGCAACGCCATGATCAGCCCGGACCTGCAGGCGGCATTCGCCGAGGACGTCGCGTTCCTGCGCTATGCCGGCCTGCGCCCGGTGGTGGTGCACGGCGGTGGCCCGCAGATCACCGAGCACCTGACGCGACTCGGGATCGAGTCGGAGTTCCGTGGCGGGTTGCGGGTCACCACGCCGGAAGCCATGACGATCGTACGGATGGTGCTCACCGGCCAGGTGAACGCGGACATCGTCAACCTGCTCAACGACCACGGGTCGATGGCCATCGGGCTGTCCGGTGAGGACGCCAGCCTACTCACGGCCGAACGTCGCGGCACCGTCGTCGACGGCGTCGAGGTGGACCTCGGGCAGGTCGGCGACGTGGTGGCCGTCGAGCCGTCGGCGGTGCACGCCCTGCTCGACGCGGGCCGCATCCCGGTCATCGCCACCGTCGCCCGCGGGCTCGACGGCCAGACCTACAACGTCAACGCCGACACCGCCGCGGCCGCGATCGCGGTGGGACTCGGGGCGGAGAAGCTGATCGTGCTCACCGACGTCGAGGGCCTCTACGCCGACTGGCCGGCCAGCACCGACATCGTGCGCGAGATCGACACCGACGCACTGACCGCACTGTTGCCCGAGCTTTCGAGCGGCATGGTGCCCAAGATGGCGGCCTGCGTACGGGCGGTCGACGGCGGCGTCCCGCGCGCCACCGTGCTGGACGGTCGCCTCGAGCACGCGATCCTGCTCGAGATCTTCACCAGCGAGGGCATCGGGACGATGGTCGTCCCGGCCGAGGGAGTGCAAGCATGACGTTCGACAGCCGCTGGCAGGCCGTGATGATGAACAACTACGGCACGCCGCCCATCGCCCTCGACCACGGCGACGGCGTCCGCGTTTGGGACACCGACGGCAACGCCTACCTCGACTTCGTCGGCGGCATTGCGGTGTCGGCTCTCGGGCATGCCCACCCGGCCATCGTCGCCGCGGTCACCGAGCAGGTCGGCAAGTTGGCGCACACGTCCAACCTGGTCATGCACGAACCGGGCATCACGTTGGCCGAGCGCCTCGTGCACTTGCTCGGGATGCCGGCGCGGGTGTTCTTTGCCAACAGCGGTGCCGAGGCCAACGAATGCGCGCTGAAGCTCGCTCGCCTGCACGGCAACCGTTCCGGCCGCAGCACGATCGTCTCCTGCACGAGCAGCTTCCACGGCCGCACCCTCGGCGCACTGTCGGTCACGGGCAACGCGGCGAAGCGCGAGCCGTTCGCGCCGCTGCCCGGTCCGGTCGTGTTCGTCGACTACGGCGACCTCGACGCGCTCGCGGCCGCCGTCGACGACACGACCGCCGCCGTCATCGTCGAACCGACCCTCGGCGAGGGTGGCATCGTGCCACCGCCGTCGGGGTTCCTGGCCGGCGTCCGCTCCCTCTGCGACGCCGCTGGCGCGCTCATGATCGTCGACGAGGTGCAGTCCGGCATCGGCCGCACCGGCAACTGGTTCGCCAGCCAGGCCGAGGGCGTGCGTCCTGACGTGATCACGCTCGCCAAGGGCCTTGGCGGCGGGCTGCCGATCGGCGCCTGCCTCGGCATCGGGGCTGCCGGCGAGCTCTTCGCACCGGGCGATCACGGGAGCACCTTCGGCGGCAACCCGGTGTCGTGCGCAGCGGCGTTGGCCGTGCTCGACACCATCGCCGACCAACAGCTGCTCGACCAGGTCAAGCGGGTCGGCCAGCACCTCGCGGATGCGCTCGGCTCACTCGACAGCCCACTGATCACCGAGGTCCGTGGCTCCGGTCTTTGGCTCGGCGTCGGCCTCGACGGCGCGCACGCACCCGCCGTCGAGCAGGCCGCGCGGGCCCACGGCCTGCTCGTCAACGCCGTCCGTCCAGACACCATCCGGCTGGCCCCGCCGCTCATCACCACCGAGGCCGAGGTCGACGAGGCGGTACCGCTGTTCGCCGCCGCGTTGGCCGAGGTGTCCGGTGCCTAGACACTTCCTGCGCGACGACGACCTCGCGCCGGACGAACTGCTGGCCGTTCTCGACCTTGCCGACGAGATGAAGGCCGACCGGCACCGCTACCGCCCGCTCGCCGGGCCGCAGGCCGTCGCGCTGATCTTCGACAAGCCGACGCTGCGCACCCAACTGTCGTTCTCGGTCGGCATCAGCGAGCTCGGCGGTCAGCCGGTCGTGGTCGACGGGCGCCTCGCCGGAATCGGTCAACGTGAGTCGATCGCTGACGTCACCCGCGTCGTCTCCCGGCAGGTCGCGGCGATCGTGTGGCGCACCTTCGGCCAGGACAGCATCGAGGAGATGGCCGCGCTCAGCCCTGTCCCGGTGATCAATGCGCTCACCGACCAGTTCCACCCGTGCCAGATCCTCGCCGATCTGCAGACCGTCCGCGAGCACAAGGGGCACCTTGCCGGACTCTCGTTTGCCTACGTCGGCGACGCGGCCAACAACATGGCGCACTCCTACCTGCTGGGCGCCGCGGCGGCGGGCCTGGACGTGCGCCTGGCCGGACCGCCGGAGTATCAACCGGACCCGCGCATCGTTGCCGACGCAGAACGGATCGCCGCCGGCACGGGCGCCTCGATCACCGTCACCGACGTCGTCGAGAAGGCACTCGACGGCGCCGACGTCGTCGTCACCGACACCTGGGTCTCGATGGGCCAGGAGGCCGAGAAGGACGCACGTGAGGCGCCGTTCCTGCCCTATGCGGTGACCGCCGACAGCCTGGAACACGCGGCGTCCGACGCCATCGTGCTGCACTGCCTGCCCGCTTACCGGGGCAAGGAGATTTCAGCCGAGGTTCTGGACGGCCCGCGCAGTGTCGTGTGGGACGAGGCCGAGAACCGCCTGCACGCCCAGAAGGCGCTGCTGGCCTTTCTATTGGAGCGCTCCGTATGAGCGACGTGCGCGCCCTACGCGGCGCGCCCACGAGGGCCTCCCGGCACGCCCGGATCGTCTCTGTCATCGCCGAACACACCGTCCGTTCGCAGGCCGAGCTCGCAGTGCTGCTCGACGCGGCAGGCGTCCACGTCACCCAGGCCACCTTGTCGCGCGACCTCGATGAGCTCGGCGCGGTGAAGCTTCGGCCGGCCGACGGCGGCGCCCCCGCGTACGTCATCCCCGAGGACGGCTCACCGCTCGTCAATCGCTCGGTCGACGACGATCCGCCACACCGTCTGGCCCGGATGCTCGGCGAGCTGCTCGTCAGCGCCGAGGCCAGCGCCAACCTGGTGGTGCTGCGCACGCCTCCGGGCGCGTCGGACTTCCTGGCCAGCGCCCTCGACCGCGCCCGGATACCCGAGGTGCTGGGCACGGTGGCCGGCGATGACACGATCCTGGTCATCAGCCGGGCACCGGATGGTGGCGCGGCCCTCGCCGACCACCTGCTCGACCTGGCCCGCCCGCACGCCGATCCCTTGGAGACGCACCAACCATGAGCAAGGTCCTGACGTCTCTCCCGGCCGGCCAACGCGTCGGCATCGCCTTCTCCGGTGGGCTCGACACCTCCGTGGCCGTCGCGTGGATGCGCGAGCGCGGCGCCGTGCCGTGCGCGTACACCGCCGACATCGGCCAGTACGACGAGACCGACATCTCGACCGTCCCTGACCGGGCCCGGCAGTACGGCGCCGAGATCGCGCGGGCGGTCGATTGCCGCCGGGAGCTCGTCGAAGAGGGGCTGGCCGCGCTTGCGTGCGGCGCCTTCCACATCCGCTCCGCCGGCCGTGCCTATTTCAACACCACCCCGCTCGGCCGGGCCGTCACCGGCACCATGCTGGTGCGGGCGATGCGCTCGGACGACGTCCACATCTGGGGCGACGGCTCGACGTTCAAGGGCAACGACATCGAGCGCTTCTACCGGTACGGGTTGCTGGCCAACCCGTCGTTGCGTATCTACAAGCCCTGGTTGGACGCCGATTTCGTCACCGAGCTGGGCGGCCGGGCCGAGATGAGCCAGTGGCTCGTGGAGCACGACCTGCCCTACCGCGACAGCTCGGAGAAGGCGTACTCCACCGACGCCAACATCTGGGGGGCGACGCACGAGGCCAAGACCCTCGAGCACCTCGACACGTCGCTCGAGACCGTCCAGCCGATCATGGGCGTGCGCTTTTGGGACCCCGAGGTCGCCATCGACGCCGAAGACGTCACGGTCCGCTTCGACGCCGGTCGCCCGTCGGCGATCAACGGCGTCCACTATGACGACCCGGTCGAACTCGTTCAGCAGGCCAACGCCGTCGGCGGACGCCACGGGTTGGGGATGTCCGACCAGATCGAGAACCGCATCATCGAGGCCAAGTCCCGCGGCATCTACGAAGCGCCCGGAATGGCGCTGCTCTGGATCGCCTACGAGCGCTTGCTCAACGCCGTCCACAACGAGGACACCATCGCGAACTATCACAGCGAGGGGCGCCGCCTCGGCCGCTTGCTCTACGAGGGCCGCTGGCTCGACCCGCAGGCGCTCATGCTGCGCGAATCCATTTATCGCTGGGTGGCGTCGCTGGTCACCGGCGAGGTGACGCTGCGACTGCGCCGCGGCGAGGACTACTCGGTGCTCGACACCCGCGGCCCAAGCTTCAGCTACCACCCGGACAAGCTGTCGATGGAGCGGACCGCGAACGCTGCCTTCGGTCCCGTCGACCGAATCGGGCAGCTGACCATGCGCAACCTCGACATCGCCGATTCGCGCGCCAAGCTCGAGCAATACGCCGGCCAGTCCGAGATCCTGCTCGGTCGCACGTACCTGTTCGGCGACCTCGAGCGAGGCGGTCTCACCGCGGGCGGGGCCGACGAGATCGCCTCCGGCGCCCGAGAGGGAGCCGACGAGGTGGTGCTCGATCACGCCGCCATGGAGAGCGGCAATGACTGATCCGGCCACCGAAGCCCAGGCAGGAACGGCCGCGCTCTGGGGCGGTCGCTTCACCGGTGGGCCGTCCGACGCGCTCGCCGCGTTGTCGCTGTCGACTCACTTCGACTGGCGTCTCGCCCGGCACGACCTCGCCGGATCGCGCGCGCACGCCCGGGTGCTGCACTCAGCCGGCCTGCTCACCGACGAGGAGCTCGCCGGCATGCTCGGCGGGCTTGACAGGCTCGAGGACGACGTCGTCGCCGGCACCTTCGGACCCGTCCCCGCCGACGAGGACGTGCATACCGCGCTTGAACGCGGCCTCCTGGATCGCGTGGGGGTCGACCTCGGCGGCCGGTTGCGAGCCGGCCGGTCACGCAACGATCAGATCGCCACGTTGATCCGGATGTACCTGCGTGACGAGGCCCGTGCCCTGGCCCGCGGTGTGCTGGACGTCGTCGAGGCGCTCGCGGGCCAGGCGCGCGCGCACCTCGGCGTGGCCATGCCCGGGCGCACCCACCTGCAGCACGCCCAGCCCGTCCTGCTGTCCCACCACCTGCTCGCGCATTGCTGGGCGCTGACGCGCGACGTCGCGCGATGGCGGGATTGGGACGCCCGCGCGGCCCGCAGCCCCTACGGCGCCGGTGCGCTCGCCGGGTCGTCGCTCGGCCTCGACCCGGCCGCTGTAGCCGCCGAGCTCGGCTTCGACGGGCCCAGCGAGAACTCGATCGACGCCACCGCGGCCCGCGACGTCGTGGCCGAGTTCTCGTTCGTCTGCGCGATGCTGGCCGTCGACCTCTCGCGGATCGCAGAAGAAGTCATCCTCTGGGCCACCAAGGAGTTCTCCTTCGTCGCCCTCGACGACGCGTACTCCACCGGCAGCTCGATCATGCCGCAGAAGAAGAACCCGGACGTCGCCGAACTGACGCGTGGCAAGGCGGGTCGGTTGATCGGCGACCACGCCGGCCTGCTGGCCACGCTCAAGGGCCTGCCGCTCGCCTACAACCGCGATCTGCAGGAGGACAAGGAGCCGGTGTTCGACGCCGCCGACACGCTGCACCTGCTGCTTCCGGCGATGAGCGGCATGCTCGCCACCCTCGTCTTCGACACCGAGCGCCTCGAGTCGCTCGCGCCGCAGGGCTTCTCGCTGGCCACCGACGTCGCCGAGTGGCTGGTCCGGCGCCGGGTCCCGTTCCGCGTGGCACACGAGGTGGCGGGGGCATGCGTCCGGGCCTGCGAACAGCGCGGCATCGAGCTCGCCGACCTCTCCGATGACGACCTGATCGCGATCTCGCCCGACCTCACCCCCGCAGTGCGCGACGTCCTCACCGTTCGCGGCTCGATCGACTCGCGGTCGGCGGTCGGCGGCACCGCGCTGCCCAGGGTGCGCGAACAGCTCGAGCTGTTGCAGGTCACCGTCCGCGAGCAGGCGGCGTGGGCTCAGGCCTGACCGTCGACCGCGCTCGGCTGGAGCCGTCCGCGCTGGTGCTCGCGCCCCGGCTGATCGGCGCCGTGGTGGTGTCCGACGTCGGCGGTCACGAGGTCGCCGTCCGGCTGACCGAGGTGGAGGCGTACGAGGGGACGGACGACCCCGCGTCGCACGCGTTCCGCGGCCCGACGCCGAGAACGACCGTGATGTTCGGACCACCCGGTCATCTGTATTGCTACTTCACCTACGGCATGCACTGGTGCGCGAACGTCGTGTGCGGTCCGGATGGCACCGCGTCGGCAGTGTTGCTGCGAGCAGGGGAGGTCATCCGCGGTATCGAGCACGCGTTCGCGCGTCGACCGGCTGCGCGCCGCGAACGCGACCTGGCAAGGGGGCCGGCACGGCTCGCCTCCTGCCTGGCCCTCGATCGGGACACCAACGGCGTCGATGTGTGCGACCCGTCCTCTCCGGTGCGGGTCGAGTCCCTACCGACGCGCCGACGCCCGGGCGTGGTCAGCGGCCCGCGGGTCGGCATCCGGACGGCCACCGAGCGTCCCTGGCGCTTCTGGCTGGCCGGCGACCCGACCGTCTCGACGTTCACGGCAGGCAGTCGAAACCGCTCGGCGACACCCGGCAGACTGGACGGATGAGTAGCGACCCACGCGCCGACCTGCCCCCGGACCTGCGGGACGCCTACGAGATCCTCAGCAGCGGCGCGGCGCAGATCCTGCCGGCCGACGGACTCGTGGAGCGGTTGCTCGCTGCGCGGGCCGAGAACCGGCCGCTGCGCGTGAAGCTGGGCATCGACCCGTCGGGTACCGACCTCACGCTCGGGCACGCGGTGGTGCTGCGCAAGCTGCGGCAGTTCCAGGACCTCGGCCACACCGCGGTGCTCGTCGTGGGTGGGTTCACCGGCCAGGTGGGCGACCCGTCCGGGCGGACAGCGACCCGGGTGGCGCAGACCGCCGATGACGTCATAGCCAACGCGCAGGGCTACTTCGACCAGCTCATGCGCATCCTGGACGAGAAACGCACCGAGGTGGTGAACAACGCCGACTGGCTCGGGTCGATGAGCCTTGCCGGCATCCTCGACTACACCCGCCAGGTCACCGTCGCCCAGCTGCTCGAACGCGACGACTTCTCCCGCCGCTTTCAGGCCAAACAGCCGATCAGCTTGTCGGAATTCATCTACCCCTTGTTGCAAGGCATTGACTCGGTCGAGATCCGCGCCGACATCGAACTCGGCGGCACCGATCAGACGTTCAACAACCTTGTCGGTCGCGAGCTCCAGCGTTCGCGCGGCCAGGCCCCGCAAGCGGTGTTGACGGTGCCGTTGTTGGTAGGCACCGACGGCGTCGAAAAGATGGGCAAGTCCCTCGGGAACTACGTCGCGATCGCCGAGCCGGCAGCCGAGCAGTTCGGCAAGCTCATGAGCATTCCCGACGGGGTGGTCGGCATGTACGCGCGGCTGTGCACGGCGTTGCACCCCCGGGAGGTCGACGAACTGCAGAGCGCCGTCGCCAGCGGGGGAGCGGACGCCAACCGGGCGAAGCGAGCGGTTGCCCGTGCGATCGTCTCGCTCTACCACGGGTCGGACGCGGCTGCCGCGGCCGAGGGCCGGTTCGACGCGGTGTTCAAGCGCGGGGAGGTCCCGACCGAGGTGCCGGAGCTGGGACTGCCGGACACCGACCCGGTGCACCTGCCCGCGCTACTGGTTGCCGGCGGTCTGGCAGGCAGCTCCAGCGCGGCGCGTCGCGACATCGACGCGGGCGCGGTGAAGCTCGACGGCGTCACGGTCCCGGCGCATAGCTACGACCTACCGCGCAGCCAACTGATCAGTCGCGTCCTGACCTCGGGCAAACGTAAGGCTGCCCGCCTCGTGTGAGCGCCGGTTCCGCCGGATACCGGTGGGGTCGTGGGCCAGGTCACAAACTTTCCACCTGGTGTTTCCGCCAGGTTTCCGGCGTGCCGGGTTCGCGTGACGCCCGGATTTGCTGGGGTAACTGCGCGTGGGGGGCAAGTTTGCATCCCGCTTAGGGGCTGGCTAGTGTTCATCTTGTTCGCGCAACGGAGTCACGAACTGCACCGGGCCCACGCAATACCGCATGATCAGGGGCCGGAGCTAGTGAAGCCGGGTGAATGATTGCCCCCAAGCACGAGGTACTGCTCATAGAGCACCCCGACCAAGTGGGAGTTCTGGGTGGTGCCGGTCGTGTTTGACCGCGCGAGACCAACCGGGTAACGTATTTCAGGTTGCCCCCTGACCGACCGGAGACGGTCGTGACGGTGCGGATCCGCTCCTTGAGAACTCAACAGCGTGCCGAAAGTTAGTGCCATATTTTATTAACTCTCGTCTCGTGCTCCGGTTCGCCGGACACGGAAGAGATTCCTTTGGTACATCGAGCAAATAATTCCGTTTCCTGCTCATGCAGGAAATAGTCAGCTCGTATGAACCAGTGATTGAAACCGTCGCAGGACGGTGACTTTCCGAGTCGACACTCCGGCGTTGTTCGCAATGTCGGTCGTCATATAAACATTCACGGAGAGTTTGATCCTGGCTCAGGACGAACGCTGGCGGCGTGCTTAACACATGCAAGTCGAGCGAGGCTCCCTCCTTCGGGAGGGATGTCCTAGCGGCGAACGGGTGAGTAACACGTGGGCAATCTGCCCCTAGCTCTGGGATAACCCCGGGAAACCAGGGCTAATACCGGATACGACCTCAGAAGGCATCTTCCGAGGTGGAAAGGGTTTACTGGCTAGGGATGAGCCCGCGGCCTATCAGCTTGTTGGTGGGGTAATGGCCTACCAAGGCGACGACGGGTAGCCGGCCTGAGAGGGCGACCGGCCACACTGGGACTGAGACACGGCCCAGACTCCTACGGGAGGCAGCAGTGGGGAATATTGCACAATGGGCGAAAGCCTGATGCAGCGACGCCGCGTGAGGGATGACGGCCTTCGGGTTGTAAACCTC